>JAJZCL010000107.1 GCA_021846165.1 Bacillota bacterium | reverse complement strand
CTTGATGGACGCTTCAATCACACCATGATAGCGCCCGTACGCCCGCGCCGTCACAAATAAATGATCCGCCTGCTCGCACTCTCGACACACCGGACCCGCATCGGGACGCCCACAGATCCGACAAATTCCTCCGACAATCTCTTCACAACCCCGAGCGCAGCGATCACACAAGTGCACCTTCGACCACCCTTTGGCCTCATGCGCAAAGGCAAAACCGCAAAGCGGACACGTCGCCTGCTCCGGAAAGAACAAATCAATCATTCGTTCCCCCCACGCATGGTGTTTTTGCTTGCGTCTTCCTACTTCGTTTTGTCGAAGCAACCGTTCCCCTGAACTTGGCGGTAACGCGCTGGCCATCTTCCATCACCCTCCACCTCCACTGTATCGATAGCAGGGATTTTTGACCATAAAAAAAAGGAGAATCCCTCCTCTTCCCGTCACATTTTGGAGAATTTTCTGCGCGATTCGCGCATCCAGACAACGTCAGACCTCCTCTTCCGTTGTTAGCGCCAAACCCGCCACATCAAAAAAGAATCGGCTCCCCTGGTTCACTTCCGAATGCACCCCCACATGGCCACCGTGAGCCTCCACCAGGTGCTTGACGATGGAGAGTCCCAGTCCGGTCCCCCCCGATTGCCGACTACGTGCCTTATCCACCCGATAAAACCGCTCAAACACGCGACCGAGGTCAGACGCAGGTATGCCGACCCCCGTGTCTTCAACGGCAAACACCAGGCGGTCTCCAGCCACTTCCACTGCCAGCGTTATTTCCCCACCGGCGCGAGTAAACTGCAGGGCGTTGCTGACGAGATTGATCAAAATTTGCTGCAGCCGATCTCCGTCCGCATGAGCCAGGCACTCGCCTTCGCAGTCCACCCGGTACGATAGCTTGACCCCCGCTTCCACCGCTTGAAAGGAGTAGAGTTCCACCGTTTTTTGCAGCAACCACCTGGCATCGACCGGCTCTGGGTGCAGTTCGATCTGTTTTGCCTCAATCCGCGACAAATCCAACAAGTCCTCCACCAAGCGACCAATGCGATCCGCCTCTTCCCGCATAATCTCCACAAATTGACGCGCTGTCGGCAAGTCGTTTAGCGCACCGTCAAGCAGCGTTTCCGCAAACCCTTTCAAAGCGGTGATGGGAGTCTTGAGTTCATGGCTCACATTCGCAACAAAGTCACTGCGCATATACTCCAGCCGCTTCCATTCGGAGACGTCGTGCAGCAGCACCACAGCGCCCGCCACCACACCACTCGCCTGCTGAATCGGGGTGACGTGCGCTTCGATGGTCATGTCTTTGGGCTTGTGCAATTGCACCTCCCGTTTCAGCACTACCCCGCCTGCAATCGCCTCGTCGACAAGCGACGACAACCCATAGTGATGACCCGCCTCCCAATGCCACCTGCCGAC
This sequence comes from Bacillota bacterium, assembly GCA_021846165.1. Lineage (GTDB taxonomy): Bacteria > Bacillota > Bacilli > Alicyclobacillales > SLC66 > JAJZCL01. The sequence goes on along the minus strand of JAJZCL010000107.1, from coordinate 3,874 downwards.
AATCTCCGCCTCGCTGATGCCTAGCAACTCTTCCGTCGCATGATTGACAAGGATGATCTTGCCTGCTTTGTCGATCACAATCACGCCGCTCACCAAGTGACTCATGATGCTGATTAACTTGCTGCGCTCCTGCAGCGTTTCATCCTGAGCGGTTTCCAGATCCGCAAGAAGAGTGTCGACGGCATCGACCAGCCCGCCAATCACGCCTCGTTCCAGTACCTTCACCCGCACATCCATCCTGCCCTCGCGTCGGTGCCGGAGCAATTGCATGAGCGCCACCTGTGCGCTGCGGAAGCGAAGGAGCCGCCAACCTGTCCATGCGGCGATGACCATTAGCACTACCGCCAACGCTGCCGCGACAGGCCCCCAAACACCCCACACCACCTGAATTTACTCCCCTCGGACAAACTTATACCCGACGCCCCGCACCGTCTTGATATAGCGCGGCGCTTTCGGGTCTTCTTCGATCTTGTCGCGCAAGTGGCTGATATGAACGTCCACCAGCCGCGTATCGCCTGCGAATTCATACCCCCAGACGCGATCAAGAAGTTGGTCGCGGCTGACCACGCGATCGATGTTTTTCAATAAATAATGCAAGAGTTCAAACTCGCGCGGCGTCAACTCGATCGCCTGTCCCCGTACCGTCACCTCATACCGTTCCTGATCCAGACGCAATTCACCCACCGCAAACTGCGCCACCCCCTCGGAAAGTGTCGAGGTTTCGTCCGACTTGCGGCGCAATACCGCCCGCACACGAGCGACCAGTTCACGCGGACTGAACGGTTTCGTCACATAATCGTCGGCGCCCATTTCCAGCCCCAGAATCCGGTCAATCTCTTCCCCTCGCGCAGTTAACATAATAATCGGCAGCTTTGAAGACTCTTGGCGCAGACGCTTGCACACCTCAATACCGCTGAGACCGGGCAACATCAGGTCAAGGATAAGCAAATCCACGTCCCCGCGCGCCAGTTCTAACGCCGTTTTGCCGTTTTCCGCCGTCATCACCTCAAAACCCGCCTGTACCAGGTTATACTCTACCAACTTGCGGATCGACTCCTCATCGTCAACAACCAGCACTCTCTCGCTCATCGTTCTCCACCGCTCTCCCTTATGCGCTCCCTTATGCGCTCCGCAAGGTGCGTATACCTGCGCGTCGCGTCCACTCTTTGTACCGCCAGTTCCAAAGCCGATCTTTGCCCTACCACCACGAGCAACGACTTCGCCCGCGTCATCGCCGTATACACCAGTTGCCGATGCAGCATGACCGCATGCTCGCGCAACAGCGGCAGCACCACACACGGGTACTCACTGCCTTGACTCTTGTGTACCGACACCGCATACGCGTGTACAATCTGTCCCAGATCCGTGCGCTCTAGCCACACCTCGCGCCGCCTGTCGTCACCGCCAAACACAACGGCCAAGCGTTCCCCCTCGACCTTGGTGATCAGCCCAACATCACCGTTAAAAATTTCCCGTTCATAATCGTTTTTGATATTCATAATTTTATCATGCAAATAAAAAACCCGTGCGCCGCTCGTCAATTTTGGCGCGTTCCGATCGGTCAAGCGTTCACTGAGCAGTTCATTCAGGCGGTCGATCCCGCACCGCCCCTTGCGCATCGGAGCCAGCACCTGGACGCCCAGACGGGCGTCCACTTGCAAATATCGCGGCAACCGCTCGGTAACCAAGTCCGTCACGAGCTTCGACGCCTTGTCTGCGTCATTTTCTTCGATGAAAAAAAAGTCCCGCTGTTCGCTTGACTTGATGGCTGGCACGCGGCCATTGCGGACTGCGTGCGCCGCCGCGATGATCGCGCTGTTCGCCGCCTGGCGGTGGACTTGCGTGAGCGCACAAACCGGCGCAAAACCGGCGGCAATCAGGTCGCGCAGCACCTGTCCCGGCCCGACGGCGGGCAGTTGTTCCGGATCGCCGACCAGCACCAGTCGCGCCCCGTTTGGCAGCGCCTCTAAAAAACTCGCAAATAAAGGCGCATCGATCATCGACGCCTCGTCAACGATGAACACATCCCCGACCAGCGGCCGCTCCCGGCTGCGCAAAAATTGCAAACCAGATACCCCCGGCGATCCCATCTCAAGCAGACGATGCAAGGTTTGCGCAGAACTCCCCGTACTCTCCGCCAGTCGCTGTGCGGCTCGTCCGGTCGGCGCTGCGAGGACGGTCGCCAATCCTCGCGCGTCAGCCTCGCGCACGATCTCCCGCACCGCCGTCGTCTTGCCCGTCCCCGGTCCGCCCGTGATCATCACGATTGGCGACGCAAATACCGCCGCTACCGCCTTGGCCTGTTCAAGCGTCAGTTCAGACTCCGTTGCGACGGTCACGCCTTCTCCGTCTGATCCTGACTGTGCCATCAGCTCGCACAACCTTGCGGTAATGCGCTTCTCCACCTTGAACATAGGCAAACCATAAACAGCGAGTTCGTCCCCGTACATTTCCGCCGCCACCGTATTTCTGGCAAGCAGTCGCCCAGAAACGACCGCTACTTCCTTTGCATCGACCCGCAACAACTCACCCGCCCGCTGCGTCCACACTTCGACAGGCAGGTACATGTGCCCATCCTCTTCCGCCGCCGCAAGCACATACACCAGTGCCGCCGACAGTCGCTCAGGAGAGTGTTCAGATATGCCTGCCGCCTGCGCAATCCGATCAGCCGTACGAAATCCAATGCCGCGCACATCCTCGACCATTTGGTAGGGGTGGTGCGAAAGGAGTTCCAACGCGGCGGCCCCACTGCCGTACCGTTGCGAAAGCTTATCGGCCAGGTGCATCGGCAGTCCGTGCCCGCGCAGAAATGTCGCAAGCCGCGCCACATCGCGCGCTTCCGCGAAGGCGGCGGCAAGCCTCTTCGCCCGGCTGGACGAGAGCGTCGGCACCTCCGCCAAACGCTCAGGTTGATCCATCAACACCTCAATGGTGCTGGCGCCAAAGTGGGCCACGATCATCTTGGCGGTTTTCGGGCCAATCCCCTTAAAACGTCCGCTCGCCAAAAACCGTTCAATGCCAAGCGTACTTGTCGGCGCCTGCTGAGAAAATGAGTCGACCTGAAACTGTTTCCCGAATTCCGGGTGAAAGGCGTACCGCCCGACCAGTTCATACTCACTGCCCAACTGGATTGGCCGCAAATCGCCCACCGCCCGCAACGTATCACCGTTCGCCAGCCGCGCTCGCAACACAGCGAACCCACTGTCCATTTCCACTAGAAACTTTTCCGCCGTCACGCGAATCCGCACGGTCGCCATCGCTACGTATTGAGATCGCGGCGAACGCCTTCTACCATAAAAATCACCCACTCGCCAATGTTCGTGGCATGATCGCCGATCCGTTCGAGGTTTTGCGCCGCGAGCAACAACAGCGTCGCCTGTTGCACGGAGGAGGGCGTTGTGATCATCGTCATCAGGAGTTCCTCAAACACATGCCGATACAGCCCGTCCACCTGATCGTCCAAATCCGATAAGGTTTCGGCCATCGCCACGTCCCTGCGGATAAACGCCGTCAAACTATCGCGCACCATTTTTTCGACAACCTTGGCCATCCGCGGAATATTGATCAGCGGTTCAATCCACGGCTGGTTCTCCAATTGCAAGACGATTTTCGCCAGTTCCACAGAGTGATCGGCGATCCGCTCCAAATCGGTCACCGCCTTCAACACGGTGCCCAGGATGCGCAAATCTCCCGCCAAAGGCTGCTGCAGCGCAATCAGGTTCAGGCAGCGCGTTTCTAAGTCAATCTCCATCTGATCGATCTGGTCATCGCTGCGGATCACCTCTTCCGCCAGCTTGACGTCCTGTTCGTTCAGCACGCGCACCGCTTTGAAAATCGATTCCTCTACTAACGCTCCCATGCGCAACAAATAGAT
>JAJZCL010000012.1 GCA_021846165.1 Bacillota bacterium | reverse complement strand
AGCGCACGCCCAAAACCAAGGAATGAGTAAAGTTAGCTTACAGATCAAGATACATTTGAAACTCGTACGGATGGGGGCGTAGTGCGAGCGGTTCGACCTCCGTTGTGCGTTTGAAGTTGATCCAAGTCTGGATAAAGTCGCTGTCAAACACACCGCCCGCAAGCAGGAACTCGTGATCGTCTTCCAGCGCCTGAAGCACCTCTTGCAAAGATCCCGGCACAGCACGGATGCCCTTCTTCTCCTCTGCCGATAACTCGTAAATGTTCTTGTCGACAGGGCCAAAACCGAGTTCGCGCGGATCCAGTTCGTTCTTGATTCCGTCAATACCAGCTAGCAGCATCGCAGAAAACGCCAAGTAAGGGTTCGAAGTCGCGTCTGGCGTGCGGAATTCAATTCGCGCCGTCTTTGGCGAAACGGCTGCGATCGGCACACGGACGGCCGCGCTGCGATTGCCCTTCGAGAACACCAGATTCACGGGCGCCTCAAAGCCAGGCACCAGCCGCTTGTAGGAATTCGTACTGGGATTAGAAAACGCGAGAATCGCCGGAGCGTGCTTAAGGATGCCGCCAATATAATGCAGCGCAAGTTTGCTCATGTTGCCGTATGCGCCCTGCTCAAAAAAGAGCGGCGTGTCACCGTCAAACAGGCTTTGGTGTACGTGCATGCCAGAACCATTGTCGCCGAATAACGGCTTGGGCATGAATGTCGCCACCTTGCCGTAACTGCGCGCCACGTTTCTAACAATATACTTGTACAAAAGGACAATATCCCCTACATTGGTGAGCGAGGAGAACCGGAAGTTGATCTCCGCTTGACCCGCCGACGCCACCTCATGGTGGTGACGCTCGACGCGAATACCCGCGTTCATCAACTCTTGCACCATCTCCGTGCGCATATCGTGCTGAGTATCGATCGGTTGAACGGGGAAGTAACCGCCCTTGTTCTTGACCTTGTACGCAAGATTAGGCGCTTCATCCTTGCCCGTATTCCAGTTTGCTTCGTTCGAATCGATGCTGTAAAAAGCGCCCGCTTGATCTGACGCAAAGCGCACATCGTCAAACACGAAAAACTCCAATTCCGGTCCAAAATACGCAGCCGTCGCGATGCCGGTCTGCTTGAGATAGCTTTCCGCTTTCTGGGCTATGTACCGCGGGTCGCGATTGTACCTGGCACCACTCGGATCATAGATGTCGCAAATCAGATCCAGCGTGGGCACCGCTGTGAACGCATCGACATACGCGCTATCCAGATCGGGGCGCATGACCATATCGCTCTCCTCAATGCTGCGAAACCCTTGCAAACTCGACCCGTCAAACGCAATCCCGTGCGTTAGATTCGCTTCGTCGATTTCAACGGCCGGGACGGTGAGGTGATGCTGCCTGCCTGGCAAATCCACAATTCTGAAATCTACCATCTGTATATTCTTGTCTTGAATCATTTTGAGAATGTCTGATGGCGTCATACGGTCTATCCCCTAACCTTGGTTATTCATTCATTCATTGAAAATAGTATACGCGAAGCCATTCCCGAACGTCAACAACAAATGTGAGGTTTCCTAACGCAAATAGAGTGGTTTTGTCAGTCAAACCGCAGGGTTCTTCGGCGCAGTGACACGCTAAGCACAATTCCGACGCTAAGAAAATTTACAATCAGCGAAGACCCCCCGTAACTGACAAATGGCAAAGTGATTCCGGTGGCAGGACTGATCACTAGGTTCATTCCGATGTTTTCAAATATTTGAAACGCAAACATCCCCACAGCACCCGCAATCAGATACGCCCCAAAATCATCCAGCGACGTCATAGCCACCCTGATCATACGATACAGCATAAACAAAAACAGCATGATCAATACACTCGATCCCACAAACCCTAATTGCTCGGCGATCGCGGAAAATATAAAATCAGTCCACTGAAATGGCACCCAACTCCCGTTAGTCTGCGATCCTTTGAGCAACCCCTGACCAAACACCCCACCTGAACCAACGGCAATCTCCGCCTCCAACACCTGATACCCCGATCCGGTCGGACTGATTGCCGGATCGATAAACGAAACCAAACGCCCGGTTTGATACGAATGAAGAACGTGTTGATTTTCAAGCAACTTGATTGTTTGATTAGGATAGACCCCGACGGCGGCAACAAACGCGATGACGAACACCACCCCAACAGCGAGCATGATCTGCATATGCCTTCGCTTGACATAGACGAACAGCATAGAAACCATGATCGCGATCATCACCAGACCTTGACCAAGCGCGGGTTCTTTCAACACGAGTACAAATGGGACGACAAAAGCCGCGAATATTGGCAGCAGCCCTTTTAAGGAATAATTAGGAAACTCGCGTTCGTTCATTTTAGACATGAAATCGGCGACCCAAACAATCGTAGCGAGCTTCGCAAACTCTGACGGTTGTATACTGCCGCCGCCAGGCAGGTGGATCCAACTGTGCGCCCCGTTCACCTTTGCAAAAGCAAAAACCGCGACCAGTAGAAAAATAGAAATTCCGTACAACCACCACCTGTACTTAGCGAGTGTGTGGTAATCCAGCAACATCATCGCGAACATGGCCAAATAGCTAAGCCCTTCCCACACCAATTGTCGTATAATGATGTGCGTGGGGATATTGGGATCGCTTTTCCCGTAGGTAGCGGTATAAATCGCAATGAAACTGTACACCGAAATCAGCACCATGATCATGATCAATGGGTAGTCCAAGTCCCTGATGTTACGCTTAATAATCGAATCCAAAATTCGTTTGCCCCCAACTGTGCATAATTCTCACGATTTCTTACCCTCGCTACTAACAAGTTAGCAAACTTGAGGCTTATGCGCTATGCGCATTTTGCAGCGAGCAGGATGTTCTGTATATACTGCGAATGATAAGCTAGATACATGGAGGTGAAGCATGAAAAGGCACAAACCCGACTTTATGATTTTGTTTATCGTACTCACCTTGGTCGCGTTTGGCTTTTTGATGGTTTACAGCGCTAGCATGGTATGGGCTGTTATGGTAGTCGGAAAATCCCCCACTTATTATGTGTATCGGCAAATTATTTTTGCATTGCTGGGGTTGGCGTTAATGGTGGTGCTGATGAACATCGGTCCGACCACCTACAAAAAACTAGCTCGGTGGATCGCAGTCCTATCGTTCATCATGCTGATCGCCGTCCTAATTCCGGGGATCGGTCACAAAGCCGCAGGCGTGCGGCGCTGGCTGGGGCCGATTCAGCCTAGTGAGCTTGCCCAAGTTGGAATTTTATTTTACCTTGCCAACATATTCGACAATAACAAAAACAAACTGCAACAATTCAAGCGCGGCGTTCTGCTGCCGTTTGCCATGCTCGGGTTCCAGTTTGTGTTGATTGTGCTTGAACCGGACATGGGATCTGGCATGTTGCTGCTGATGTCAGGGCTTTTCGTCATTTTTGCCGCCGGGGTAAAATGGCGCCACATGGCGGCCATCAGCGTGATTCTGGTGCCGTGTATCGTTTTGTTCGCAGTGTTGGAAGCGTATCGCAACATTCGCATCAAGGTATTCCTGCACCCTTGGAGTGCCAAGTACCTCAACCTCGGCGGGTATCAGATCCAGCAATCGTTAATGGCGATCTACCACGGCGGATGGTTTGGCCAAGGCATTGGCAACGGCATCGCTCCCTACCTGTACCTGCCGATTCCTCACGAAGACTTTATCTTTGCGGTGATCGTGGAAGAACTCGGCATCGTTGGTGCCTTTGTCGTACTCGCGCTTTACGCTTCGCTGGTATGGCGTGGAATTCGCGTTGGCTTACACCTGAATCACCGTTTTTCCTCATTGCTTGCGTATGGATTATCTGGCATGATCGGTATGGGCGCATTGATCAACGTCGCCGCGGTCACCGGCCTCATCCCTGTCACTGGCATTCCGCTGCCTTTCATCAGTTACGGCGGCACTGCGCTTGTCGCAAAAATGGCGGCCATGGGTGTGTTGCTGGGGCTGTCCCGCTATACCGATGAAGATGTGCCAAAGCGCACACGCCTGCCCGAGAATGTATTTCTGCTACACGAAGCGGCGCCAATTCCGCAGCAGGTCATCCCGCAAAGAAGCGGAACACCACCGAAAAAACAATCCGCAACCAAGAAGAAACGAGGGATCAAATAATGAGTGAACTTGTGGAACTAGCAGATCAACTGTATCTGTTCGATTTGTACGAGCAAGGGGAAATAGGACGATCTTCGGCGTATTTGTATAATGGCGCAAAAAAAACCCTAATCGAAACCGGTTCCGCGCTCTCACTGCCGCACATCCTCGACAGCTTGACGCGTCTGAACTTGGCACCGGAAGACCTCGACTACGTGATCGTCACGCACATTCACCTTGACCACGCAGGCGGTGCGGGCAAACTGGCGGAACTCGCGAAAAAGGCGACGTTTGTCGCCCATCCGCGCGCGGCGCGGCACCTGATCGACCCGTCCAGGCTGATCCAAGGCGCCACCCAGGTGTACGGCGCTACCCTGCCCACGCTGTTTGGCGACATCCTGCCGGTTCCCGAGTCGCAAGTCATGATACGAGAAGACGGCGAAACCATCGACATTGGCGACCGCAAGCTGGTGTTTTACGATACGCCCGGGCACGCCAAGCACCACTTTGTCATTCATGACCCGGAAATCAAAGGGGTATTTTCTGGCGACTCGCTCGGCATCCGCTATGTCGATTCGTTAACGGGTTGGGGTACCGAGCTGGTACTGCCCTCGACGAGCCCGACGGATTTTGATCCTGAAGGCGTGGCGTTCACTGTCGACAAGATCAGACGACTAGGCATCGACACGGTCTTTCACACGCACTTTGGCCCCTCACCGGCAGAAGAGGCGTTTGTCGGCACCCTGGAAGGCGCACTGACGTTCAAGAACTTGGCGGATCGAACCTTCGTGATAACTTCCGACTGGGAAAGCATCCAACAGGCGTTGCGTCAGCATATTCACGACCGTCTGCGCGGCATGGGCGTCACGCCGTCAGAGTCACTGGCGGAAATGGCGGTTGACCTCGAACTCAACGCCAAAGGACTGCTTGTCTACGAAGAAAAAAAGGCCAGGCAAGGCTGACCCCGACGCGACTCCAAACTGGCACGCGCTTCGCGTGCCAGTTTATTTTTCTCCACATATCTGACGCAACACCGCATCGTGTACTCGCCACTCCAGATCATCGGCAAGCGCAGATAACGTATCATCCTGCCCTCGATAGCGCAGCGCGGCACGGATCAAGCGATCTGCCACATGCGGGTTTTTTGGCAACAGCGGGCCGTGTATGTAGGTGCCGACGATGCCTTTGTACAATACGCCCTCCTTACCGTCGCGTCCGTTATTGCCAAACCCCTTGATCACCGTGCCAAGCGGCGGGTACTCATGCGTTGTCCGCCCGCCGTGGTTTTCAAACCCGATGATCGTCTTGCGCTCCCCGCCTTCCCGCCACTCAATCGCGACATTGCCGATCAACCGATTCCTTCCCGCCCGCGTCGTCATCTCCAACACACGTAGCCCCGGTACCCGTTCTCCGTTCGGCAGTTCGTAGTACTCGCCAAGCAGTTGATACCCACCACACACGGCCAATACGGGCAACCCCCGATCAATAGCAGACAAAAGATCCTCGCGATAGCGCGTCAACTCTTTTCCCACGATCACCTGCTCCCGATCTGATCCGCCGCCGAGCAGAACCAAGTCCGCATTCTCAATACGCAGTTCCGTCCCCAGCCGAACGGCGACCGTCTCCACCGCAAAGCCGCGCGCCCTAGCACGCCCGACCAACACCGCCATGTTCCCATGATCCGCATAAAGGTTTAACAGTTCGGGGAACAAGTGAACAAAACGCAGCGACCTATCCACGGTTCGCCACCTCCTTCAGCAAATCACTCAGCGGGTGCAGTGCCGTATAGGTCGACAAAATGTAGACCGTTTCGACGCCATCCGCAGATACTTCGGCGACTTGCGCCAGCTTGTCCAGCACGCGAATCTGCGTCCGTTCAATTCCCGCATACGCGAGCCGCAGCGCCATATCAAGCCCCCGCGTTCCGCCGCAAAGCCACTCGGCAGCACGAGAGCAGGGAATAAACTCCTCCAGATTGATATCCCAAAGCCAAGACACGTCTCGCCCGTCCGCATCGTCGTCGTTGATGACAAAACACACCGCCTTTGCGGCGGCGTCGTCTTCCAGCGCCCGCAAAACGCCGTTTGCGCCAGTCGGGTTTTTGATCAGCACCAAAACCCGCTCGGGTGCGCCGGGAAACACCTGAAACCTGCCCGTTGGCGGAGCAAAATTTTGCACCCGCCGCCGCAGCGCCTTTGGTGATACTCCCAATACCCGTGCAGCGCTCGCCGCCGCCAGCAGGTTGTACTGATTAAACACCCCCCGCACCGGCGACTCGACGGTGAACTCCTCCGCTGTGTTCGGTTCCGCCTCGCACACGACGAGGCGCCTGCCGGCACGCTCCCACCGCCCGGCAAATGTCGGTTGCGGTCGCTCAAAGTGCCCCTCAGGACAGCGGTACGCGCCGATCTGTCCGTAGATAAAGTACGCATACTCCAACTCACGTCCGCAGATCAGGCAAAACGCCCCGTCGCGCACATCCGTGCGCCTTGCGGTCGTATCGACCACACCCGTCATTCCATAGTAGTAGGTCAGTTCTGGTCGTCCCAACCCCAGCGACATCGCAAGCGGATCATCTGCGTTTGTGATGAGCGCGGTGCCAGCATAGCGCGTGCCTTCACTGAGCATTCGCAGCGCCAGATCCACTTCCCCATAACGGTCTAGTTGATCACGCAGCACATTGGTGACAACAATGGCCTGTGGATGAAATTTCGCCGTCACCTTCGGCAATGTCGCCTCATCCACCTCCAACACCGCTTTTTTCACTTGCAACCTGCCCCACCAATCGCTTTTGGCGAGCAGCGCCGCCAGCAGTCCCTGCTGCAAGTTCGCACCCCCGCGGTTGGTCAACCACGCCTCCCCGTCGTTTAAAAATGCGTACAAGAACGCTGTCGTGGTAGTTTTGCCGTTGGTACCCGTGACGATCACACAGGTGGAAAGCTGGTTCAGCAGTTCCTCTAAAAGACGAGGTGCAACCCTTGCCGCGACAAGCCCCGGCAAGCTGGTACCCTTGCGCCCAAGCGCCCACAGCACCCACTTAGTCATACGCCCGAGCCACAGCCCGGTGATCGAACGAATGCGCACAACACAAACCCCTTATCAAAATCAAATCACTGTAAACAAAATCGCTGTCAGATCGACTATACTAGTGGTTATGTTCGCGCATTTTGAGGAGGAACGCAATGGATCGCTTTATGCGTACAGAACTGTTGCTGGGTCAAGCGGCAATGGAACGATTGCAAGCCGCTCACGTGGCCGTGTTCGGGCTTGGCGGCGTCGGGTCGTTCACCGCTGAGGCGCTCGCGCGCTCTGGCGTCGGCAGACTCACGCTGATTGACAAGGACACGGTTGACGTGACCAACATCAACCGCCAACTGATTGCACTTAGCGACACCATCGGACAAGCCAAGGTTGACGTCATGGCAAACCGCATCGCCAGCATCAACCCCGCTTGCCAAGTCGAGCGCTACAAGTTGTTTTTCAGTGCAGCGACCGCCGCAGACGTTTTGACCGCCCAGTACGACTACATCGCCGACGCCATCGACACGATCAGCGCCAAAATTTTGCTTGTGCTCGAGGCGCACGCACGCGGCACCCCGATCATTTGTAGCATGGGTGCGGCCAACAAACTCGACCCGTCCATGTTTAAAGTTCTCGACCTGCACGACACCAGCGTCGATCCGATTGCCAAAGTCATGCGCCGCGAACTGAAAAAAAGCGGTTTTTTTGCTCCCCTGCCCGTCGTCTGCTCCACGGAAACGCCGCTTGCGCCGCACTACGAGTACCTACCCGAGCCGACAGGCGTCGAAACCAGTCCAACCCGCAAACAAGCGCGACCGCCCGCCAGCGTCGCATTTGTGCCACCCGTCGCGGGACTGCTGATGGCGGGGCACATCGTACGTCAGCTCGTCGGTCTTTCATCGACCGGCCAGTAGCGATCAAGCCCTGCTTGTCGCAGCGCCATCATAAACTCTTCTGACGGCGGCGCCTGCCAGTGTTGGCCACCCGGCAACTCCAGCGTTAAGGCGTGCAGAAGTTGATGGCGAACACCCAGGCCTGGTTCGCCGCCGTATTTGACGTCCCCCACGAGCGGATGACCCACGCTTTGCAAGTGGACGCGCAACTGGTGCGTTCTGCCGCTAACCAGTTCGAGCTGAACCAGGGAGTGCGCCGCGCCGCTGCCAAGTACTTTATAACGAGTGAGCGCGGCGAGGCCGCCTTCGTGTTCGTGTACCTGCACGCGCACCGCGCCTGCGTCGCTCTGCTTTTCAAGGCGTGCGCTGATTTCCCCTTCGCCATGCCACTTGCCCCAAACGATGCCGAGGTATGTTTTTTTTACCCTCCGCTCCCGAATCTCGCCAGTCAAAATACGCAGACTCGACTGGTCTTTGCCGAACAACACGATGCCCGAGGTGTTGCGATCCAACCGATTGACTGGCGCTGGAAGAAACGTCCGCATCGACGTTAACTCCCCTTTGTGATGAAGGTACGACAACACGCGATTGACCAGCGTGTCTTTTTGTTCCTTGCCGTCAGGATGGGTGAGCAACCCCGATGGCTTGTTCACCACCAGCAAGGCGTCGTCCTCATACAGGATCGACAAGTCTTTAGAAACCCCTAAAAACTTGGGCGGTTCTTTCTTCAGTGCCTGATAATCCTCTGGGGACATGAACAAAACCAGTTGATCCCCCGCCGCCAACAGTGAATTTAATTTTCCTTTTTTTCCATTTATCTTTACGCGCCCCACACGGATCATTCGATAGATCCCGCTGAGTGGCATGCCCGGCAGCGACTGGCGCAAAAAGCGGTGCAGTTTTTTTCCGCTGTCCTCACTGGCGATCACCAGTTCCACCCTGTTCATCCGTCGCATTTACCCCCCCCCAGTTGCTGAACTAAAGACACCGCAAACTGATCTTCGTGCACATGCTCACGCAAGGCTTCATTCACCTTGTCGATGTGAATGTCCTCCAACACCGACAGGGTTTCAAAAATGTCAATTTCGCGCAGCGTTTGCGCAACAAACACATGCGCAATCCCCTGCGGCGAATCGAACAGTGTGACAAAGCGGCCAATCGCTTTGCGCTTCGCACGCATAAAGTCGGTTTCGTCGACGCCTTCCTTCGCCACGCGCTCCAGTTCAGCGCAAACACGCTCGACCAGATCCCAAGGACGTTTGGAGTTGCCGCCCAGAATCGAATGCCCGTAACGCTCCCCTTGCTCATACTCGACACTGAAGCCTTGATCCGTCAAATCCTGTTCAATTAATTCGTGAAAAAATGACGATCCTTGCCCAAGCACTGCGTCGATCCACAACTCCATCGTCACATCATGGCGCAGGCGTTCCCCTGGCGATGCGGCGCCGTGGCGATCCTTAAACCCGAACAACACCCGCGGTTGCGCAATGACCAATTGGGACTCGGTTTGACGAACGGCCACCCGCTCCGGCCAGTCCGGATAAAACCGCGTGATCGACTGGCGGTCGGAAAACGACTTGCGTGCCTGATTCGCCTCGATCAACTCCAGAACCCGCTCAGGATTCACCGCTCCGACGACAAACATGATCATGTTGGAAGGGTGGTAAAACGTGCGGTAGCACTGGTACAGATCCTCTTTCGTAATCTTGCCGATCGACTCGACCGTGCCCGCAATGTCTATCGCCGCAGGGTGATCGCCGTAAAACCCTTTTAAAAGACCAAAATACGAACGCCAATTCGGCGTATCCTGGTACATTTTAATTTCTTGGGCGATAATCCCTTTTTCTTTTTCCACATTTTGATCGGTAAAATATGGGTTTTGCACAAAATCGAGCAATACGTTTAGGTTTTCCTCCACGTTGCCTGTCGAGGAAAACAGGTAGGTGGTGCTGTCAAACGTCGTGTACGCATTGGCTTGCGCTCCAAGCGAAGCAAAGCGGTGAAACACGTCGCCGTCTTCTTCTTCGAACATTTTGTGTTCCAGAAAGTGCGCGATCCCATCCGGCACCCTGATTCGCAGCTTCGTTTCCGGATCGACAAAATCTTTGTCAAGCGAGCCGTATTTGGTGGTGAAGGCTGCGTACGTTTGCCGATACCCCTCTTTTGGCAACACGTATACCGTCAAACCGTTGGCGATTTTCGCCTCATATAGACTCTCTCGCAGACGCTCCAGACGCCTCACCGTCAGTGTGGTCACTGCCCACCGCCACCCTTCCCGCGCAAAAAGTACACCGTATCTAGCTGAACCCCACGCGCCACGCGCACCACGTCAGCGCGTTCCACGTTGCGAATCGCCGCGATCAATTCTGGCACGGTCCATGCCCGGCCCGTATACCTGGCGTACATTTGCAGCGCCGCACCCGTCAACGGCGGGTCGTCCGATTGCAGGTACTGGTTGACCAGCCCCGACCGCGTGTACGCAAGCTCTTCGTCCGTGATGCGACCAGCTTCCAGATCCTTCAACTGCTGCTCGATCAAGGCGCGTGCCTCCTCGTATCGGTCTGAATCGATGCCCGCGTAAATGAACAGATACCCGAGCAGCCCTTCCAAGCGGCTGGAGGCATAATACGCGAGGCTTGCCTTTTCGCGCACGTTGGCAAACAGTTTCGAGTGCGGAAACCCGCCCAGTATACCGTTGTAGACGAGCAGCGCCGGGTAATCGTCGCTCGCATAGTTAATGCCTGAGCGCAGCCCAAAATTGAGCTTGCTCTGATTCACGACCATGTCTTCCGTCGCGGTGGCCACAGTGCGCGACGACAGGAGTGCCTGCATAAACGGCGGGGGTTCGCTAGGGCGAGGCTTGCCTGTATTGACGTAGCGGCCAAATGAACGAGCCACCGCAGAACGCGCCTCTTCCTCGCCAAGATCACCCACTAGGTACAAGTGCATCGGTTTCGTATGTACGATCGTCATATAGGTGTCAAGCAGGCGCGTCGGTTCGAGCGCCTCCAGGTCTTTTGCATACCCAAGCCTCGGAATGCCATACGGTTCGTTTGCGGCCATCATTGCGATACACTTTTCTGCGGCGTAGCTCATTTTGTCGTTGATTAGGTTCGCGATCTTCTGTTTGTGCAAATTTTTCTCGATACCCACCGCCCGTCCGGAAAAACCTGCGCCTTCAACGTGTGGCGAGAAAATCATTTCCGCAAATAACTGCAACGCTCGTTCGAACAGTCCGTTCTCGCCAACGATGCGCTCGTCCGGTGTCTGCAATATGTACTCAAGCGTCTGAACGTTACCGTGCTTGCCGATGCGCGCGTGCATGTTCGCCCCGTACAGGCTCTCGACAGCGCGCATCAAGAGAGCGGGCGCAGGCAGTGACGCCGTGCCATGCAGAAGTAGGGCGGGGAGAAGGGCGTGCAGCGTCGCCGTATCTTTTTGCAAGGGCAAATCAATGACCGCGTATGCGTTGAACGCCTTGTATTTACGAGTCGTCTTCAATTGCACAGCGACACCGTGTTCGTCGAACGAAATCCAATGAGGCTCCGTAGGGCACCCCTCCCAAAAAGTAAGTCAATTCCTATCATGCGCAATAGGCATATTCAACGCGCTTAGTTTACCTGAACATCCCATCGCCTGCAACAGCAGGGAGGTTTTATGTCGATCTTGTCAAGACAGTTGAAGAAAACATGTCCGTATTATATGATGAGTGAGAAATCAAACGAAGAGGAGTGGTATTTTTTGGCATTTGTGATCACATCGCCTTGTATTGACGAAAAGGCCGCCGACTGTGTAGAAACCTGCCCGGTCGACGCCATTCACGAGGGTGAGGATCAGTTCTTCATCGATCCGGACACCTGCATTGATTGCGGCGCTTGCGAGGCCGTATGCCCAGTTTCGGCAATTTATCAGGAAGACTTTGTTCCCGATTCGGAGAAGTCATTCATTGAGAAAAATCGCAATTTCTACAAGTCATAATCAATAATGTCGTGCGCTTGCCAAGCGGCGCCAACCACACGTGGGACAACCCGAGTAAGCCGACAGCTTGTCGTGCCCATCAGATTGTTCCGTTACGGGTAGGCGCCTTTTTGGCTTCGGAATTGAACCTTGCGAACGAGTAGCGCGGTCACGGCAAAACTGACGCCTAGCAGTCCGTACAGCGTAATGACGCCGCGCCAAGGAAGCGCCAGCGACGCCCACCAAATCAGTCCCACGCCAGCCAGCCTGCCGATTGCCAACGCCATTTCGCGGCTGATGATGTAGGCCGAACGGTGACGCGCCGAACGCTTTGTTTCTTCAATTTCATTGAACACCATGGTCTGATACGAAACCATGAATAACGGCAACAACAGCGCCGTACACACGCCAAACACCCACAAATACGCGACACTCGCGACCACCGCCCAGAGTACTGACAACCCGCCGAGCAGACACGCGGAAGCATTCAAATACACTTTTGGCGAAACTTTCTTTTTTTTGAATTTTCCCACCACAAAAAAAGACATAAAAGACAGCGCACCGACCACTAGGCTATACGTGCCGAAATACTCCTCGCTGTGCGTAAACGAGTAAGCGAGGAGGCTGACAAAAAACGCATACACGCCTTCACGCGCACCAAACGCAACCGTTCCCAGCCACAGGCGCCGCCAATCTGGATCGCCGCGAAAGCGATACCCCTCGCGCATGTTCAAGCGCGTGCCGTGCAAGTCGTGATTCGCTTTGGCGCTAATGAGCAGCAGCATGCCGAAAAGCGCCAGGGACAGCGCGAACACCAGGTAATACCCCGTATAATTGGCGGATTTGGAAATGATCACACCCGCAAGGAACGGGCATACGGTGGTCGCGATTGCACCCGCGAAGCCCATGGCGCTCTGGAATGCGGCTCTGGTTTGCCATGTCGTCCAGTCAAAACTGAGGGTATTAAAGCCATACCAGTACACCCCTTGGCCAAATCCGTACAACAGCCCGAGCAACGCGAGATCCACTTTGGGAGCGGTGCCTTGACTGAGTAACCAAACGAAAAACAACGTGAGCAAAATCACGCCAAGGCGCAAAAACCAGATTTCCGGCAACCGGGATGACAACTTTCCCGCCAGCCAGAACGCCACTGGAAAGGCAAGGTATTCAAACAAGTTGAACTTCCCGATCGCAGCGACAGAGTGATCCACGCGAAAGATGTAGATGTTGATAAATGTTCCCGACAGTGCCATCGCCGCGATGAACAGAAAACTTAGCCAAAGCAAAAGCGAACTGCCCGAGCGCAGATCCATCCATACCAAGTAACGCATCAGATTCCCCCTTGGTATGAGGGTTGCTAACGGGCAGTCATTTTATCCGCAAATACACAGCCTGTTTAAGATTATATGAAAAAACTAAGCAGCAGGGTACCGACCCCCACAACCAGACAGTATATCCCAAACGGGCGCAGCGCCCTGACCTCCCGCGTTTTGAAGTAACGCATCAGAAACCAGGTGCTGAAAAACGCGACCACGCCGGCGACAAGGCCGCCAATAAGCGCCATCGAAAGCATGCCGTGCGGCGCGTGATGCAGCTTTGGGAGTTCTTTGACGGCAGCCCCGAATATGATCGGCGTCGCCAGCAAAAAGCTGAAGCGAGCCGCCGCCTCGTAGCGCAGTCCATACATCATGCCGCCGATCATCGACATGCCCGACCTTGAGAACCCAGGGATCAACGCCAAAGATTGGAGAATCCCCACGACAAGTGCTTGTCCGTACGTCAGATCATGAGATTCCTTCCACCCGGTGCGCTTCATCAGGCGATCACCAAACAGCAGAATCATCCCGTTTACGATCAAAAAGATCATCGCCACGCGCGGACTGCCAAACAACGCCTCAAACTTTTTCGTAAACAGTCCACCCAGAATCACCGCTGGAATGGTGGCCACAATCAGGAGGAAAAACTCTTTACGGGCGTACCGCGCCTCCCATTGATCCGCAGCCTTGAATGGAACGAACACCGCTCGCAAAAAGACGAGCCAATCCACAATAAAAAAGATCAGCAGGGCGAGCGCCGTCCCTACATGCAGCATGACGAGATACGGGAGAAACTTAGCGCTCCCCTGAATGTTGGGCCAGTGAAACAAAAACGGCAACAGCACGCCATGCCCCACACTGCTAATCGGAAACAGTTCGGTGATGCCTTGGACAAGGGCGAAAACCAGTGTTTGGAAAAGAGACATCGAATCAATTCCTCCTATGGAAAACCGCATCGCCCGTATTGTAACACATTACATGTTGCGACGATATTGGCCGCCGACTTCGTACAGGGCTCTGGAAATCTGGCCGAGGCTCGCCACCTTCACCGTTTCCATCAATTCCGCAAACACGTTGCCACCGTTGACCGCCACTTGCTTAAGCCGTTCAAGTGCGTCAGGCGCCGTCAGCGCATACCGCGACTGAAAGTCCCGCAGCGAACGGATCTGCGTTCGCTTTTCCTCCGTTGTGGCGCGCGCCAGCTCGATTTCTGGGGGCGTGTACCCTTCCTGTAAGGTCACTGGATTGATAAACGTGTTGACGCCGATGATCGGCAATTCGCCAGAGTGCTTGAGCATCTCATAGTACAGCGACTCTTCCTGAATCTTGCCGCGCTGATACTGCAACTCCATCGCCCCTAGGACGCCGCCGCGCTCGTGCAGGCGCACAAACTCGTCCAGCACCGCCTGCTCCACCAGATCCGTCAGCTCATCAATGATGTAGGCGCCTTGAATTGGGTTTTCGTTCTTCGTCAAGCCAAACTCGCGGTTGATGATCATCTGGATCGCCATCGCCCTGCGCACCGAACCTTCGGTAGGCGTGGTGATCGCCTCGTCGTAGGCATTCGTGTGTAGCGAGTTGGTGTTGTCGTAAATCGCCAGCAGCGCCTGAAGCGTCGTGCGGATGTCGTTAAAATCCACTTCCTGCGCGTGCAACGAGCGACCCGACGTCTGGATGTGGTACTTCAGTTTTTGACTGCGCTCGTTCCCTCCGTACAGGTCGCGAATCGCCACCGACCAGATCCGCCGCGCCACCCGCCCCATGACGGTGTACTCAGGATCCATCCCGTTGCTGAAAAAGAACGACAGGTTCGGCGCGAAGTCATCGATCTTCATGCCACGACTGAGATAGTACTCCACATAGGTGAAGGCGTTCGCGAGCGTGAACGAAAGCTGCGTGATCGGATTGGCGCCCGCCTCCGCGATGTGGTAACCGCTGATCGACACCGAGTAGTAGTTGCGCACCTGGTGTTCGATAAAGTAAGACTGGATGTCGCCCATCAGGCGCAAGGCAAACTCAGTCGAAAAAATGCACGTGTTCTGCCCCTGATCCTCTTTCAGGATATCCGCCTGCACCGTCCCCCGAACCACTTGAAGGGTGTGCGCCTTGATGTTCTGCACCTCGTCATCCGTGAGCGGTCTGCCCAGCTCCGTCTCGCGCTTGCGCACCTGCTGGTTAATCGCCGTGTTCAGGTACATCGCGAGGATCATCGGTGCCGGCCCGTTAATCGTCATCGAAACGGACGTGTTCGGATCGACCAGATCAAACCCCGCATACAGCTTCTCCATGTCCTCAAGCGTGCAGACCGACACGCCGCTCTCGCCGATTTTGCCGTAAATGTCAGGGCGTTCATCCGGGTCTTCCCCGTACAGCGTCACACTGTCAAAGGCGGTGGAAAGGCGTTTCGCATTGTCCTCTTTCGATAAGAAATGAAACCTGCGGTTCGTGCGCTCGGGCGTCCCTTCTCCGGCAAACTGACGGCGCGGCTCTTCCTCCGTGCGCTTGAGCGGAAACACGCCCGCCGTATACGGAAAGGCGCCAGGGACGTTTTCCAGACCCATATACCGCACCATATCGCCGTAATCGTGCAACTGTGGCACCGCCACCTTCGGGATCTCAAGCCCCGCAAGCGAGCGATGAAAAAGCGGCTGGCGCGACTCCTTCCCGCGCGTGACCGTCACGAGTTCCTTCGCCCGGTAGCGCTCACCAAGCTTTGAAAAATCAGCAATGTTTGCAAGCGTGGTTGGGGCGAGTTGCGCTTTGGTCGCGGCGAGCTTCTCGTCGAGCGCACGGACGACCTCAACCGCCTCGCCTGCAAGCGCAACCCTCGCGCCCTCAAGTTGGAACACAAGCCGCGCGGATTTGGCCTCATTCTCGATTGCGGCGCGATAACGACGGGAGGTTTGCGCAATGTCGAGCAGGTAATGAGCACGGTCACCCGGAATCAGCGATGCGCGAGTGGGAATGCCAGTCGCAAGCGCAAGCCCGCTGTTCCAGGCGCGGCCTGTTTTGTCGCGAATCACAGCAAGCAAGGCCTGATAGAGGGTATTGGTGCCGATGTCGTTGAACTGGCTTGCAATCGTTCCGTACACGGGCATCGCCTCAAGAGGCTCCGTAAAGCGGTTGAAATTGCGCTGCATCTGTTTTTGCACATGGCGTAGGGCGTCGTGCGAACCCTTGCGGTCAAACTTGTTGATGACCACCAGATCCGCATAGTCGAGCATATCGATTTTTTCCAATTGTGAAGGTGCGCCAAACTCCGCCGTCATCACATACATGCTGATGTCCGCGATCTCCGCGACCGCCGCATCGCCTTGCCCGATCCCGCTGGTTTCGACAATGACAAGGTCAAAGCCTGCCGCATTGACCACCTCGATCGCGCCGCGAATCGCGAGCGATAACTCCGAATGCGACTTGCGGGTGGCAAGCGAGCGCATATAGACGCGCTCATCGTGAATGGCGTTCATGCGAATGCGGTCGCCAAGCAGCGCACCGCCCGTCTTTTGCTTGGACGGGTCGACCGACAGGATCGCCACAGAATGGTCGGAGAAATCACGCAAAAACCGCCGCACCAGTTCGTCCGTGAGCGAACTCTTGCCCGCCCCCCCCGTACCGGTGATGCCGACCACCACAGAAGACGACTTCCTGTTCGCTTCAGCTTCTGGCAAAATCGCGGCTGGCTCGCCTTTGTCTACCTTTTCTTCGACAAGGCTGATCAACTCAGCAAGCGCTGATGTGGTTCCAATTGAGAGTCGCCCCTCGCCGTTCAGGCAAGCGTGCGCGTACGTCTTGGGTGTGGGGTAATCGGATCTATGCAGCATGTCGTTGATCATGCCCTGCAAACCAAGGTCGCGGCCGTCGTCTGGAGAATAAATGCGCGCCACGCCGTATGCGTGCAATTCCTCGATTTCCTTGGGCACAATCACGCCGCCGCCTCCGCCAAACACGCGAATGTGTTCAGCACCCCGTTCCTTTAACATGTCGACCATGTACTTAAAAAACTCCATGTGACCGCCCTGATACGAACTGACAGCAATCGCCTGCGCGTCTTCCATGATGGCGGCGTCGACGATCTCCTGCACAGAGCGGTTATGACCCAAGTGAATGACTTCCGCGCCGCTCGCTTGAAGCAGCCTGCGAAAAATGTTGATCGAAGCATCGTGCCCATCAAACAAGCTCGCGGCAGTCACAAATCGCAGCGCATGCAAAGCTTGATACCGTTCAGTTTCCATTTTCATCACCCTTTCTCAAATTTTCCGGCGCGACCAGTTCCCGCATCAGCAACGAGGTCTGCGTCTCGGTAAACGCTTGCAACGAGTACTTGTATTGCAGCGACCAGCGCCGAAACGCCCACATCTGTCCAAGCACCATGATGTTGTGAGCCATTAACGACACGACCTCCGGTTCCACTGAAAACGAACCGTCCGCGATGCCAGCATGCAGAAGATTCGCAAAATACTCGCTGATTTGTTCTTCACGCGCCAACACGCGAACCATGTACTCACTCGGCAATGATTTGGTCTCCTGATAAATCAGCAGTACCAGTTCCTGAAGATCGTCCATGACCTTAAAAAAACCGCTCAGAATCACCGGTAACCTGTCGATCATCCGATCACCCTCGCAACTGACCAGCTTCAGACGCTCTTCCACCTGCGTGTGGATCATGTCACACACAAGGTACAATATGTCTTCTTTGGAATTCACATACTCATACAGTGTTCCTGTACCCAACCCGCTTGTGCGGGCGATCTCGCGCGTCGTGGTGCCGTGATACCCTTTTTCGGAAAAAAGCTTAGTAGCCGCCGCAACGATCTGTTCACGACGCAGGCGAACGAGTTCTGGATCCTTTACGGGAGTGGCGATCGGATCTGTTCGCTTCATTGGCTCTCCTCCTCATCCGAACGAGCGCTCAGTCATAGGTATCATAGCACACTTGTCGCTGAAACGACCACTGATTTCTTGCAGAACTACAATTCAGGCAAGTTTTTTAGCTGAACCGTAGCATCCCGAAACGAGGCTTCCGCCGCTTCAAGCTTCTCTTCCTGTATGCCAATGTCCACATAAAGATCGGAAAAATCAACCCAACTCCTTGCGCGTTTCTCCAGTTCGCGCAAGCGTTCACTGACATCAACCGCGTTCTCGTTCACTTCCCCGAATGCATGTTCGATTTTTTTGATCAATTGCTGTTCCTGCGGTTCTTTGTACAACGCGAAATACTCCGACTCATTCTCAAACTCCATCACTTTAGAAATGAGTTCTGTCGCCCGTCGTTGTAACTTGCGGATGCGAAACGAAAAATCCCCTTTCCTGTGTATTCTCGCGCCTCCCCAACCCAGTGCCAAAACCACGACAAGCGCCAACACGACCGCAAACACACGGATATGCAAAGCTTCACCTCCCAACAACGAACATATGAGGTTTACGAATCAAAAATCAAGTCAAAACTACCAATAAAAAAGAGGGGAGTATTTTTATGAGATTCAAGCTTCGAAACCTCGTGACGCTGTTGCTGATGATGACGAGCATCTTCGGTTATTTCGTCAACTTGACGTATGGAAAAATTGTCAGTCCACCCAAACGACGATGGAATCAGGAATCTGTCTATGTGGTTCAAAACGGAGACACACTGACTGAAATCGCCACACTCCTAAAAACAAACGTACAGGCGATCATCTCGTTAAATCATCTAAAAAATCCTAATTATATCTATACGGGTGAACGCTTGCGCATTCCCAGGCAAGCGGTTCCATTGCCGTCGGCAGCCAGACCTGTGCTTTGCACGATTACCGCTTACACTGCAGGTTACGAGTCGACTGGCAAGTGGCCTGGCGAACCGGGATATGGCATCACCTCTACCGGCACTAAAGCCATACAGGGCGTCACCGTCGCCGTCGACCCAAGTGTGATTCCCTACGGCACCCCGATGTACATTCCCGGCGTCGGACTGCGCATTGCCGATGACACAGGCGGGGCGATCATCGGCGACCACGTCGACGTGTATTACAATCGCGTCCAGACAGCGCTTGACTTTGGTGTCAAACACAACGTTGTGATTTACCTGCTTCCTAAAAAGGATATCACGTTTCGCGGAGAATTTCCCGTCCTTCGCCACATGCAACAAAAATCAGTGACACGTCATCCACACGAACACGTTTTTGCCACTGATCGTCCGATGAAGCCGCTACCGACCCATTCGCAGGCAATTGCCCCCGCTCCGAAGACCGTTCCCAAGCGGAGCGTAACGGATCAGAAAACGAAGTTGGACATTATGTTTGCGTTGGACGTAACACTGGAACAAAAACTCTGGCTGCCCTTTTTACACACTTTGTCAAATTAAAAAAAAGACGCCCCCAGCGCCATGATCCTATACGGTTCACGACGCATCGGGCGGACGCTCCTTTTTGCTATAAAAATGTTGCGTTTACGCCATGTACTTTTCCGATTCACCAAGTTGTTTTGCAATCGAGCGCTTCAGGCTCACCGTGTTCGGTCCGGTAAAACGGGACAGTTTTTTCACGAGCGACAGCGTAGTGCGAAGGGTGTCGCCCTCCTCCATGGCCGCAACCGATTCTTTGGCAAGCTGCTCGACAAGTGGGAAGGTTTCCGCCACGTAGAGGCGCACATAATCGGCTTGCAAGTCGGCGTGCGCCGCGCCATTGGCCTGCGCCTTTTGCGCACGCACAAGGCCACTCTCCATGCCATACAGGTAGATCGCCATATCCGCCATGTTCGCGAGCAGTTCCTGCTCCCGATCAAGCTTAGCTCCATACTTTTGTGCCGCCATGCCGCCAACGAGCAACACCAACTTGCGCGTCATCTCAATCGCGTGCGCCTCCCGTCCGAGGAAAGCCGCCTCGTCGGCAGGCTCGATCATCCCCATCAACTCGGATTGCAGCGCCTTCGCCGCCTGCAACAACGGCACCTCGCCCTTCATCGCCATGCGCATCAGCGTGCTGGGAATGAGTAAACGGTTGATTTCGTTTGTCCCTTCAAAAATTCGGTTGATCCGAGAATCACGGTACATGCGTTCCGCCGGGTAGTCCTGAATAAAGCCTGCGCCACCGTGAATCTGCACGGCTTCGTCGACGACAAAATCAAGCACCTCGGAACCAAGCACCTTGTTAATCGAACACTCAATCGCAAACTCGCTGATCGCCTTGGTCGACTGCGCCCCTGAGTATTCACCGCCCAGATCGAGTTCTGACAGCGCCTTGTCAATAGCGCCCGTCGTGCGATAGACCGCGCTTTCGGCAATGTAGATGCGCGCTGCCATGTCAGCGACTTTCCCTTGAATAAGCGGGAAGTTAAAAATCGGTTGCTTGAACTGCTCGCGCGTCTTCGCGTAAGTGATCGAGGCCTCTAATGCCTCCTTGGATCCGCCCACGCAGCCCACAGCCAGCTTGTATCGACCGATGTTCAGGATGTTGAACGCGATGTGGTGCCCTTTGCCCGCTTCACCGAGCAGGTTGTCCACAGGCACCTTCACGTCCTCCAGAATCAGCGGACGAGTGGACGATGCCTTAATGCCCATTTTCTTCTCTTCCGGCCCCGTCGAAAGTCCGGGCGTGTCCTTCTCGACGATAAACGCCGAAAACTGCTCCCCATCAATTTTCGCATAAACGACGAACACATCGGCGAACGCAGAGTTGGTGATGTACTGCTTGGTGCCGTTCAGCACATAATACTTGCCGTCTTCCGTCAGTTTCGCCGTCGTTCGCGCACCCAGCGCGTCGGAACCGGAACCGGGTTCCGTCAGCGCATAGGCCGCAAACTTACTCCCGTTTGAAAGTCCAGGAAGGTACTTTTTCTTTTGCGCATCGTTGCCAAAAAACACGATCGGCAGCGTGCCAATGCCGACGTGCGCGCCCTGCGACAACGCGAATGATCCGCCGCGCGTCATGTTTTCCGTAATCAGGGCGGAACTCACCTTGTCCATGCCAAGTCCCTCGTACTCTTCCGGCACATCAGCGGCAAGCAGTCCCAGTTCCCCCGCTTTGCGCATCAGCTTGACCGTCAAGTTCCAATCCTGGTGTTCCAACTGCTCGCCAACCGGCATAATTTCCCCTTGCACAAAGTCAAGCGTCGTTTTTGCGATCATTTTATGCTCGTCGGTGAATTCCTCTGGCGTAAACACCATATCCGACGCTGTAGCCTTGACAAAAAACTCCGCACCACGTTCCCTTTTTTCGCTCATTTTTGAATTTACCCCTTTCCTTGTCGTTAAGTTTTAGTTCACGCGTTCAAATACGCCCGCCGCCCCCATGCCGCCACCGATGCACATGGTTACAACGCCATAGCGACCGTTGCGTCGCTTCAGTTCATTAAGGAGCGTGACCGTTTGCCGGGAGCCAGTGCAGCCGAGCGGGTGGCCGAGTGCGATCGCACCACCGTTCACGTTCACTTTGTCAAAATCCAGCCCGAGTTCCCGAATCACGTACAACGATTGCGACGCAAACGCCTCGTTCAGTTCGATCAAGTCGATGTCGGCCAGCGTCAAACCTGCCTTTTCCAGCGCTTTAGGAATTGCGGCAACCGGCCCGATCCCCATAATGTCGGGATCCACTCCCGCCACCGCAAATGATCGGAGTATGCCAATCGGTTGCAAGCCTTCTTTTGCCGCGCGCACATCAGACATGAGAACCAGTGCGGCAGCGCCGTCGCTGGTTTGCGAGGAATTGCCCGCCGTTACGGTACCCATCACGTTGAACGCAGGCTTCAGCTTCGCGAGCGCTTCGATGGACGTTTCCTTGCGCACCCCTTCATCCGTATCAAAGGTAAAGGTTTTGGAGGTTGGCCGCCCCTTGCCATCGACATCGGTCAGCGTGACTTCAAGCGGAATGATCTCATCCTTAAAGCGTCCTTCTTCAATCGCCGCCGAAGCCTTTTGATGGCTGCGCAGCGCAAACGCGTCTTGATCTGTGCGCGTGATCTTGAACCGCCTTGCCACCTCTTCCGCCGTATGCCCCATAGACATGTAGGACTCGGGAAAATGGTCGGCAAGGTACGGATTCGGGGAAATGTTATACCCCCCCATCGGCAACCGACTCA
Organism: Bacillota bacterium; assembly: GCA_021846165.1. Taxonomy (GTDB): domain Bacteria; phylum Bacillota; class Bacilli; order Alicyclobacillales; family SLC66; genus JAJZCL01. The sequence continues at coordinate 7,603 of JAJZCL010000012.1, read as the reverse complement.
TGCTCTCCACGCCGCCCGCCACAAGCACCTCGCTCATGCCGGTCTGGATCGCCTGCGCCGCCAGCGCAATGGTTTGCAACCCGGAACTGCAAAAACGGTTGACGGTCATCCCCGCGACCGATGTGGGGAGTCCCGCGCGCAGCGCGACGATGCGCGCCAGGTTCATGCCCTGCTCCGCTTCCGGAGTGGCGCAACCGATGATGACGTCCTCGATCAACGCCGGATCGAGTTGCCCCGCCCGCTCTAACACGCCCTTTAGTACCGCGGCTCCGTACTCGTCAGAACGCGTTTGACGCAGCGAGCCTTTGCCGGCTTTAGCAACGGCGCTACGCCCCATTGCCACAATCACAGCTTCATTCATCGCGATCTCCTCCTCCTTAGTTGCGCAACGGCTTGCCTTTTTGCAGCATGTGCTGCATACGCGCCTGTGTTTTGGGTTCGCCGATCAGAGACAGGAACGCTTCCCGTTCCAGATCGAGCAGATAATCTTCGCTCACAATGGCTCCTTCGTGTACTTTTCCGCCAGTCAGTACGCGAATCAGGTGATGCGCAATCTTTTCATCGTGGTCACTCAGATAGCCGCTCTTTTTCATGCCGAAAACACCAATCTTGAGTAATGCCGCGCCGTTTTCCCCCATGACCCTGACACCTTTTGGCTTGTTCGGAACAAACTGCTTGGCCATTTGCAGCGCTTTTTGCTTCGCGTCATACAAGAGGTAATCGCGACCAACTGTCACACCGTCCGTCTTACGGAGATGGCCGAGCTTGCGGGCTTCAAGCGCACTCGCCGAAACCTTGGCCAGCGCAATCGCCTCAAACGCCTTCTGCACGAACGGCAGCACAGGAACGTCTGTCCCCTCTGGTACCTGTTCCATCATTCGAATCAACAGTTCCTTATTGCCACCGCCGCCTGGAATCAGGCCGACGCCGACCTCGACAAGTCCCATGTAGGTTTCTCCCGCCGCCTGCACGCTTTGAGTACCAAGCACAATCTCCGTGCCTCCGCCCAGCGTCAACCCGTAAGGCGCCGCCACCACTGGTTTATTCATGAACTTCATGCGCATGTTCGCGTACTGAAACTGCTTGATCACCAGGTTGATCTCGTCCCAGTTTTCGTCTTGCGCCTCCATCAGCATCATCATCAGATTGGCACCGACAGAAAAATTGGTTTCTTCACTGCCGATTACCAGCGCTTCGTAGTTCTTCTCCACTTCCTCCGCAGACCTGAACATCATGCTGATGATATCGGCACCGATCGCTTGCTTGGGCGAGTGCAGTTCCAGACACGCCACGCCGTCGCCAATGTCGATCAGGCTAGCGCCGTTGTTGCCAAACACCTTTTTGCCGCTCGCTTTAAGCGCCGCAAGATCGATCTTTCGCGCGTCAACTGACGCAGTCGCATACCTGTCACCCGCAAAGTATTTGCGCACCCCCGGCTGACTGCGGTCATAAAACGACGTTCCCGTCTTAAGCATATCAAGCACAAAGGCGGGAACAACTTCTCCCTCTTCCTGCATGCGCTTGACCGATTTTTCCACGCCGATCGCGTCCCAGGTCTCAAACGGTCCCAGTTCCCAGTTGAAGCCCCACTTCATCGCGTCGTCGATCGCGGTGACCGTGTCCGCGATGTTGCCGAGCATGTTCGCGCTGTAAATCAGCACTCGTTTCAATACGTTCCAAACGAACTCGCCAGCCTCGTCCTTGCCGTATGCCAGTGCCCTTAATTTGTCTGCAAGCGTCGCCGCATTCTTTGCCGCCTCAAACGTAGCAGAAGCCAGTTTGCGGCGAGGACGGTACTCCATCGTCGCCAGATCAAGCGCCAGAATCTCACGTCCTGCATCCGTCTTAATTCGTTTGAAAAATCCCTGCCCGCGCTTGTCGCCGATCCAGCCTTTTTCCACCATTTGCAAAAGTTCAGCAGGTACTTCAAACACCGACTTCTCCGCCGCGTCGTCCGTGTTCTCGTAGACGTTCCTCGCGACATGAACGAACGTGTCAAGACCCACGATGTCGAGCGTGCGGAAAGTGGCGCTCTTCGGCCGCCCCAGCACTGGCCCCGTGAGCAAATCCACCTCGTCGACGCCAAAGTTGGTGTTGTTCATTTCCTGGAGCGTCACCAGCAACCCGTAGGTGCCGATCCGATTCGCCACAAAGTTGGGAGTGTCTTTCGCGATGACGACGCCCTTACCTAGCGTGACCTCGGCAAACTCGCGCATGCCCTCGACCACCTCAGGAAGCGTGTGTACCGTAGGAATAATTTCAAGCAACTTCATATAACGAGGAGGGTTAAAAAAGTGGGTTCCTAAAAAGTGTTGCAAAAAGTCATCCGATCTGCCGCTCGCCATGGCCTCAATCGAAACCCCAGAGGTATTCGAACTGACAATCGAACCCGGCTTGCGAAACTCGTCAACACGAGCGAGGACACTTTGCTTGACGGTTAGGTTTTCTACGACCACCTCAATGATCCAGTCGCATTCGCCAAGCCGCGCAATGTCGTCTTCAAAGTTGCCGACTTCAATCAAATCGGCCAGTTCTGGCGCGTAAAGCGGCGCTGGCTTAGCTTTGAGGAGTCCGTCTTTCCCCAGTTGTCCGATGCGGTTGCGCACCGCCCGGTGATCCAGTGTCAAGCCCTTCTTTTGTTCTTCCGATGTCAGTTCTTTTGGCACGATGTCCAAAAGTAGGCTGGGTATACCAACGTTTGCTAGATGCCCCGCAATCGCGGCGCCCATCACTCCCGAACCCAGCACGGCTACTCGCCGAATCGGTCGCACATCAATCAACCTCCTTAACGTCCCGCTCTATGGATCACAGAGTCGATACCTATTTCATATCACTTTTTGACTGATTGGTCAATTTTCTTTTTTCACAAACCTTTGACCAGGGTTTGATAGGCTGCCTGCAACCGTCTAAGCACACTGTCGGACTGCGCAATGCGCACGCCCACCTTGCGACCTTCCACTTCCACCACAGGCGAAAACTCAGCGATCGTGTTCAAAGTGAACACCTCGTCCGCGTGCAGCAGATCGTCAGGCGTAAACGCCTCTTCTTTCACTGGAATGCCAGCGTCCTTCAGGTATGCGAGCGCAAACCGTCGGGTTACGCCGTGCAACACGCGTTCGGTCGCAGGGTGTGTATAGAAGACGCCATCCTTCACGATCGCGATGTTGCTGCTAGAACACTCGGTCACGTACCCGTCGCGCACAAACACAGCATCGTCATAACCCGCGTCGAGCGCCGCCTGCTTTGCCATGACGTTGGGCAGCAAATTGAGGGATTTGATGTAGCAGTACCTCCACCTCACGTCCTCAGTGAACATGACCCTGTTCCCGTGTTCGCGCACGCGGTAAAAATCCGCATCGTTCAACGGCCGCACCGTCAGCGATAGATGGCTGGGAACCGCAGGGAAGGCGTGTTCACGCCTTGCTAGCCCGCGCGACAATTGAACATACACCTGGGCGTCTTTCAGTTGCGAACGCGCCACAGCGTCTACCACCAGTTGCCGCAACTCGTCCAGCGACCTGTCAAGCGGCAGCTTGATGGCGCGGGCGCTGATTTCATATCGTTCCATGTGATCGTCGAGCAGCAGCGGTCGCCCCTCAAAGACGCGGATCACCTCATAGATGCCGTCGCCAAACTGGTGCGCCCGATCCTCGATGGGGATGACGGCAGCACCCGGATCGACAAACTGTCCGCGCGCGTACGCCACTCCCTCACGCCACTCGCTGCCTTCCATTTGCAATTTGCTCATTGGCGAATCCCCTTTCGCTTTGGTATGATTTTAGCAGTGACTACCTACGAAACGAAAGGCGGTTTCAAAGATGGATTGCGTGTTTTGCAAAATTGTGCGCGGTGAATTACCCGCCAAAAAACTATATGAATCGGAACGCATCATCGCATTCGAGGACATCAACAAGGTGGCGCCGGTGCATGCGCTCGTGATTCCCAAAGCGCATTATGACTCCTTCATCGCCCTGCCCGATACAGAATCCGAACTGATCGTGGAACTGCACCGCGCCATCCAGGAAGTGGCACGCTTGATCGGCGTGGCGGATACCGGGTTCCGCCTTGTCACCAATAACGGCAAAACCGCCGGCCAATCGGTGTTCCATCTGCACTTCCACGTGATCGGCGGACGCACCCTAGAGTTGAAGATGGGTTGACACAATCGCCCTTGGAAATCATTGTACTTCTCCACCGCCTGCGCATCTACCTTAACGTATCGTCAATTCACGCGAAGCACCCCGCTGATGCCGGGTTCTGGCGCCCCACCCGTGTCGGAGTAAAAGGGAAAGGCGCCTTTTTTGTCGGGCGTAAATTCTACGGTCGTCCCTTGGTGCGCAGGCAAATTCGGCGTGAATATGTAAAATGAAGGGAGTACAAAGTTGTGCGTTTTCGTTCCGTTGTTGCGGATCGTAATGTGTACCTTCTCGTTGACCGTTGAGGTGATCACACTCGGCGTCATGCCCTGATCCGTGATACTCACCGAGTAACTGACCGCATGAGTGACACCGCCCGCAAGGCAAAACGCCGCCGCAGCAACCGCACTCGCCACCATCGCACGCATCGCGACCCCTCCGCTTGTTCCCTTGATTTTGGCACGCACCCCTATCGTTAACGAAACAGCCACAAATATAACACCGCTACCCCCGTTCCGAGCAACGCACCCGAAACAAGATCGGACAAGTAGTGCAACCCCGCATACAGTCGGGACAAGGCCACCACCACAGCCAAACTGGCGGTAAACGCCGAGAACGCCGGAAAACGGCAGACCAAAACCGTCGCTAGGGCAAACGCGCCACCCGCATGATTGGAAGGAAATGACGGGTCACTCGCGTCCTTGAACAGCAGAGGTGCATACCGATACCTGACAAACGGGCGCAACCGCGCGATCCTTGCCGCTATCGAATCCACCAGCCACTTCGTGCTGACCGCCGAAAGAATGGCCGTTAGCACCGCATACAGCGCATACCGGATCGCCCCCAGACTCCCCAGCGACAGCAGGCACAGTCCAATCATCTCGGCAAAAAACACGATCGGCCCATAGCGTGCAAAAAATATTGACAGCTTCCCCCATACTGAATTCCCGCGCCGCCGCTCGCCCACATAAGCCTCTAGGCGATGATCCAGCGCCTGTACAGCCTTGCCAAAGTGACCGCCCACCAATTACGTGATCGCTCCACTCTCGCTGAGCAAGTAGCGGACATCGTCGTCGATACACTGGCCAAACGGCGCAACATTCGTCAACTCGACATCCCCCTCGTGATTGATTTCAAACGCCTGCCGGGAAAAATTAGAACTCCCGATAAAAAACACGGCACCATCGTCAATCGAGATGATTTTTGCATGCAACAGCTCATTTTGCAACGGTCGGTAGAAACGAGCGTCGATGCCGGCGTCGGAAAGTTCCCACTCCGTCTTCTTCTGGTACGAGGAACTCGGATCCAGCACGACTTGCACCTTAACTCCCCTCGCCTTCGCCGCGAGCAACGCTTCGATAAACGGCTTGCTGGTCAGCGCGAACGCCTCGATCTCAATGTCCTTGTGCGCTTGCGCGATGGCGCCGAGCATCGCCGGTTCAATGTGCCTGTCCACCACCAGTGGAGAAGGGTATGCGGGCGCCACGTCCAGTGCACCGCCCGCCGCACCGTAATCGCGTTCAAACACGCTCTCAAACGCACCCGTTGCGTGTGTGAAGTACACGGACGCATCGTGATTGTGCATGCTTTCGCGACCAAAGTTCATGCCGCCCATCAGCGCCTCGAGCCCGCTGTTCGTATCCACCACCAGCAGCTTGATGTGCGAGATCCCGCCCGGAACGTGAAGCGATCGCACCTTGACGCCGCCTTTTTGCAGGGTCGGCACCGCCACCGTCTGCGACTGCTCCTCCGTGGCGTCCACCACCACCTCGACATCGACGCCGCGACGCCTTGCCGCAATAAGCGCCTTAAGGACATCTTCGTCACCCAGCTCATAAATGCTTAAGTGACAAAATTTCCGGCTTGCGCTAATCATCCTCAGCGCCCGCTGCTTCACCTGCGGGCCAAAGTAAAGCGTCTTGTTGCCCGCCACCACGGGCGCGGGCATTCTGCCAGGCAGTTCATTCGCGTTCAAAGCGCAACCGGATACCACCATCGCTAAAACAACCACCATCGCAACGAGCGTTCCCCGTCCCACTCTGCCTTTGTGAGTCATCCTTCATCAGCTCCCCTTTCAGTCCTGATGAAGACTGTACACGCAAGGCAGGGCAAACTCCTTTTTCCAATCGTAAATTCTCCATTATCGCAAATGCAGCGTGCGCACCCTGTTCCATGCCATACCCAGTTCCAGCGGTCGCGGCAGCGCGTAAAACCCTGAGCAGCCTTCATACGAAGTGATTGCGGCAAATCCGCTTGCCAGCACCTTTGCAACAGACTGCGTGACGATCTCCTTGAGCGCCGCCGTCCCATCCACGCGCGTTTCTAGCGCATAACGCAACAACAGGGCAATCGCCCGCAACTGGCCGTCGTCCACCAGTTGCTCAAGAGCGCCCAGATCGACAAACTCATCGCCGACTTGCAGCGTGGGAAAGGCCTTCCCTTCAATTCGTTCATTGCGGCTGCGCAATTCCTGCGGTTGAGGGATTCTCGTGCGGACGTGTTGAAGTGGCATCAGAGCTTCTTTTTTTCTGGAAACAGGGAGTTTTTGCGAAACTTCTTTCGCCTTATAGGTATAGTCGTAAGGGCGGTACTCGTCCAGATCAATCACCGTATTGGCCGCATCCAAGTAATCACCAGATCCGCCGATGACCAAAATCGTCGAAACGCCAAAGCGGTCATACAATTCGCGAATGCGATCGACAAACGGCGTGATCGGTTCCTTGTCCTTGGCCACCAGCATCTGCATCCGGGCGTCGCGAATCATAAAATTCGTCGCACAGGTGTCTTCGTCCATTAAAAGCGCCGTCGCGCCCAGTTCCATCGCCTCCACAATCGCGGCCGCCTGCGACGTCGAGCCACTTGCGTCCTGGGTGCTAAACGCCGTGGTCGATCTGCCTCTTGGCAGGTGATTGATAAACCCGGAGATGTCCACTCGACTGACGCGACGCCCGTCCTCAGCGCGGATTTTGACCGCCCCCGCATCGGTAACGCACCACTCCCGCCCGTCCCCCGCCACATGGTGATAAACGCCTCGCTCAATCGCGTGCAGCAGCGTGCTTTTGCCGTGAAAACCGCCGCCGACAATCAGCGTGACCCCTTTTCTGATTCCAAGCCCACTGACTGTTCTGCCGCTTGGCAGGGTTTGCGTGACACGCAGGCTTTCCGGGCAGACAAAAGGCACTGCTGTCTTCTCGTCCATCGGTAGGTCGCTGACCCCGCTGCGTCGCGCCAAAATCGCGCCGTCGCCGACAAACGCAATCAACCCAAGGCTGACCAAAGAACGGCGCAACGCCCCCTGATCAAGGTACAGCAAGACATGCTCCCGCAGCTTGCCGTACGGAAAAGACTGGCGCGAAAACGCCGTATCAAACACAAACGGCAGGTCTTCGAGAAACATAGCCTCGGCGTCCTTCGCCCGAATTCGACGACCGTTTGCTGGCAACCCCACCGACAAACGCACCTCAATC
>JAJZCL010000011.1 GCA_021846165.1 Bacillota bacterium | reverse complement strand
AATTTGCGGGTGTGGAACACTAAGCGTTTTTTGACGAGGACAGCTACCTGATGCTGATCCAGTTTTCGCGTGATGATTTTCGTTTGCTGTTTTTGATCGATGACGCAGAGGCGAGTCACGCAACGCTGGTGTACCCTGGTGAACTGTTTGCTGAGCAAGTGCGGGACAGGGTGGACACCGTCTTTTTTGTGGAATTGACAGAAGCGGACGGAACTCCTCAAAAACTGGCGCTTGGCGCGTGTTTCCCGGTTGACCAGGATTGGTACGGTGCCTTCTATCCCCGTGGTCAGGAAGCGCGTACCTTGTATTTTCTGCGCATTGCGGGGGAAGGTGCTGCGTCGTCGCTGGAAGCGGTAGCAGACGAACAGGAACACCAGCGCGTCGCGGAGGTGTTCCTAGAGAGGTATCGCGGGTTTTTTGCTTTTGACAGTTAAGGTGGCGGGATCGACTCGCGGACAAGAGCTGTGCCCGTGCGTCCGCCGCGCAGGTCACGATCCGCAGGCTTGCGTCGGAGAGTCCTGCGCTTCGAGTTTTTTCAGTTCTTCGCTCCAGTACAAGAACTCATTGTGATCCCGCGCGTCAAGCGCTTCGTCAATGTGGTGCCGAAATTGGGTCGCTAAGTCCACCTTGATCGCGATCTCATCGATCAGTTCGTTCACGTGCGCCGGAATCGGCAGGTCGGGAAGATTGACGAACAGGTACAGCTTCTCGTCCTGCTTAAAAAAGTCGATAAGCGCAGCGGCGATCTCGGCTGGTTGCGAGTATTTTTGGGTGCCGTTCACGCTGAAAAAGCGCACAATCATCCCGTGTCTGCCCATGATAAGCAGAGGCACCTTCTCGATGATAAAGTCAATGCACTCGATGCGTTCGGAGTTTTTTTCTAGAACATCCAGAACGCGATCGGCACCAGGTGGAAGTATTTTGATGTGTAAGTCTGAGAGCTTGACCTGCTTGTTCATCGATAGGGCCTCCTTATGGCGGCTATGATATGCCAATGATTTAGAATGATTCTTATTTACATCATACGAATTTTTTTCGGGTTCGGCAACCCCAAAACCGAAATTTTCAGACGGATGTGCTATGATTGATAAAACAAGATTAGGGGTGAGGCATAGTTGAAGAAAGCGTTGATTTTTACCGATGTGCAGGAAGATTTTTTGCGCAACCAGCTTGATTATATTCAAATGATCGCGCAACGGTACCTGGATCATCACGGCAAAGAGTACGACCTTGTGATTTTGACGTACTGGCGCCATGAAGGGAATAAAGGCGAAAACCCGTTGCTGCTGAAGTTCAATGGCGCGAAAGTGATTGAGAAGACCACGTACAGCGCAATCACCGCCGAAGTGGAAAAGCTACTGAAAGACAACGGGATCGGCGAAGTCCACCTTGGCGGCGTGGATGCGGAAGGCGCGATTTTGGCCACCATGTTCGCGCTGGTCGACAAGGGCATCGAGGTCAAGGTGATGGAGCGCGCGATTGCGTCCGCACATGGCAAGAACGGCGCTGCGATGGGCATTGCGCGGGGGATAGTCGGCAATGACAACGTAGTCGATTACGGAAGCCAGCGCGTTTGGGTATAGACGCTTACCGGTTGGGTTAGACACAGGCTCTCTCCGCCTTTTTTCCGCCTTGTGCGGATGATGGCGAGGAGGGCTTTTTTGTGCTATGATATGGTATTAGGATTAAGAAGGAGGCTGAAGCATGAGCGTCGTGCCGACCGTTATTGAACAGACTAGCCGTGGTGAACGAGCGTATGACCTTTACTCGCGTTTGTTAAAGGACAGGATTGTGTTTTTGGGAACGGAGATTGACGATGAGGTCGCCAATTCCGTTGTCGCCCAATTACTTTTTTTGGCGTCGGAAGACCCTGAAAAGGATATTTATCTCTACATAAACAGCCCGGGCGGTTCCGTTTCTGCCGGGTTGGCTATTTTTGACACGATGCAGATCATCAAACCGGATGTCGCGACGATCTGCGTGGGACTGGCTGCCTCAATGGGCGCCGTACTGTTGACAGGTGGTGCCAAGGGCAAGCGCAGTGCGCTGCCGAACAGCGAGGTGATGATCCACCAGCCACTCGGCGGACGGCAGGGGCAGGCGGAGGATCTGAAGATCGCGGCGGAACACATTATCAAGACAAGGGATCGATTGAATCGCATCCTTGCCGAACGATCCGGCAAGCCGCTTGACGTGGTGGAGATCGACACGGAGCGCGATCACTTTATGACGGCGGCAGAAGCGCATGAGTACGGTCTGATCGACCAAGTGTTGAACCCGTGACGAACGCAGCAGTGCCGTTTTCCCAGTATATGCAAGACGCTTTGTACGGAGAGAACGGCTACTACATGGCGGCGCGTACCCGTTTTGGGAGGGCAGGCGACTACTATACGAGCGCCCAGGTATCGCCTGTGTTTGGCGAACTGTGGGCGCGCTTTTTCGATTCGCGCGTCCACGGTGACTCGCTCGCGATCGTTGAGGTAGGGGCGGGTGATGGCGACTTTGCCGCGAGCGTGCTGACGGAACTGGTGCGCATTGCGAAAGTGCCGATACGCTACGCTGCGCTGGAGCTTTCGCCGGTCGGGCGCGAACGGACGCAGAATAAGTTGCGACGCATCGCGGCGGACGCTCCTTTTGGCAGATTGACGGGCAACGTGTATGCGACGCTGGCGGAGTTGCATGCGCGTGAACCGACCGCTTATGCGGGCGGGATTGTGTTTGCCAATGAGTGGCTGGACGCCATTCCCTGCGAGGTGCTGCGCGTTTCGCGTGCGGGCGGTGTGGAACGCCTGTGGGTGGTCGAAGGGCGGCGAACTGCCGCAGCGAAGGCGGGACCCTTTTGCGGTGAGCGGTTGGATACAATGTGGCAGCCGACAATGGACGCGCAGATTAAGGCGTACGCTGACAGGTGGATCCTGCCTTTGTTCGCGGCGCTGCGGGATGATCCACCAGACTGGCTGGTGGCCGAAGCGGCACCGCAGTGCGATCAGGCGCTGTCTCGCTTGGTCGAAGCGCTTGCGCCCTCGTGTGTGGCGCTTGTGGACTATGGCGGGTATTCGATCGATGTCGTGGGAGTGGATCGTCCGCGGGGATCGCTGCGTGCGTATCGGGAGCACAGGCTGGTGGATGATTTTATCGACTTGCAAGGCCGCGTCGACCTCACGTATGACGTCGATTTCGGACCTGTTCGGGAACGTTTTGAGCAGTATGGGTACACGGTGGATTTGACGAAACAAGGCATGTTTCTGGTGCGCTTGCCGTTTTTCGAAAAAGTCGTCAGTGCGCGTGCGGCAACGGACGCGCGTGTGTATCAGAACATTAAGACGCTCGTCATGCCGGGGGCAATGGGGGAGCGGTTTATGGTGCTGTTGGCGGAAAGGGGCTAGATTCGCGTGTACGGACGCCTGGCGGCGGTGTTGTTCGTGGTGGCGGCGGTGTTTATTTTACTCGGTTTGCTTCGTTTCCACGTGATCTAAATTCAACAGTGTTGATTTCTTTCTTCGTGCATATATATGGGCGTATAGGCTTGCGTGCGTGAAGAAAGGAGTACCGTTTTATCATGAGACAAGACGCATGGACGATTGAAGACGATACCATCTTGGCGACCGTCACCTTGCGGCACATTGAAGAAGGCGGCACGCAACTAGCCGCTTTTGACGAAGTGGCGAAGCGCTTGAACAGAACCCCAGCTGCGTGTGGATACAGGTGGAATGCGAGTGTGCGCAGACAGCATCTAGAAGACATTGGTCGCGCAAAACAGGGGCGCAAAAAATCCCAGCCAGAGCTTGGCGGCGACGACGTTGAAGAGAACGGCGGGTTGCAGCAGGCGGCAACGTCATGGGACGAGGTGTTGCGGTTTTTGCGGGGGCAACGGCGCGAATGGCAGGGGTTGCTGACGCGCATCCGGCAACTGGAGCGGGATTTGGAGCTGGCTCATCGCGAATCGGATCGACTCACTCAGGAGAAGCTCGATCTGGAACTGAAAATCACCGAACTTATTGAGGAACACAAGGCGATTGGCGACGATTATAAAACCCTGCTTGGCATTGTCGGGCGGGCGCGCGAGCGGGTGCAGAGCGGAGAAAGCGGCGCGTGATGAGAAAGAAATAAGGGCGGTCGTCCGCAGACGAACACCCTGCATTCAGTGAATACTGCGTTCTGTCGTGATGAGGTTACTTGCGGCTGTCGGCGTGGTACTCCGCCACTTGATTCCAATTGACGAGGTTCCACCATGCGTTGATGAAATCGGCGCGTTTGCTTTGGTACTTCAGGTAGTACGCGTGTTCCCACACGTCGAGTGTGAGCAGCGGCGTCAGGCCGTTCGAGTAAGGGCTGTCCTGGTTGGCGGTGGACAGCACGCTCAGCTTGCCGGTTCCGTCGGCTACGAGCCAAGCCCAACCGCTGCCAAAGTGCGTGGTGGCTGCTTTCGTAAACTGTTGCTTAAACGCGTCAAAACTGCCGAAGTCACGGGCGATGGCGGCTGCAAGTTCAGCGCTCGGTTCGCCGCCGCCGTTAGGTCCCATAATCGTCCAAAAAAAGTTGTGGTTGCCGTAACCGCCGCCTTGGTTGCGCACAGCGGTGCGGATCTCCTCTGGCACATCATTCAAATTCCGCAAAATGTCCTCGATTGACTTGGCCTGCAAATCAGGGTGGTTCTCAAGTAACGCATTCAAATTGTTGGTGTATGTTGCGTGGTGGCCATCATGGTGGACGGTCACGGTTTTCGCGTCCATAAAAGGTTCCAGTGCGTCAACCGCATAGGGGAGTGCTGGTAATTGAAAAGCCATCGTGAGTTCCTCTCTTTCTATGGAAAATTTGCTGTGTCGAGGAAATCATCGCCTTCCTGCGACAAGGCGATTATAGCACAGTTGTGTCTTGCGTGATGAAAAAAATGCAAAATCAGAATTCGTCAATCGCTGACCTGACACACGGAACTGCCTTCGGGAATCCAAATGTAGGGGTTCTCGCCGCGGTCGCGCCCTGCGTTGTACTTCACTGGTTTGAACCCCAGGCGCATAAAAAATGGGTGGGACTGCCGCCTGACATTGACCTTAATCGGTTTATCGAGGGACTTGGCGAACTCGACTAGCGCCGTGCCATAGCCGCGTCCCTTGTACCCCGTCAGTACTTCTAGTTTCCACAATTCGTAGTGATTACTCGGAGGTTTGAAATAGCGATCGTACTTGGCGTCTATATAGTACAGGCTCATGCGGGCAGCCAGCTTGCCGTCCTCGTAAATTCCATAAAACGGACTATGTACGCTGTTTTCGATGATGTTTTCGTTCAATTCTTCCAGCATCGACAACTCTTCCAGCCCGTTTTCGCGAAAACGCTTGAATTCCTCAAGGGTATTAAAGTTGACTTTTAGTCGCTCCACGTTCGCCATTCACTCGATTCCCCCTTATCCCATTAATAATGATTATACACTTTCCGCTGTTGTTTCGTAGTCTTTCGTGAAAAGAAGTCGTTGTCTTGGATAAGGTGACGTAAAAAACGCCAATTTATCCATGAAAGAGGGGGAACGATGTGCGTTTACGCGGATTTGGGATGCTGGTGCTTGCCGCCTTGCCGTTTTTGACGACTGGGTGCTTCGACCGTTCAGAACTTGAGGAACAGGCGTTTGTCATCACGCTTGGCATGGAGGCGGTAAAACCGAACCTGGTGCAGGTCGTTGCCCGGTTGGCGATTCCGAACAAGCTGGCGGGAGCGGGCGGCGCAGGCGGTGGCGGGGGGTCGTCTGGTACGGGCGGGTTTTCGACAGGAAGCCCGCTGGTGATCGCCAAGGGACGCACGATTCACGAGGCGCTTGCGCTCATGAACACGGGAATTGAGCGCCGAATCAACTTGTCACACTTGAGTGCGCTGGTCTTCAGCGAGGAAACCGCCAAAGCCGGGCTTTTGCCGCATCTGCGCACGCTCTCCCGCTATCGCGAGTTTCGCCGGACTCATTTTATGTTTATTACGCAAGGCCCCGTTGAACAAGTGATGGAGGCGCAAAAACCGGTCTTGGAACAGTCTGCCACGCGTTATGTGGAGGACTTGAACATGCTCAACCGCACGACGGGGTTTGCGCCGAGCATTCAAGTGGAACCGTTTTTGAACAACCTTTATTCGCCTGCGCTAGATCCGATTCTGCCGATTGTGAACGTGAATCCAGGGGATTTGCGGGAGGGGAAAAAACTGCGCTTTGCAAGCGGTCGCATCGAGCGTGTCGGTGGCAATCCGGTGGAGAGCGTGGGTACGGCCTTGTTTCAAAACGACAAAATGGTCGGGACGCTTGACGGGATGGAAACGCGATACCTGCAACTGCTTAACGGACAGCTTAAGCGTCTGCAACTTGCGATCTCTTCGCCATTTGACAAGGGCGTTTACCTTTCCGTCGGCGTGCGCCCCAGCAAGTCGCGCCGATATGAGTTCGCGCTGTTTGGCGCTCGTCGGCACATCACGGTCTGGCAAAACTTTGAGGCCGAGCTGCTTGGCAACCAGGGCGAACGCCCCTATGTCAGCGGTGCTGATCGATCAAAACTGGAAAATGCGATTCGCGACACGATCCAAAAGAATGAGTCGCGCCTGACCAATAAGCTGTTGCGTCAAAAAAAGACCAATCCGTTGGAGTGGATTGATTTGGCCAAAACCGCATTCCCTACTTACACCGCATATGCAAGGTTTCCTTGGCAGAAAACGTTGGCCACCATTCCGGTGCGCTATGAAGTCAACGTCGTATTGCAAAGGATGGGGAATCAGCTCTCGATTCCGATTGCACCGGAAATCAGATGACGAGTCCGCCGTTGGGGCTGATGATTTGGCCGGTGATGAACGAAGCGCCCGGGCTGACGAGGAACAACACCGCTGACGCGACATCCTCAGGGGTGCCAAGGCGACCGACGGGGGTTTCTAGGCTGATTTCGGCGCGGTCGTCAGGGGCGAGGTCGTTCAACATGTCGGTTTCGATCGCCCCTGGCGCCACTGCGTTGACCGTGATGCCGGAGGGACCGAGTTCTTTTGCGAGCGCCTTGGTGAGCGCGATCAAACCGCCCTTTGAAGCGGAGTAGGCGACTTCAAACGAACCGCCTGCAATTCCCCAAATGGAACTGATGTTGACAATCCTGCCGTGGCGTTTGCGGATCATGCTCGGCAACACGGCTTTGGTGCAAAAAAAAGGGGCTTTCAGATTGGCGTTCATCAGTTCGTCCCAGATTGCCTCGGTGGTGTCGACAAGCAGTGCCGAACGGGCGCGGCCTGCGTTATTCACAAGGATGGTTGGTTCGCCAAGTTCCTTGACGGTCGTTGCGGTGAGGCGTGCGACTGCGCGGTCATCGGTCACGTCAGCTTGAATGGGGACGGCCTTGGAGCCGTACGTACGGCAGTCTTCGGCCACCGCTTGGGCACGTTCTTCGTTGCGTAGAAAGTTGATCGCGACCGCGGCGCCCGCTTTCGCGAGCGTGACTGCGATGGCGGCGCCGATGCCTCTGGAGGCGCCGGTGATGAGTGCCACTTGACCGAACAGCGGGCGGGTGGTCGAGTACGTGAGCGAATCGTTCATAGCAGCGCCTCCAGCCTGTACAAAACAAAAAAATTTCGCTAATCTAGAAAGGTCGACATCGAAGTGATCATAACACATTTTACGGTTCGATTCGCGATCAGGGGTGGTAGCAGTGAAGAGGCGCTTTGCGTGGTGGTTGTCACTCGTGTTTTTGGCCGCGACTCCGACTGGATGCTCAGTCGGTGAGGTGGGAGCGCCGCAGGTGCCGCCAGGACCCTATCAAGTTGTTCATGTGACGGCGAGTGACTGGAAGTGGACGCTCAGTCAGCAGCGTTTAAAGTACGGGAAAACCGTCGAGTTCTTGGTGAAGTCAATCCAGGGCGTTCACGGTTTTGCAATTATTGGTAGCAACGTGTCGACACCGGTGACGGCGGGGGAGCCTGCGCGAGTGGTGTACTGGAATCCGCCCGCAAAAGGCGTGTATACGATCGCCTGCAATGTTTACTGTGGTGCTGGCCATCGTTCGATGGTGACCACCTTTGCGGTGGATTAAGCAAGTGGGGGAGGATGATCGAGGCGATAGGGTGCGGAATGGGGTGGGATTTACGATCTTGACAACTAAAGGAGTGGGAACAATGAAGGGGATTTTATCGAACATGGCGGGTACGGTTTTCAAGGTGCTTGTGCAGGCTGGGCAGGAAGTGGCGGACGGGGACGACGTCGTGATTCTGGAATCGATGAAGATGGAAGTGCCTGTGAGTGCCGATCAGTCTGGAACAGTGGCGCGGGTGGCGGTCGCGGAGGGCGACTTTGTCAATGAAGGCGACCTGCTTGTGGAGTTTGAGTGAGCGTGAAGTGGCCGAACGAAGTGCAAATTTGTGAGGTGGGTCCGCGCGACGGACTGCAAAACGAAGCCGCAATCTTATCTACCGCAGAGAAGATTGCCTGGATCGACAGTTTGAGTGAGAGCGGGTTGCGGTTCATTGAGGTGTCGAGCTTTGTCAGTCCGAAGTGGATTCCGGCGCTGGCGGACGCGGATGAGGTGCTTGCGGGCATTCGGCGCAAGCCGGGCGTTGTGTACAGCGCGTTGGTGCCGAACGCGCGCGGTCTGGAGCGGGCGCTGAATGCGAAGGTGGACGCGGCGGCGGTGTTCATGTCGGCGAGCGAGTCGCACAACAAGCACAACATCAACAAGTCGATCGCCGAGACGTACCCGGTGCTGCGCGAGGTGACGCAGGGCGCTAAGGCGGCGGGGCTGTTTGTGCGCGGGTACGTGTCAACCGTGTTCGGGTGTCCGTACGAAGGTGAGGTCGACCCCAAGCAGGCGCTGAACGTCGCCATGCGGCTCCTTGAAGACGGGGTCGACGAAATTTCTCTGGGCGACACGATCGGCGTGTCGACGCCGGCGAAGACAGCGCGCGTGCTGGACGTCATGTTGCAAGAGATTCCAGTTGACAAAATTGTCTTACATATGCACAACACGCGCGGAACAGCGCTCGCGAACATTCTGGTTGGACTTGAGTATGGCGTGACGAGTTTTGACAGTGCCCTTGGCGGGCTTGGCGGTTGCCCTTACGCGCCGGGCGCGGCGGGCAATGTGGCGACGGACGATCTTGTGTACCTGCTGCGTGATTCGGGCGTCGTCACCGGAATCGAGGATGCGAAGCTGCACGAGTCGCTTGCCCTTTTGGAGAAGTCTGTGGGCCATTCGCTTGCGAGTCACGCCAGCAGTTACTTGCGCTCACGGGGGTGGAAAGAATGAGCTTGTGTGAAGTGACGCGGCAGGACGGCGTGTACACGCTGGAACTGAACCGGCCCGAGGCAATGAACGCCTTGTCGCAGGCGTTTTTGGACGAAATTCTGGCAATGTTGGAGCGGATGGAGCGCGACCCGGAAGGACGCGTGCTGATCGTGCAAAGCGCGACCCCCAAAGCGTTTTGCGCAGGCGCGGACTTAAAAGAACGGCGGGGCATGGACGAGGATCAGGTACGCGCAGCGGTGGGAAAGATCCGCGCCACGGTCAATCGGGTGGGTGGTTTGCCGATTCCCACTATCGCTGCCGTGCGCGGCGTGGCGCTTGGCGGGGGACTGGAACTGGCGCTGGCATGCGACTTGCGCGTCATGTCAAAAACGGCCACGCTTGGTTTGACGGAAACGCGCCTTGCGATCATCCCTGGCGCGGGCGGCACGCAGCGGCTCAGTCGCTTGGTCGGGCTCGCGCGGGCCAAGGATCTGATCCTGACGGGGCGGCGCGTTAACGGGGAAGAGGCCTACGAAATGGGAATTGCCGAGTACCTGGCTAACGACGAGGAGGTCACTCAGCGGGCGAGGGCACTCGCCAGTGAGATTGCGGACGGCGGCCCGATCGCGTTGCGCCAAGCCAAGTGGGCGCTTGAGGAAGGCTATGGTAAACCGCTTGAAGACGCCTTAAAGGTGGAAGAAGCGGCGTATGAACAGGTGATTCATACGGAAGATCGACAGGAAGGGCTGCGCGCGTTTGCGGAAAAGCGTAAGCCTCGCTATCAGGGAAGGTGATCATAGACGTGGACTGGGAAGCACAGATCAAAAAGGGTGGGCATGAGCGGTACCACCAAAAGAATATGGAACAGGGCAAGATGTTTGTGCGCGACCGCCTGAACCTGCTCTTTGACGAAGGCCTCGAAACGGAAGACGGTTTGTACGCCAACGCCCTCGCGGGCGATCTGCCAGCGGACGGTGTCGTCACGGGCATCGGCAAGATCAATGGGCAAACCGTGTGCGTCATGGCGAACGACTCAACGGTCAAGGCTGGTTCGTGGGGACGCCTGACGGTGGAGAAAATTTTGCGCATTCAGGAAATGGCGATGAAGTTGAAGGTGCCGATGGTGTACCTGGTCGATTCGGCGGGTGCGCGGATTACCGACCAAGTGGAGATGTTCCCGGGACGGCGCGGGGCGGGACGGATTTTTTACCATCAAGTGAAAATGTCCGGCATGATTCCGCAAGTCTGTGTACTGTTCGGGCCGTCGGCGGCGGGCGGCGCGTACATTCCGGCGTTTTGCGACGTGGTGATCATGGTCGAGGGGAACGCCAGCATGTACCTGGGGTCGCCTAGAATGGCGGAAATGGTGATCGGGGAGAAAGTGACGCTGGAGGAGATGGGCGGCGCTCGCATGCACTGCTCGGTCAGCGGCGTCGGCGACGTACTCGCAAAGGACGAGGCGGAAGCACTGAAAATGGCGCGCGACTACCTTTCGTACTTCCCCGCGAGCTACGAAGAACTGCCGCCGCTTGCGGAGGCGGCGGAACCCAAAGCGTTTGAGAAGCCGCTTTCGGCGCTAATTCCGGCCAATCAGAACGCCCCCTTTAACATGTACGATCTGATCCAGCGGCTGGTCGACGAAAACAGCTTCTTTGAGATCAAGCGGTTGTTCGCGCAGGAAATCATCACTGGTTTTGCGCGCATTGACGGCAGAGCGGTCGGCATCATTGCAAACCAGCCGCGCGTGAAGGGCGGGGTGTTGTTCGTCGACTCGGCAGACAAGTCTGCGCGCTTTATGACGTTGTGCGACGCGTACCACATTCCACTTTTGTTCCTTGCTGACGTACCTGGCTTTATGATCGGCACAAAAGTCGAGCGAGCGGGGATCATCCGCCACGGTGCCAAGATGATCGCGGCGATGTCGGAGGCGACGGTGCCGAAGATCTCGGTGATCGTGCGCAAGGCGTATGGCGCCGGGTTGTACGCGATGGCGGGGCCGGCGTTCGAACCGGACGTGTGCATCGCGCTGCCGACGGCGCAGATCGCGGTGATGGGACCGGAGGCGGCGGTTAACGCAGTGTACTCGAACAAGATCGCGGACTTAGAGGAGCCGGAGCGCTCCCGGTTTGTCGAGGAGAAACGAGAAGAGTATAAGAAGGACATTGACATTCATCGCCTTGCTGCGGAACTGGTGGTGGACGCGATTGTCGAGCCAGACGCGCTGCGCCGCGAATTGATCCAACGGCTGCGGGATTACGAAAGCAAAGACGTCTGGTTTTCAGAGCGCAAGCATCCAGTGTATCCGGTTTGAAAGGATCCACAAAAACGCTGCGGCAACGGGCAAGAAGCCTGTCGCTGCAGCGTTTTTTGGCGTATCGGTGTCAGGAGAGCGGCAAGCGGTCGTCGGGTTCCTGAGTGGCGGTATGGTTCATGGTGTGATTGGCGTCATGGCGCACCTTCTCATATTGCGCTTCGGCGACCAGATCCTGCGCCTCGTCTTTAACCGCGTCGGTCCACCTTCTGACGTTGTACTGCAGTTTTGCTGATCCTGTGGCCAGCGCCCCGGTGAAGCCCGTCAGCCAGCCCCCCTGCTGCGCCCTTGCCAACAAACGCGGCCAAATCACACTGCCGACCACACCAATCCCAATCCCCATTAATAAGCCTTGCCATGATCTGAATTTCCACATCGGCGTTCCCTCCTTATGCTTGTTTATCTTGCACAGGTCGACGTCATTCCATGCTGCGCATGATGCCACTGCGCTAGGAGAAAATACTGGTGATGATTTGAAGGAGGGTGTCGTTTGTGGCAAGACAGGAACCATTCGAGTGGGAAGGTAACGTCGGCGGGTGGATTGCGCTTGGCGCCGTCGTGTTGTTCGCAGTGCCCGCTGTTCGCAGGGGACTGCGGACGCTGACGGTCGGCGCGCTAGTCGGTGCTTGGTCTATGGCAGAACTGCTGCAGAGGGGGCGTGAGTTGCCAAGCCGCCGTCTGATAAAGGAAACAGGCGGCTGGCCACACGAAGAAGCGGAGGAACGGGCAACCGTAAGTGGTGAACGCAAGCCGCCTTTGGCAATCACGAGGTTTGAGAATGCTGTATTACAAACTGGCGCGAAGCTCAAGCCTGAGGCGCAGCGTGATTGGCAAGAAGACCGTTAGCCGCATCGGTGGGCGGCATCAATCGTTGAGAGTGGGTCAAAACCACGAGCATAAAGATCACAGCGGCGTCGGACAACTGGTTGACGGCGCTCGCTGTTCCTTTTTGCAACGCAGTCAGGGCGAGCAGTGCGTGCAGTTGCTTGGCCGTTGTCAGATTCGCCGCCACCATTGCGCGTAACCTGTGACTGAGCAGGATCGTCGCCAAAAGTTGCGGGTCGCTGATCTCGGTTGGCGAATGCGAGGCCGCCAGGTCGTAAACCTGTTCGCCAGATCGCAGTGGTAGCATCCGACAGTCTTGGTGGGCGATGATTTCGGCTTGGTTCAGCGCATACTTTGAGGCGAGGGAGCCAAGGCGGGGACTGAACGCTAGCAGCATCGCACTGGCTCGCTGCGGGTCGCGTGTGAACAGCGCCGTGAAGACTGCGGAGGCAAACCCCAGCTTAGTCATCGCCTGTTCGTAATCGACCACAGCGGCGGGCGCTTGATTTTCCTGATCATAGGCGGCAATGTCATCGCCTGCTTTTGCGATGGCCACGAGGGTTTGCCTGTGCTTGCGGTGAGCGTTGTAGTTAAGCAGCATCAGCACGAAAAAGACGGTGGTCGATTCCCGCAGGGCGGCGACCGTCAATGCGGCTGTGGCGAGCAGGCGGTCGTCGGTCGTGTGCAGGCGTCTCGCGCACGTGTTCGCGACCTGACGCAACGCTGGATACCCGCTAAACACGGAAACAAGCGTCGCGAGTTCAAACACCGCCAGGTTTCCCGCTAGTTGGGATCGACCGAACCACAGGCGTTTGGCGGTCACGCAAAGCAGCATGGCGGCGGGCAGTCTGTAATGAAATTTGGTTTTGCGCAACAGGTGCTGTTCCTGAGCGGTGAGCGTGTAAAGGTTGCGCAGTCCCACATCGGCAATCTGCAGAATTTGCCATGCCTTGATTTTGCGGTTATCGTAAACCACAAGCAGACGGTCGCCGAGCCAGCGTACTCGCCATATGCCGTCGACGAGTGGTAGCCAACCCGTGGCGGCAGCGATCCAGTCGTCGCTATGAAGTGGCGCACGAATCCGTATCCTGCGAAAACAGTAGCGTTCCATCAACATGCCTCCATTCCTGTGTTAGCATGCCCATTTGCAAAATTAGAGTCAAATGGCGCATGACGGTTGCTTGCTGAGTGCAAGTGTGGTACGTTGCAACCAGTAATCATGTATGGAAGCGAGGAAGTCGCTGTGGTTCACAACGTGTTGGAAAATGCAGTGCAAGCGGCTTTGGAGGATTATCTTGCGAACGGGTATGACGGTTGTACGTGCGAGCAGTGCAAGCATGACATTATGGCTTATACGCTGAATCAGTTGCAGCCGCTTTACAGTTCGACGCAAAAAGGCGAGGCTTTTTTCAGGGTTAAGCTGATGAACGATCAGATGAAGATCGACATATTTCGACAGATTGCCGCTTCGGCTGAGGTGGTGAAAAAAAACCAGCACCGTCATTTGAACTACCAGTAAAGTTAGATAAGTTAGAAACTTTACAAATTAAAGTGCATAGAGGTATCTTTAACGAAACGACCGAGGGAGGAGTTAAATTTTGCCCGGTTTATTTGACGTTCTGGAAATGGATGGATTGCTCTTAAAAAACCGTATCATCGTGTCCCCGATGTGTCAGTACATGGCTGGGGAAGACGCTGTGACGACCAAGTGGCACACCGTACACTACGGGTCGTTTGCCCTTGGCGGCCCCGCGCTGATGATGCAGGAAGCGACGGCAGTCGAGGCGCGCGGACGAATTACCGTTCACGACCTGGGTCTCTATGACGACCGTCATGTGGAGCCGCTCGCGCAAATGGTGGAGTTTGTTCATTCGCTTGGCGTGAAGATGGGGGTCCAACTCGCGCATGCGGGGCGCAAAGCCGTGGTACCCGAAGCGATTTTGGCGCCATCGGCGATCGCGTTTAGCGATCGCTACCCGACGCCGACCGCCATGACGGAAGCGGACATGGCGACGGTACTCAACGCGTATGAAGCCGCCGCCAAGAGGGCAGTGGCTGCGGGGTACGATGTGGTGGAAGTACACGCCGCGCACGGGTACTTACTGCACGAATTTTTGTCGCCGCTTTCCAATGTGCGGACAGATGAGTACGGAGGTAGCCTGGAAGGCCGCGCGAGGTTGGTGTTTGCCGTCGTTGAGCGCGTGCTGGCGGCGGTGGCAGGGAGAATTCCAGTGATAGTGCGCGTGTCGGCGAGTGAATATGATCCAAACGGCTACACTCTTAAAGAAGTGATCGAGGTCTGCCAACGCCTGGTTGAACTTGGCGTCGTTGCGATCGACGTGAGTTCGGGCGGCAACTTGCCAGTAGCACCGCCAGCGTATCCTGGGTATCAATTGCCGTTTGCGGAAGCGATCAAGGCGGAAACGTCAGCGCTCGTGTTCGCGGTCGGTATGCTGAGTTCTCCTCAGCTAGCGGAACATGCGGTGCAAAGCGGCAAGGCGGATGCGGTGCTGATTGGCAGAGGGTTTTTAAAAGATAAGCACTGGGCGCACGCTGCTGCCGTGGCGCTGGGACAACAGCCGCAGGTTTCAGAGTCTTATCGGAGGGCGTATCTGTAACTTGCGTGAGTATGTTTCATAAAAGGGGTTTCTGACCATGATCAATACTTATCTCGAATTTGCCACCGGAAATCCTTTGACGGATGCGTATTTACGCGGGGACGGGCATGTGCAGTCGCTCTATCATTATCGCGCGGGTGATCCCGCCGCCATCACCGCTCGTGCGGCGGATGTCGACGGCTACTATCGTCCAGAGCAAAGACGAGCTCTGGTTGCGGCGCTGCGCGCCTATGCAAAGCGCGTGACAGGTGGCGGAGATGCCACGGAAGCGCTGCTGGCGAAGCTTTCTGACGACAGGGCGCTGGTGGTGGTGACGGGGCAACAGGCAGGGATCTTTTCCGGCCCGCTCTACACGATTTATAAAGCGGTGAGCGCAGTCGCCTATGCCGCTTACTGCGAAAAAACCATTCATCGTCCCGTGGTGCCGGTGTTTTGGGCGGCGGGGGAAGACCACGACTTTCAGGAAGTGGCCGACGCTTGGTACGTCAAGGACGACGGCGAACTGTCCCGCGCTCATTTGCGCGAGCAACCGTATGTGCGTACGCCGGTTGGCTTGCACCGCATTGCCGCCGATGAAATGAACAGAATTTTGGGTGAGCTTGCTGTACACCTGCCGACAGGCATGTACCGCGATCAAACCGTTGCACAGATTGCCGCCGCCTACGAAGGTGCCGACAACATGGTCGATGGCTTTGTCAGGTTGATGTCGGCGTGGCTCAAGGACTTTCCTATGCTCTACGTCAATCCGCTCGACAAGCCTGTGCGCGAGTTGATGAGCGCAGCCTTTCGCTCCGTGCTTGCACGGCCCGCAGCGTATCAGGCGGCAGCCGCAAGTGGCGAGCGAGCGGTTCGGGAGAAGGGATTTGAACCGCAGGTGGAGTTGACCCCCGCTCATACCCTGATTTATTTGATTGAACACGGCAAGCGGACTGCGCTTGATTACAATCAGGAGCAAGGGGTGTTTACGCTGCGTGACGCTAAACGCCATGTCAGTCAACAGGAGCTGCTCCACCGGTTGGAAGAGCGACCGCAGGACTACTCGTCTGGAGTTTTGTTTCGGCCGGTTGCGCAGGACTACCTGCTGCCGGTGCTGGCCTACGTCGGAGGCGCCGCGGAAATCGCGTACCATGGCATGATGAAAGAGATTTTTACCGTGGCGGGCAGAAAGACGCCGCCGCTGTACTTGCGCGAGCGGGCGTATTTGTTGACGAGGCAAGTGGGCCGTGCGCTAGAACGCTTTCAGATCAAGGCGACCGATGTGCTGCAGGGCGACTTTGTTTTCGCTAAGTTGCTGGAACGGGAGACGCGCGACATCGACGAGTGGATGACGCGCTTGAAGTCATCATTGCTCACTGAACTTTTTGCCGCGCAGTCGCCGCTGCTCGAAATCGACGATCAGTTGGAGCGGGCGGTGGCGAAGACGGAACGGACGATTGAACGGGGCGTGGATCGTTTGGCGAACCGAGTCAGGCGCACGGTACTTAAAAATAACCAAGAGGTGTATGTGTCGGCTCGGTTGCTCGAAAACTGGCTTAGTCCGAAAGGAAAGGAGCAGGAGCGGGTACTCTCGCCGCTATCGGCCATCGCAAAATTCGGAACCAATTGGATTCGCGATCTGTGGTTTGACACGCCGCCAGATTGGCGTTCTGTGCAGTGCATTCACTTGGAGTAAAAAAATGTTTCGAGAAAATCCTGCTTCCGAACGTTGCGGAAGCAGGATTTTTTTTTGCGGGGA
The DNA here is from genome assembly GCA_021846165.1 of Bacillota bacterium. GTDB lineage: Bacteria > Bacillota > Bacilli > Alicyclobacillales > SLC66 > JAJZCL01. The sequence continues at coordinate 13,983 of JAJZCL010000011.1, read as the reverse complement.
AGAATGTTATCATAGCGGTGGAGCTTTGTGGAGTAAAGTGGGGAGCTGTGGGAAGGAGTGGTCGCGCGTGTTCATGGGTGAGTTTCAACACAGCCTGGACGATAAAGCGCGACTTACTGTGCCGGCCAAGTTCCGTGAGGAACTTGGTTCTGCGTTTGTTGTCACAAGGGGGTTGGATCGTTGTTTATTTGCGTATCCGCGCAGTGACTGGGAGGCGCTGGAGGAAAAGCTGCGCTCGCTACCGCTCACGAGGGCTGACGCGCGGCAGTTTATCCGCTTTTTCTTCAGTGGAGCGACTGAATGTGAACTAGATAAACAAGGCAGGATTGTGGTGCCTTCTAATTTACGGGAGTATGCGTCGATCAGCAGGGATTGTGTGGTGATCGGCGTGGGAGCCAGAGTAGAAATTTGGGATCAGGAATTATGGAAATCATATACGAGTGATGTCGGAAACCGGTTTGGGGAGTTGGCGGAGAGTTTAGTCGATCTTGATTTATAGCGCATGTCTAAGAGAGGGGAGACGGCCGGTTGGAGATGGGATTCGCCCATTTGACGGTACTTCTGGAAGAAACGATAAGCCTTTTGCAGGTGCGACAAGGCGGGTTGTACGTCGATGGCACGCTTGGCGGCGGTGGGCACACCCGTGCGCTGCTTGAGGCAAGTCAGCCTGACGGGCGCGTGGTGGCCATCGATCAGGATCGGATGGCGCTTGATTACGCACGCGAGTGGGGGAAGCCTTACGCCCACCGTTTGCAATTGGTCAAGGGGAATTTTCGCCATCTTCCTCAATTATTGGGATATATTGGAATTGAGCGAGTGGACGGGGTCATCTGCGACCTTGGCGTTTCGTCGCCGCAACTTGATGAAGGGGAACGGGGATTTTCATATCAGCATGACGCCGTACTCGATATGCGCATGGACGAAATGGCGAATTTTACCGCAAAAGACTTGTTAAACACGTGGGATCAGGTCGATCTGACACGTGTGTTTCGCGACTATGGCGAGGAGAAGTGGTCTGCTCGCGTGGCGGAGCGAGTGGTGCAGGCACGCCAGCGCAAGCCGCTGGCAACGACAGGCGAACTGGTCGATGTGATCAAGGCAGCCATTCCGGCGGCGGCAAGGCGAACTGGGCCGCACCCAGCAAGGCGAATCTTTCAGGCGCTGCGAATCGCGGTCAACGATGAACTGGGCGCACTGCGAGATTTGTTGGAAGCGGTGCCGAGTTGCCTGAACGCAGGCGGACGGGTGGCGGTGATTACCTTTCACTCGCTGGAGGATCGCATGGTCAAAAAAGCGTTTCAATATGAGGCGAAAGAGTGTGTGTGCCCCCCGCATACGCCAAAGTGTGTTTGCGGCCACAAGGCGCAACTGAACGTCATCACCAGGCGTCCCGTACAAGCTGGTGAAGAAGAGTTAGACGCAAATCCAAGGGCGCGCTCGGCGAAGCTTAGAGTGGCAGAGAAATTATAGAATAGGAGATCTTATGAATGGCACCTCAACCCTTACGGCAAGATGCATTTGAACCACGACGACAGCCGGCAGTGCCGTCGGTCGCGTTGCCTCGGCGACGCGTTGCTCCAGACCCGGCTCCGTCCGCGCGTGTACAAAGGCTCGTCCAAAGGCGCATACTGGCACTTGTGGCCGTATTGCTTGCAACAGCGCTCGGGTTTTTCGTGGTTTCACAGTATGCTGCCATTATGGTGAACAATTATGAGATTGAAAGTTTGCAATCGAATCTACAGCAACAGGATGCGTTGAACGCCTCTTTACAGGGGAAAGTGTCGCAACTGTCTTCCCCGACTCGCGTTTTGAACTACGCCGAAAATGTCCTTAAAATGAGGCCAGCAACCCCTGTTATTGTTGGAGATGGGAATCATTGAAAAAAAAACAAGCCGGCGTTCGGGTCGCGATCGTGCGCGTCGGAATGATCGTGTTCTTCGTGGGCGTGTTGGTCAGAATCGGTTATGTGCAGACGCATGACCGCTTTATCGGCAAGAAGGAAACGGAAGAGTGGCAGGCGGAAGCGATCGTTCAGCCTGCGCGCGGAACCATCTACGACGCGAGTGGCGATACACTGGCGGTTTCCGTGCCAGCCTATGACATCGATGTGGATTTGTCCCTGGTGCAATCGCTGGCGCCGCAGAAACTACAAGCCTTCGCGTCTGAACTGGCGGGTCTGGTGGGCGCAAAACCGTCATTCATGGTTTCGCAACTGACGCGTAAGGATGTCACTTGGTTGCGTGTGTATCCATACCTTGCCGGTGTTTCGTATCAGACCAAACAAAAGGTGCTATCGCTTTTTTCGCGTTATCAACTAGGCAATGCGGTCAATCCGTATTCGACGTATAAGCGGTTGTACCCGGCGGGCACCTTTGCCGCCCACGTGGTGGGGTTTCTCGACCAAACGGGCAACGGGGCGTCAGGTATTGAATTGGAGTACAACGGTGTTTTGGCTGGGAAGCCAGGCATGCAAACGTATACGCAGGATAACGCAGGCAATCCGTTACCGCTGCACAAGAATGTGACCATCCCTGTGCAAAACGGGGACAGCGTGTATTTGACGATCGACCCAGCGATCCAAAGTTATGTCGACCAGGCGCTTGTGCAGTTGCAGCAACGCTTTCATCCCGCGCATGCGGCGATCATCGTGGCTGATCCGATGACGGGTGCGATTCTCGCCATGGGTGCGTTGCCGTTTTTTAATCCGAACGACTACTGGAACTACAGCGCCTTGACGCTCGATACCAATTGGGCAATCACGGCGCCCTTTGAACCTGGTAGCACGTTCAAGATCGTCACACTGACGGGCGCTCTCGCGACGCACGCGATCAAACTCAATCAAACGTACCTGTCGGGTGTTGACTATGTAAGAGGGGTGCCAATTTACGACTGGAACATCTATGGGTGGGGCAGGATCACGTTCGATAAGGCGATGATCTATTCGAGCAATGTCGGCTTTATTCATATTGGTCAGGCGGAAGGGGTCAGCACGCTCTACCACTACATCAATTTGTTCGGACTCAATCAACCGACCGGTATCGATCTGCCGGGCGAATCCTCATCAATTATTTTTCCAGAAAAAAACCTGAACCCTGTCGACTTTGCGACCATGACGTTCGGACAGGGGCTGGCGATCACGCCCATTCAACAGATTGCGGAAGTCGGTGCTGTAGCGGACGGAGGGAAGCTTTTGAAGCCGTACCTGGTGCAAAAGATTGTGGCGCCAGATGGCAAGGTCGTCTATGAACACAAAACCGACGTCGTGCGCACGGTCGCGTCGCCTGCGATTATGAAAGAGGTTACCAACGTGATGGTACAGGACGTGGCAGACAACCCCTATGAAACCGATGCATACATACCAGGATATCATCTCGCCGGCAAAACCGGCACCGCCAACATCCCCAGTCCGAAAGGTGGGTACTACAAAAACCTATACAATTTGTCGTTCATCGGTTTTGTGCCTGCGCGTTCTCCGCGACTGGCGATCTATGTGACCGCCAACGAACCGCACAACACCATACAATACGGCAACAGCGTTGCATCCCCTGAGGCCAAGTACGTGTTGCAAAAGTCACTCGCCTACTTGCATATTCCCCCCGTTCAAAGCAATGCGACGTCGCTTCCGGCAAACGGCAACAGTCAGTATGTCAAAATGCCAAATGTGGTCGGAATGTCTATGAGCGAAGCGCAGGTGGTTCTGGAGCGCAGCAGGATTCGTCCTGTCACGCTAGGGAGGCAGGGCAGCGTGATGAAGGAGTGGCCGTCGGCGGGCACGGAAGTGCAGGAAGGGAGTCGTGCCACACTGGCGAGCCTTAAGAGCGTTACGACAGAGGGGCAAGTTGATGTGCCCAATCTGCAAGGGTTGTCTATGGCGGACGCGATTAACGCCTGCTCGCTGCTCGGGCTGCAGGTTTCGCCAGAAGGCAGCGGGTACGCGGATTGGCAGAGTGTCAAGAGCGGTCATCGGGTAGCGCTCGGGACGATGATCCAGGTTAAGTTCGCGCCGCACTGAGTGGACTACATCCGCGTATCCATGCATAGAGTGGTGGGGACAAGACCATCTTGAAGCAGGGGATTCGTGAATGAGGATTACGCACAGCAAGGTGCGCACGCGCATCGTCATTGTACTCGTCGCGTTTTTGTGCGTGTTTAGCCTGCTTGTCGGTCGCCTGATTCACATTCAGGTGCTGGCGGCGCGCTATTTTATGATCAAAACGCATGACCTGATCCGCCGCAACCTTCCCGTTCCGGCGGTGCGGGGGGCGCTGCTCGACGACAAAGGCGAGCCGCTCGTGTACACGGCGAGTGCGGCCTCGATTATCGCGGTGCCGGTTCAGGTCAAGGACAAGTCGGCGACGGCAAGAGCCTTGCAAAGGATCATTGGCGGCACGGAACTGGGACTTTACAAGCTGCTCAGCAAAAAAGCGGCCATGGTCGACATCCGTCCGCGCGGTAGGCGACTTGGCGAGGCGCAGACCAAGGCCATTCGGGCGCTCAAGTTGCCTGGCATCTATCTGACGGAAGAGGGGAAGCGCACGTATCCGTATGGTGATCTTGCCGCGCAGGTGTTGGGTGTGACGGGGGGCGACGGTCAGGGGTTAACGGGCATTGAACTGACCATGAACCGTGTGCTGGAGGGCAAAAAAGGCTCGATCCAGTTCGTCGCCAACGCCCGTGGTCAGGAGATTCCCGGCACGAACGACGAATACGTCGCGCCTGTGCCAGGTGAGGATGTGGAGTTGACGCTAGACCGCCAGATCCAACAGTTTGCCGAGCGGGACATCGAGAACGTCGTCGCCAAGTACAATCCAGACAGTGTGACGATGATGGTCGCCAATCCGCAAAACGGACAGATCCTCGCCATGGCCAATTACCCTACGTTCAACCCCACCAAGTGGCAGACAGCGCCGCCGCAAGTGTATAATCGCAACTTGGCGATCTGGCAGGCGTTTGAACCCGGCAGCACGTTCAAGATCGTGACGCTCGCAGCCGCGCTCCAGCAGAACAAGGTATCGCTTGCCGATCGTTTTTACGACCCTGGGTACTACGAGGTGGCGGGTCACAAGATCCGCTGTTGGAAGGCAGGCGGACATGGCTCGCAGTCCTATCTGAATGTGGTCGAAAACTCCTGTAACCCTGGGTTTGTGCAACTTGGCGAGCGGTTGGGCAAGGAGCAGTTATTTTCCTATATTTACCGATTCGGGTTTGGCGTCAAGACCGGTATCGCGCTCCCCGGTGAGGGCAAAGGGATTCTGTTCCCGCTAAAACGCGTGGGGCCGCTTGAGCTTGCGACCACTGCGTTCGGGCAGGGGGTTTCGGTGACGCCAATTCAACAGGTGATGGCGATGAGTGCGATTGCAAACGGCGGCTTGCTGATGAAACCGCAGATTGTGAACCAACTGGTGACCCCGGAAACTAAGGCGGTCGTCAAGTCGTATCCACCCTCGGTGGTGCGGCGTGTGGTGACTGCCGCTGTGGCGAGTCAGGTGCGCTCGGCGCTGGAGAGCGTCGTGGCACAGGGAACTGGGGCGAATGCCTATCGTGACGGGTATCGGATCGCGGGCAAAACGGGTACCGCGCAGGTGGCGGTGAACGGACGCTACTCAGGCACTCACTACATCGTGTCGTTTATCGGCATGGCTCCCGCCAATGATCCGAAGCTCGTGGCGTATGTGGCGATCGACTACCCGAAACCGCAGGGGCCGGTGTTTGGCGGCGTCATTGCAGCGCCCGTGGTCGGCAATGTGCTGGCCGACAGCCTCGCCTATATGGGCGTCAAACCGTCGGTGACGGGCATCGCAAAAAAGTACCGCTACGGCATCGATCCCATCCTTACGACGGTTCCTAGTCTTGATCAGCGCTCGCTGATCGACGCCAAGCGAACGGTGATGGAAAGCGGATCGCTACTGCGCGTGCAGCTTGTCGGCAGCGGCGACTACGTGATGGCGCAGGCGCCGAAGGCAGGCACAAAAATCAAGCAGGGCGGCGTGGTGAGGTTGTACCTGACGGCGGCGTCCGGTACAATCGGTTGACACAGGCCAGTCGATTGCCTAGATTAAAAACATTGCAAAGATTGCGCAGTTCGGTTCCTTGAATGGAGGGTGAAGATGCGACTTCACGAGTTGGCGGGTGCGATCTTGTTGAAGCAAGTCATCGGATCGATGAAGACGGAGGTGTTCGGCATCACGAGCGATTCCCGCCAGGTGAAGGAGGGAGACTTGTTCGTCGCGTTTCGGGGCGAACATGTCGACGCTCACCGGTTTGTCGGGCAGGCGGCAGAACGCGGGGCGGTCGCAGCGCTTGTGGAGGAGCCGGTCGCTGTCGCCATCACGCAGTTGGTGGTGCCGTCCACGCGTCGAATCGCTCCGTTTGTGGCGCATCGCCTGCTTGGCGATCCGACAGCGTTCATGACGATGGTGGGCGTCACGGGGACGAACGGCAAAACGACGACCACCATGTTGCTAGAACGCATTCTGATCCAGGCAGGACGCGATGTGGGACTGATTGGCACGATCGCTCAGCGCACGAGTCGCGGGGATCTGCGCGAGTCGTCCATGACGACGCCGGAGAGTGTGGAACTGGCAAAGGTTTTAAAAGAAATGCGCGACCTTGGCATGAACACGGTGGTGATGGAGGTGTCATCACACGCGCTCGAACTTCACCGTGTGGCGGGAATTCCATTTCGCGTCGCGGTGTTTACGAATTTGACGCAGGATCATCTGGACTTTCATGCGTCGATGGAGGCGTACGGCGCGGCGAAAGGGAAGATGTTTGGGCGACTCGGCAACGCCTTTGTACCGCTCGCGGACGGTGGTGTGCCAGTAGCGGTGTTGAACGCGGACGACGCGTGGAGCGCACGCTACGCGCAAGATACGGTGCAGCAGGTGGTGACGTATGGCATTCGCGAACCTGCGGATGTGCGGGCGACAGAGGTGGCGATCCGCGCGGACGGCGCTTCTTTTGCCTTGCAAAGCTTTGCGGGCGAGGCACATGTCAGACTGCGCATGACGGGTCGCTTCAGCGTCTACAACGCACTCGCGGCGATTGCGGCGAGTCTGGCGCTGGGCGTGCCGCTAGATGTGATCGTGCGGGCGCTTGAAGTGGTCGCGGGGGTGCCGGGGCGCTTTGAACGGGTCGAAGCGGGGCAATCGTTTACGGTACTCGTGGATTACTCGCATACGCCGGACAGTTTGGAGAACGCGTTGACCACCATCGCCGAGTTTTGCGAGGGCAGGATCATCACGGTGGTGGGTTGCGGCGGTGACCGCGACCGTACAAAGCGGCCGCTGATGGCGGGCATCGCGACAAAATACAGTGATTTTACGGTGTTGACCTCGGACAACCCGCGCACGGAAGACCCGGAAGCCATCATCGACGACATGGAAGCAGGACTTGGCGCTGATGTGCGCGACAGGTATACGCGCATCGTGCAAAGAGAAGCGGGCATTCAGGACGCCATCGCGCGGGCGCGACCGGGCGACGTGATTTTGATTGCGGGCAAGGGGCACGAAACGTATCAGATCGTCGGCACCGTCAAGCACGACTTTGACGATCGCAAAGTGGCGGCAAGCATCATCAAAAGTCTGAACGGTTAAGGGGTGTAGCGACATGATCGGACGCGATCTTTTGTGGGTGGCCGAAGCGACAGAAGGGGTACTCGTCGGTACACCGCTGCCCATCGTCGCCGTACTCCTCAAGGGGTCGCGCAAAGTTGGGCTGGAACGGGTCGCGACCGCTCTTTTTACTAATTTTTCTGATGACAAGACGGACGCCGAGTAGGCGATAAGGGAGGTCGCTTATGGACGCGCAGTCACTCACCTGGATCTTGGTGATTTCATTTGCCATTGTCGTGCTGCTAGGGCCGATCGCCATACCGCTGTTGCGCCGTTTCAAGTTTGGACAGGCCGTTCGCGCCGAAGGGCCGGCTAGACACCAGCAAAAATCCGGCACTCCCACGATGGGAGGTCTGCTATTTATCGTCAGCACGCTCTTGACGGCCTGGCGGTTTTCCGGGTCTGTCATCACTTGGCTGTTGTTGTTGGTCATGCTGGGGTTTGGGCTGATCGGGCTTGCTGACGACGGGTTCAAAATCATTCGCAAGCGAAATCTCGGTCTCACCGCGATGCAAAAATTGATCGCACAGGTTGCGGTTGTGGTTGTCTTTTATCTGGCATTATATTTTACAGGGTGGCATTTTACGTTGCGCATCCCCGGCCTTGGCGTCGGCGTGAACCTGGGACTCTGGTACTTGCTGTTTCTTGTCGTGTTCATGGTCGGTACCGCCAACGCAGTCAACCTGACGGACGGACTTGACGGACTGGCGGCGGGCACAGCGGCGATCGCGTTCGCCGTGTACGCGGTGATTGCGTGGTGGGAGAGTCAGTGGAACGTTTCTGTGTTTGCGATGGCAATGGTAGGGGCGCTGTTGGGTTTTTTTGTGTACAATCGTCACCCCGCCAAGGTGTTCATGGGCGACACGGGTTCACTCGCGCTGGGCGGCAGTCTCGCCGCCGTTGCGGTTCTCACGCATGCGGAGCTGTGGCTGTTGCTGATTGGCTTGATTTTTGTGATCGAAACCCTGTCGGTGATCATTCAGGTGATCTCCTTTCAAACCACAGGCAAGCGCGTCTTCAAAATGAGTCCACTGCACCATCACTTTGAGCTTTCCGGTTGGTCGGAGTGGCGCGTGGTGCTGACGTTTTGGGGCGTCGGTCTGATTGTCGGCCTGCTCGCGCTGCTCATGTACATACAATAACAAAAGGCGACAGTATGCGGAGGGATCGCGAAGTTGTGCGATTTTAAAGGGAAAAAAGTCTTGGTACTCGGGCTGGCGCGCAGCGGTTCTGCGGTGGCTCGTTTGCTGTTGCGGCGCGGGGCGAGCGTGGTGATCAGCGATCTGAATCAGGACGAGGCAACGCTATGCATAGCGGATGAACTAATCGCCTTGGGTGCGTGTGCAACGCTTGGCGAACACCCATTCGCGCTGCTCGATCATGTCGATCTTGTCGTCAAGAATCCCGGCATTCGTTACAGTGTTCCGCTCCTTGTCGAAGCGGCGCGGCGCGGTGTCAGGATCGTCACGGAAATCGAGGTGGCGGGCAGTTGCACAGACTCGCCGATCATGGCGATTACGGGTTCCAACGGCAAAACCACCACCACCACGATGATCGGCGAGATGTTTACGGGCAGTCCGCAGCGCGCAGAGGTCGTCGGCAACATCGGCAAGGCGATGTCAGGCGCGATCGATCAGACGGGACGGAACACCTGGCTGGTGACCGAGGTGTCGAGCTTTCAATTGCAAGGTACGGAGCGTTTCCACCCGCAGGTGGCGGTACTCTTGAACGCCTATCCGACGCACCTCGATTACCACGGCTCGTTTGACGCGTATTTTCAGGCCAAATTGCGCATTTTCGCGAATCAGACGAGCGGCGATGTGGCGGTTCTGAATTTTGATAAGGACAACCTGCGTGAACTCATTTCGCCACTTCGGGCGCGAGGTGTCGACGTGCAGGGGTTCAGCTTGCGCACTCCCGTGGCGAATGGATTGTTTGTGAGCGGCTCTGACATTGTGCAACGTGGCGGCGATGGGAGCGCGGACACACGCGTGTGCCGGGTAGACGAGATCGCACTTCCGGGCGAGTTCAATCTGGAAAACGCGCTGGCCGCGGGGACGGCAGCGCTGGCGGCGGGCGTGCCGCTGGCGCGCGTCGTCGCGGTGTGGCGCACGTTTAAAGGGGTTGAACACAGGTTGGAGTGGGTGCGGAGCGTCAATGGAGTCAAGTTTTACAACGACTCTAAGGCGACCAATCCACAGGCAACGATTCGCGCTATCGCTTCGTTTGCAGAGCCGGAAGTGGTGATTTTGGGCGGTCTGGAACGGGGTGACGACCTCACGCCGCTACGAGAGCCGCTTCGGAAACACGCGCGGGCGGTCGTCGTGTTGGGCGAGTCGGCAAAGCGCATGCAGAGAGTGGCCGCAGAGGCTGGCATTGCGGCGGTTAAAGTGGTCGAAACGATTGAGGAAGCGGTGGTGGCGGCGGCGGAATTTGCCCGTCCGGGCGATGTGGTGCTGCTGTCGCCGGCTGCCGCAAGCTGGGATATGTTCCCTTCCTTTGAGGTCAGGGGTAGCATGTTCAAACAGGCGGTGCATATGCTTTAGCATGGACGAGGCTGGGAGGTGCCGCCATGCGAAGCCAAAAACCGGCGGATCTGCTGATTCCGCTAGCGACGCTGTGTTTGCTCGTCATCGGCGTACTCATGGTACACAGTGCCAGTACGGTGCTGTCGCACGAGCGCTACCATGACGCGTTTTACTACTTGAAGCGGCAACTGCTGTTTGCCGCGCTCGGACTTGTGTCGATGTGGTTGATGAGTCGATTGGACTACCATGTTTGGGGCAAATACAGCCTGTGGATTGTTTTGTTTTGCTTTGTGTTTCTCGCCTTGGTACTCGTACCCCACATCGGTCAGGTGCGTGGAGGGTCGCGTGCGTGGTTGGGCATCGGGACGTTCGGGATTCAGCCGTCGGAGTTTGCGAAGTTTGGGCTGGTGATTTTTTTTAGTTCCTGGTTCAGCCGTCAGCCGGATCGCATGTTATTCTTTAAGAAAGGACTGCTGCCGCCGCTTTTGGTGATGGGGGGCGCGGTGCTGTTGATCATGATGGAGCCGGATCTCGGGCAGAGTGCGGTGATCGCTGGCGCCACGATGATCCTCGTGTTTGTGGCGGGGGCGCCGCTGCGTTATTTGTGGTCGCTCGTGGGGGCGGGCGGTGCCGCATTTGCGGCGCTCGTGGTCGTCGCGCCGTACCGGCTGGCAAGAGTGCTGTCGTTTTTGGATCCGTGGAAATACCCGGACACCATTGGCTATCACATCATCATGTCTATGATCGCGCTCGGGCAAGGGGCGTTGCTAGGTTCTGGACTTGGTGGAAGCACACAAAAGCACCTGTATCTGCCAGAACCGCAGACAGACTTTATTTTTGCGATTTTGGCGGAAGAACTTGGGTTTCTCGGCGCCACCGCCACGCTGATTCTGTTTGCGATCCTCATTTACCGTGGGTTGCGGGCGTCATGGCAGGCTCCTGATCGGTTCGGCAATTACCTGGCGGCAGGACTCACGAGTATCATTGCCGTGCAGGTGGTGATCAACGTGGGCGTGGTGACAGGACTTTTGCCTGTGACGGGGATTACACTGCCGTTTCTTAGCTACGGCGGCTCTTCGCTGACGTTGATGCTGACGGCGGTCGGGATTCTCATGAACGTATCGCGCCACGCACGATCCGGGTAACGACATAACTAAAGGGGAGTTTGCGGCGATGCGAATCGTTGTGTCAGGCGGGGGAACGGGCGGTCACATTTACCCGGCGCTCGCCATTGCGCGCTACGCGAAAGAATACTTGGGCGCAGAGGTGTTATACATAGGTACGACGCAGGGACTGGAAAGAGACTTGGCGCCGCGCACTGGGATTTCGTGTCGTTTTATTGTCGTCGAGGGGTTGCAGCGCAAGTTGTCGGTGCGCGCGTTCAAAACCGCCTGGCTCGCGCTGACGGCGGTGCTGGCGGCGAGAAAGGAATTAAAGGCGTTTCGCGCCGATGTGGTGGTCGGCACGGGTGGGTATGTGGTGGCGCCGGTTGTTTTTGCCGCGTATAGTCTCGGCATTCGCTCGGCGATTATGGAAATGGACGCGCTGGCGGGGCTTGCGAACCGCATGGTCAGCCGCTTTGCAGATGTGGTGATGCTGGGAATGGCGGCTGGCGCCGCTTCGTTTCCGCACGCGAAGCGAATTGAGGTGACGGGGAATCCACGCGCCAGCGAAGCGGTGCTGGCGGCAAAGTCGAGCCGCGAGGCGGTGCGTGCAGCACTGCACCTTCAACACTTGCCGATTGTGACGATTGTCAGCGGCAGTCGCGGCGCAAAACCTATCAACGAAGCCGTCCTCGCGTGGTTGCAAACGAGTGACTTGATCGGGTTTCAAGTGGTTTGGATCACTGGCGATGCACACTACGAGAATATTCAGGCCGCGCTGAATACGATACGGCAACCGACGCGTGTATGCGTGTTGCCGTATTTCCATGAGATGCCTGCCTTGATTGCGCTCTCCGCGCTGCTTGTGAGTCGGGCGGGCGCCACGATTTTGGCCGAACTGACGGCGCTGGGCGTGCCCGCCGTGCTGATTCCATCGCCGTACGTGACGCACCGTCATCAGGACGTCAACGCCGCTGCTTTGACTGACGAGGGCGCGGCGGTACTCATCCCGGAAGCGGAGCTTGACGCGAACCGCCTGGCGCACGAAGTAGAGGGTGTACTCCGTCGTCCTGTGCAACTGGACGCGATGAAACAGGCGAGCAGGCGATTGGGCAAACCGGAGGCGTTGGAAAACATCGCCGCTGTTCTGCGCGAACTCATAGTGAACGGAGCGAGCGGAGTCAAAGCGAAGTAGGCCATTGTCACGCGCACGTAGCGATACATATGATGTGAAAAAGCACATGAGCCAGAGGGGAGAGTTCGTGTCAGGAATGAACGTGTTCGATGCGAGGACGATTTTTGCTGATTTGGCGCCCGTGGTGTTGTATAACGAAGCGCTTTCCCGACACACGACGATGCGCATCGGTGGCCCCGCAGACGCACTCGCGATTCCAGAAACGATCGAACAGGTCGAAGCGCTCGTTCATACGGCGAAAAGCCGCGGCGTGCCTATCTTCATACTGGGTCGAGGCAGCAATTTGCTTGTGCGGGATGGGGGGATTCGCGGCCTTGTTATCAAATTGGGCGACGCTTTTTCTAAGCTTACGGTCGAAGGACGGGAGCTGACGGTGTTCGCAGGCAGGACGATCGTATCGACGGCGCATGTGGCGATGAAAAACGGTTTGGCGGGGCTGGAATTTGCCGCTGGTATACCGGGTACCGTCGGCGGCGCGGTGGTGATGAACGCTGGCGCTCATGGCGGTGAAATGAAAGATGTCATTCGAGCAGTGCAAGTTCTCACCTCAAACGGGTTGATCGAAACTCGTTCTGTCGAGGCGTTGCAGTTCGGTTATCGCACCAGTTCTCTGCGCGACTCGGGCGACGTAGTGCTTGGCGCCGTCTTTCGTCTGGCGCCTGGCGACACCGCGGAGATGCAGCAGAAAGTCAAGGCGTGGAACGTGCGCAGGCAAGCCACACAACCGCTTTCGTATCCGAGTTGCGGCAGCGTGTTTCGCAACCCCGCAGGCGACTTTGCGGCGCGGTTGATCGAGGCGGCGGGGTTAAAGGGAGAGCGGATTGGCGGCGCGATGATTTCGGAATTGCACGCTAATTTTATCGTCAACCTCGGCGGCGCCAGCGCAGCGGATGTCATCTCCTTGATGACGTGTGCGCGTGCGCGAGTTCGGGATGAATTCGGCGTGGAACTGGTGCCTGAGGTGCGTGTGGTGGGTGAGGACGGCGCGCGGGGGTGAAATGTTTGGCGCGATTTATCATTGACGGCGGGTATCGGTTGCACGGTTCCATCCGCGTGCAAGGTTCCAAAAATGCGGCGCTGCCGATTCTCGCAGCGGTTGTGATGGCGCAAGGAGAGACAGTGATCGAAGACGTCCCGCGCTTGGACGACGTGTTCGTGATGGTCAAGATTTTACGATCGCTTGGCGCCAAGGTGGCCTTTCACAAGAACCGGATCATGATTGATCCGACGACGATTCATACGACCGATGTTCCCGAGTCGCTGATGCGACTCATGCGCTCTTCGATATTCAGTTGTTGCTCACTCAAACTATAATACTTTGTGGGGATGGTAATTTTGCTAAATTCGACGACGGGCTGAATGAATAGGATATTGACTTTAATTTTACAATGCTATATTACGAGAATGAGGGTTTATACCGTACTTCTTGGGGTAAGAAGGGATAAAACCAAAAACGTTGGGCAGGTCTGCGTCAAAGTCAGTTTATGCGCTAATAATATCAATAAATAGGAATGTGTTCCGCTTAATACGTCTTCTTGCTTTTG
>JAJZCL010000106.1 GCA_021846165.1 Bacillota bacterium | reverse complement strand
GATCTCAGCGTGGGAATGCTCATGATGCCATACTCGCCCGCCGTCACGGGGTTATCATCAACGTTCAACTTGCCCACCTTCAACTTATCAGGGTTCTCATGCGCAAGCTCTTCCACAATCGGCGAAAGCATCTTGCAAGGGCCGCACCACACCGCCCAAAAATCGATCATCACCGCACGACCCTTGTCATCTTTCAAAAAATTACTAAAATTACTGTCGTTTACTTCCTGAACACTCATGCCGTATGCCTCCAATTCTCTACTACACGCTTAGTCATCTTGCCTGATTCGCGCGAGTACACTCTTAATTGAACTCTCTTCATCTAAAAATACCACAAGGTAATCCTCTTGCGCCATCGCACTCTGCCGGATCGCAACCATCAGAATCACACCTTCCGTACCATGCACGACAAAATCCTTCCAGTCCTCCATACCCACCAATTGCGCAGAGTCGATCATCTGCCTGAGTAGCTTGGCAAAACGCAGATACACCTCCGGATCGTACTCCTGATCGCTAAACAGCGCGTCTCCGCTTGGCGTAACGGTAAACCAACCAAGTACACTTTGCAAAGAGAGACGCGCTGCCAACCACGCTTGGCGGGATTCGCCGCGATACTCGCTTGCCAACCCTGGCGCAGCATACGTCGATCGGCGCATGACCTGATCCTCATCAAGGTGAAAGCGAGTTTCATCCGGGTCTTGCCAATCAGCAAGCGGGTGCGATTCCACAGGGGAGTCGCGTCGCGCCGACCATTCTTCCGGTCTACGTGTAGCCATCGACGACTTGCGCGGATCCTCCCGCTGCGCCGCCGCGATCGTCGGTTTCGCCGCTACACTCACCCCCGCTTCTGGTTCCTGCACGGTCGGTTTTTTCGCCGAACGCTTCGCTTTTGCGGCTTTCGCGGATGCTGTTGATTTTTTCTTTTTCCGCTTAGGTGCCGCCGACTGCCCGTCTCCCGCGCCACGCTGACGTTGGCGCCTGACTAAGAGCAACAGAATGATCAGAATGATCACCAACGCCCCCGCCAACGTGTAATAATACATCATTCCCATTTCCTCTCCGCCTTCCTGAGTATTTTACTGTGCGATCCACCTGACGATGCGCTTGCGCAGCGCCGTGAAACCGCCTGGCCGCAGCCGCCAAGCGCTGACAAGCAGCAACAGTACGCCACTCGCTATGTATATCATGAAAAAAAACAACCATGCCGCAGGTTTCATCAACGAATGGGCGCTCACCACCGAAAACACGGAGGCCACGAGCGACTGGTTTATGACCGGACTGAGCAAACCAAGACTCGATTCAATCCCCGCCTGCACATAGATCGGATCGAGCGCAAAACAGATTCCCGCCAAGCGTTGCCACAGGCTTTCTTCCGGGTTGTGGAGTCCGATGCTGTCAAACAAGTACCCGAATACAGCCAACCCCAAAAACAGTAACGCGACCGTCGCGTATGAGAAAACCGTACTCCACCCCGTGCGCCGAAGCAGTGTCGAAAAAAAGATGCTGATGCCCGCGATCGCGCCAAGCGTGATCACTTGCATCCCGAAGACTGCCATGACTTGTGACGGCTGCACCCCGCCAAACAAAAACACGATACTATAAAGGGGAAGCGTCATCACGATCAACAACAACAAAAACGAAATCGAGCTTATAAATTTTGTAAATATAATCGTAACCGGTGACAGGGGGGTCGTCAATAGCACAGACAAGGTTTGCCGTTCCCGCTCTCCGCTGATGACGCCAGAGGCGATGCCGGGCGTCACAAACGACACCAGCGCCAGTTGCAGATAAGACAGAAACGTGAACAGTTCCGCCGTTCGCGCGGGTTGCAAAATCAACGTTTGCCCCTGTACGTTGACATACATGTACACAAACGCTACCACGCCGATGCTGAGCAGATACAGCGAAAGCGCAAGGATGGTGCGCCCCGAGCGCATGCGCTGCCGCAACTCTTTGCGCAGCAATGGATTGAACCATTTGTTCGTCAAGTGGTTCTCGCCCCCCCCAACGCATTTTGCCGCCAGCGGATCACGCCATCTTAACAACAGCAGATCTGCCCGCATCCCCATCCGCCGTCAAGCGCAAAAACAGATCCTCCAGGCTTCCACCAAGCTCCTGAAACGACTTCATTTGGAACCCAGACAGCGCCAGCTCGCGAATCAGTTCCACCTGCTCCGCTTCTGATCCGGAAAAAATGAACTCAACGCGACTTTCTTCCACCTTCAGAACTTCCGCCACGTCGCCGAGATGCCCAAGCATGTAAGCCAGCCGCGCCCCTCCCGTCAGCACCTCAAGCAGCAAATGGCGTTTGCCCGTGACCCGCGCGTTCATCACTTCCACCGCCGCGCACGCCACCAGGGTGCCGCGCTGAATAATGCCGATTTCGTCGCACATGTCCGCAAGTTCAGGCAAAATGTGCGAACTGATCATGATCGTTTTGCCACGCCCGCGCAGCCCCTTGATAATCTCTCGCATTTCAATGCGAGAACGCGGGTCGAGTCCTGAAGCCGGTTCATCCAGAATCAGGACAGGCGGATCGTGCATTAGGCTGCGGGCTAGTCCCAAGCGCTGCTTCATCCCCCGGGAAAGAGAGTTGACAACGTCTTCTGCCCGCTCCTCCAAATTGACCAGATTCAGCAACTCGGTCGAGCGGCGTTCGAGCAAATGCCCGTCCACCCCGTAGGCAGTACCGTAAAACGCCAGGTACTCGCGCACGCTAAGGTCGTTGTACACGCCGAACTCGTCCGGCAAAAAACCGATTTGTCGGCGCACCAAAGCCGGTTCCGTCGTCACTTCGCAGCCGTTGATGTAGGCTCGTCCGGAACTTGGCAACATTAATGTGGCCAAAATCGACAGCGTGGTCGTCTTCCCGGCGCCATTTTCTCCAACAAAACCAAACACCGTTCCCGCCCGCACGTCCAGATTCAGGTTCTGCACCGCCGTCACTTTGCCGTACCTTTTCCCCAAATTTTCCACTCGAATCAACGCGGTCACCCCTTAATCTGCGTGATGGGAACGAGTTCCCTGACCAGCCACTGCGGCGTGGCGGGAAGCGTGACGCCAACAGGGCCAAGCAAAGTCGGTTCGTCGTGCGTCCAGCCCACAAATAGCGCGTCACCAGTTGGCACGTGTTCGGTAATATAGGAGCCTGTTGCGGCAAACAATGTTCTGCCAACTCCTTGCCCGGCGTTTGCCAACACCGAACCCAGCCCGGACGTCACGCCGCCTTGCCCGGTAGAGCCTGACAAGAGTGCGCTGACATTCACACTCTGGCCTTTTTTTAGCGAACCGATCGCAATCACCTGATGATTGACAACCAGCGCGGCTTTGGCGTAATTGAACGCTGACCGATTGGTCAGATATCCGGCGAGCGAACCTTCCCCCTCATACAACGTGCCGCTGACGTCGCCGATGTGTTGGGATAATTGTACCCCAATAATAAATTTTCCGCCCCACGCATTGACCCGCTGAAACGATATTTTACCAACATTCTGCAACGATGCATCCTGGGTATCGACCACTCCCGTCACCGTCGATGGATCGGACATCGGCGCTGTCAGTTCGCCATTTGCAAAAAACACCGAATAGCTTCTCGTTTGCGGCGACATGAACGCCTCAACGCCGACGATCTGGGCGTGACGCAGGCCCAGCAGATCGACCAGCCCGACACTTTGCGTCAGGATGCCGTTCGGCCTTTGCGCCACCCCGAGCGCGTAAATGCCCACCGCAACAATCAGGGACATGACGGGAAGGTACGCCCACGCCAGTTCGTTGCGGCGCCGTCTGCGCAATATTAGGTATAACACCGGCCCGACGGCAAACACGTAGAAACCGAATACAAACTCCCAGATCCACAGCGGCGGCGAGTTGATCTGAGGAAACTGCTCGGCAGCCGCATATAAGCCCCAGAGGCCGTTTGCGCCAAAGAGGTTGGGGAATGTCGGCATCACCTCGGCACGTTGCGAACTCAACAACGTGTTCCAAAACTGCGCATACCCCGTCCACGCCAAAAAATCCGGATTGGAAGCGTCAAACCCTGTATACACGACTCTGCCCCGCCCCAGCGCTGCGGAAGCGACCAGTGCGTTCTGCGCGGTGCCCACCAACACATCGGCGCCCGGTGCCGCCTCGCCAAAAAGCAGCGGTTCGCTGGTCGCAAGTCCTGTTGAGCCTGCGTACGTTTCGAGTGAAACCGGCGGCACATCAAGCACAATTTTCGGCGCCACTGGACTGTGCCGCAAAAACCCTCCGACTTGACCGGCATTGGGTTCCATACCGCCAAAAATCAAGATGCCACCCGCCCGCACCCAGTTGAGGATGCTTTCGATCTGAGCCCCCGACAAAAGCGACGCCGTCGCGCCGTCCACATACAAGTAACGCAGGGATTCCAAAAGTGGCGCGGAAGTCGGGACTTCATCTGAAGAAATGTAGGCGGTTACCAGTTCCGTCGAACCGTTATTTGAAGACACCCCGGCCAGGAACTGCACCGATTGCGGCCTTTCACTGATAATCCCGGCGATTTCCGATCCGCCTACCGCGAGTCCGGGCAAGCGTGCGCGTGCCATGACCTGACCCTGTCGCTCCCAAACCAGATCGCCCCCGGCTTTTAAAAACGCCCCTGGCAATCCGATGGTCATGTTGAGGGTGTCAACGCCATTCACCAATTGGGCGCCCTGCCGAATCCTCCATGTGTACGTACCCTCAAACGGACGCGCACGCTTCGCGACCGTGAACGCAAGCTCCCCGCCCAGCCTTAAATTTACCGCGCTAAGCGTAACCCGAACCGGCACCCACACGCGCGGATCATAGTAATTCTGGAAACCCACACTCACTTTCATGCTAGTCTGCACAGAGGCTTTCGCCTGCACCGGTGCCGCCTGTTGCCACAGCGACACGACAAGCAGAGCCTCCAGACTCGCGCGCCAAAAGAATTTCATTGTGGCCTGACGCCGTACTCAACGCGCACCGTTGTCGAAATGCCGCCGCGCACGTTGTATTTCCCCACGACTTCAAGGTACTTGGGCTGCACAAAGCGAATAAAGTCATCGGCGATTTGATTCGTGACCTCCTCATGAAAGTGACCCTCATCACGATAACTCCACAGATACAGTTTAAGAGATTTCAACTCGACGATATACGAACCCGGACGATAGCGAAACGTGATCACGCCAAAGTCAGGTTGTCCGGTTTTCGGGCACAGCGTCGTAAACTCCGGCGCTTCAATGGCAATCTCATAATCCCGCTCCGGATAGGGGTTCGGAATCGGTTCGAGTTCTTTTGAAGGGTTGGTCGACACTTCATTCACTCCCTAATGCGTCTTCGGTGCCGCTCACTTTTTCCAGTTCCGCCCGCAGGATCGCCACTTCCTGAACCATGCGCACCGTACGAACGGTCAACCGCGAAAGCACGACAGTCAAGTGCAGCGTAATGCCCAACATAAAAACAAAACCGACAAAAAATAACAAG
>JAJZCL010000010.1:30159-31085 GCA_021846165.1 Bacillota bacterium | reverse complement strand
AATTCAGATTATCCGCCAGATTTGATTCTGCTTGATGTCGTCATGCCAGGCATGGATGGGTATGAGGTGTGCAGAAGGGTCAAGTCTCATCCGCTGACCAAGGAGATTCCAGTGATCTTTATCACTGCCAAAACCGGCGTTGCCGATGAGGTGAAAGGGTTTGAGATGGGTGCGGTAGACTACATTACAAAGCCGTTCGAGCCGATCATCATCAAGGCTCGCATACGGACTCACCTGGAGGTGAAACGCTATCGAGACTTGCTTGTCAACAATTCTTACAAAGATGGATTGACGGGAATCCCTAATCGAAGGCGGTTTGACGAGTATTACAGTTCCATGTGGACGACTGCCGTCAATGAGTCGTTCCCGTTGTCTGTCATTATGGTTGATCTGGATAAATTCAAGTTGTTTAATGATTATTACGGCCATCTGGAAGGCGACGAGTGCTTGACTAAGGTTGCACAAAGTCTCGTTCTTCAGCTGGAAAGACAGGGTGATCTTTTTGCGCGCTATGGCGGAGAGGAATTTGTGTGCCTACTGCCCAATGCGAATCACGAGTTCGCGATGCGCATGGCTGAAAAGTTTCGACGACATGTTCTTTCGCTGCAAATCCCCCATGCCAATTCCATCGAAGAGAAGTACATCACTGTCAGTCAGGGCGTGGATACCATGATACCGACGACGGAGATGCTGCCGAAAGAATTGATCCTGCGCGCGGATCAAGAACTGTTTCGAGCAAAGAATAATGGCAGGAATCAAATCTGCAGTAGGCAAATTTAATGCTCCTATAGAATTGGGGATATTCTTAAATGATCTATGGAATTAAACGACTAATCGTTGGCAGACCGCTCAAAACGCGCGAGAGTCAGCATGTGAAGATCGGCATTCTTCGAGGATTGGCCATACTCACGCCTGATGCGCTGTCT
>JAJZCL010000010.1:0-30149 GCA_021846165.1 Bacillota bacterium | reverse complement strand
GTCTAGCGTTGCGTATGCGACAGACCAAATGGAGTTTGTTCTAGCCGCGCTGGTCGGCGTCGGCGCGTCTGCCGGGTATGTTGCCAATGTGCTTGGGTTTTCTGCCATTGGTACAATTATTATTGCTGGACTTGCGTTGCTTCTGTTTCTCGCGTACCGCAATATTATCCATCATTATCCAATGGGTGGTGGCGCTTATTCGATCGGTCTTAATGATCTAGGTCGTTTCTGGGGATTGTCGGCTGCCTCCACGCTGATCATTGGGTACATACTGACGGTCGCGGTTTCGATCGCATCGGGTGTCGACGCGATCGCTCCATTTATTCCGTTTGTGATGACCCATAAGCTATTCGTCAATCTGCTATTGACGCTGTTCATCATGGTCATCAATCTGCGCGGAACCAGCGAATCGGCAAAGGTGTTCATCCCGTTTACGTATTTGTTTGTGTTTAGCATTTTCACCCTTGGCATCGTAGGGGTGATCAATGCGTTCTCACACCCGGGGCACATACACTTCCCCAGCATCAACGGTATGCAAGCGGTGAGCGGTATGTCGTTGTTTCTCTTCCTGCGGATGTTCGCCAACGGTTGTAGCGCACTGACGGGGATTGAGGCGGTATCCAACTCGGTGCCGATTTTTTTGGAACCGTCGGCTAAGCGTGCGCAGCGCCTATTGTTAACCCTCGTGGGGACGCTCAGTATGCTGTTTTTTATCGTATCCGGTTTAGCAATGTTGCATGGATTGCAGTACAACCCAGACGTGCCGTTGATTCAACAGGAATCGATCATGATCTTCGGGTTGCGCGGTCTGGGGTATATTGTAAGTTTGATCATTTCGTTTGCGACGATGGCTATCTTGATTATTGCGGCGAATACGGCGTTTACCGGGTGTCCGGCGTTATGGTCGTCGATGGCGCGGGACGGGTATATGCCGCGCTGGATTTTGCATAAAGGCGACCGCTTGGTCTATAGCAATGGAATCCTGTTTTTGACGTTTGTGTCGCTGCTCCTGACGTTCGCGTTTGACGCGAAAATCGGTCGCTTGATCGCCCTGTATGGGGTGTCGGTGTTTTACACGTTCTCGGTGTCTCAGCTAGGCATGGTGGTGCGTCTTTTTCGGGAACGCGGTCGGCATTGGGTGGTATCGGCGGTCGGCAGCATCATCGGATTGACGCTGACAGCGGCCGCTTGCCTGATCTTTGGCGTCACGCGGTTTATGGATGGAGCGTGGCTGGTTCTGATTGGCGTTCCGATCATGGTGGTGGCGTTCACAAAAATCAAGCAACACTATGAGCAAACCAGGGTGGATTTGAAGTATGATTTTAGCATGCCGTTGTATAAATACTCGCCGGGGTTAACCATCGTTCCAATCGCCTCGGTGAACAAAGCGTCGGTTGCGGCGCTCCAGTACGCGGTGAGCCACTTTGAGAACGTCATTGCGGTGAATGTGGCGACGGGTGACAGTGAAGAGGGTATGCGGGTGGCGACGCAGAAGATTGAAGAGGATTGGGAGAAGCTTGGCACAGACGTACGCTTGGTGGTGATCCACTCGCAGTATCGATCGGTGGCGAAACGCTTGCAAAGGTTTGTGGAGTACGAACTGAACCAGTACGACTCGTCTGACATTACGATCGTGATCCCACAGTTTTTGACAAGACGGTGGTGGCATTCCCTGCTGCACAGCAAGACGGCGAGCTGGCTGCTTGCATGGCTAGTCTTCAATAAATCAGTCAGGGTGATCACGGTGCCGTTCCGGTTGTCTAGGTAAATTTTTCATCTTCAAGCATACACTGCGAGGGAGTCGCTTGGCTCCCTTTATTTGTTGCATTGTTGGTCATATATTTACCTTAGGGAACGGATTTGATACCATTAACTAAGGCAATTATAGATTGGGGAGGCGTTTTGAGGTGGCTTCTGGAGAGCGTTATATTGATTTGACCGATAAATTTATGACTGGCGTACCAGAAATGGATCGAGAGCATCAGCAACTGGTCGATTTGATTAACCGCATGTATCAAATATTTCAAAATAAAGGCTCTAACTCAGAAATATTGCAAATTCTCGATGAACTGTTGTCGTATGGCGTCCACCATTTTGCTGATGAAGAAGCGTATATGAAAAAAGTGGGGATTTCTGGACTGAATGAACACATCAGAATTCATAAGGAATTGGTGCGTCAAGCGACGGAAATTCGGGACAAACTGAAAAGCGGTCAGGTGGGCGTAGGGTTTGAAACGTTTAAGTTCCTCCAAAACTGGTTAATGAATCACATTGCGGGGACGGACGTGAAGAGTTACGGGAATAGGGGTTCAGCGACCGAACTCAAGACATTGAGCAGTTCGGGGGGATACGACCCCGACTGGTTGTTTCAACTGGTGACGAGTATATCGGGAAAGGAATCGTTTGTGGCGCTTTATAATGCAAACGGGATCATCACGCACATTCGCAAGGTGCCTTTATTCCCGTTTCCGCTTGATATGGGGAGCGATATTAAGGAATCGAAATTTGCCGGGATGGTGTCGGCCAAGGCGTTTAAGGAAAGGCGTGCCATCAGCCTGGATGGGGACACGAAATTATATGGATTTCCTTACCATGCTACAACGATCCCTATTATTACGAACGGCGAATTTCAGGGGATGGTTTCTGTTGTAGTGAAAGTTACGCATTTGGATGCGATGGCCAATGGAATTGAAGGGTTGTCAGATCAAGTGGGAATACTCAACACGCTTTCCCATGATATGGCTAACGCGAGTACTGCGTTTGCGCAAAACATTGATGCGATCGCGACGGCAGTCAACCAATTGAACGATGACGCCAAGGCGCTCGTGGAAATCAACAACTTGGTGTCCGAAGTGGCGGCACAGACGAACCTGCTTGGACTGAACGCAGCCATTGAGGCGGCGAGGGCTGGTGAACTTGGGCGCGGGTTTGGCGTGGTGGCGGATGAGATCCGACGATTGTCGCAAATGGTGAAGGATTCCTCGCGGCAGGTCAACGATAAGGTTAACGAGATCACACGGGAGATCTCACACATTCAGGAGGCCGTCCAAGAAAGTATGGCGAATAGCCAGGAACAAGCGGCACAATTGCAGGAGCTGTCGGCGACGGTCACTCATGTTCACGAATCGACGCAAGAACTGCAAAAAATAATGTAATATTATCCATACGTTAATGACGTGCGGATAATTTGAAATTCAATGGGGAAAAACCATGGTGAGGAAGATCAGTCGTATGAATAACGATGGGGGACTCATCATGGAGACGGTGCGTATCAAAGAACGGTCGGATGTGGATCTCAGTCCGTTTGAATTCAAAGACCGTTTGATCGAAATGGCAACGGAACAAGAGAAAAAAAGCGCTCACGCCATGCTCAATGCTGGACGTGGCAATCCGAACTGGGTTGCCGTGTCGCCGCGAGAGGCGTTTTTTTTGTTGGGAGAGTTTGCGGCGCAAGAGAGTCGACGCGCTTGGAATCAGGGGGATCTGGCCGGAATGCCAGAAAGAACAGGATGCGCGAATAGAATTGACCGGTTTTTAAGGACGAAAGGAGGGGAACCGGGTTCTGAATGGCTGCGCAAAACGATTGATTATGGCGTTAAGGAGCTTAGATTTGAGGCGGATGCGTGGGTGTATGAACTGGTCGATGGCATCATCGGCGACAACTACCCGACGCCGGATCGCATGCTGACGCACGCAGAGAGGGTGGTGCGGGAGTTTCTCGTTCGCGAAGTGTACGGTATGCGCGACGCGGACGGGAACATTGACCTGTTTGCGGTGGAAGGCGCAACTGCCGGCATGTGCTACGTGTTCGATTCGCTACTGGAGAATCACCTCTTGCAAAGAGGGGATCGGGTGGCGGTCATGACCCCGATTTTCCCTCCTTATTTTGAAATTCCACAATTGTACCAGTATGAATTTGATGTGGTGGAAATTCGCGCTACTGGCAACGATGATCGTGGTGGTCACACTTGGCAGTACCCGTCTAGTGAATTACAAAAGTTGGGCGACACATCGATTCGCGTTTTGTTTGTCGTCAACCCGAGCAACCCCCCGTCGGTGGCGATGTTGCCGACAGTCATTGATGACCTAGTTACGATTGTCAAGACCCAAAACCCACGTCTTATGATTATTTCTGACGATGTGTATGCCACGTTCGTCGACGACTTTCACTCGATAATGGCGGCGTTGCCTTACAACACTCTCGGCGTCTACTCATTTTCAAAGTACTTTGGTGTGACCGGGTGGCGACTCGGTGTGGTGGCGTTAGCTGCCAATAACGTATTTGACAAGCGGCTTCGCGAATTGGCTGAAGGTGCAAAAACAGAACTCCGCCACCGCTACTCGTCACTCACTTCCGATTCAGACTCGCTTTGCTACATGGATCGGTTGGTCGCCGACAGCAGGCAGGTGGCTTTGCGCCACACGGCGGGTCTGTCGACGCCGCAACAGGTGCAGATGACGCTTCTGGCTGCTTTTGACCTGCTCGACGATACGCATCGTTATCGCGACTTGACAAAGGCGGTTTGCCAGCGCCGCATGACGCTGTTGTACGACGGGCTCGGCCTGCCTCACCCGCACCTGCCGAACGACGCCGATTACTACACGGAATTCGACCTGCTCGAATGGTCGACAATGCACTATGGGCAGGCCTTTGCGAGCTATCTTCAGACCCGTCATGAACCGGTCGACATTTTGTACCGATTGGCGCAAAACGCGTCTATTGTACTTTTGAATGGAGGCGGGTTTCACGGCCCTAAGTGGTCGGTGCGCGTGTCGCTTGCCAACTTGCGAGATGAGGACTATGCGACGATTGGTCGCGAGTTGCACCGTGCGCTCGAAGCGTATGTGGCGGAATGGAAAAACACGTGACGTGGGGAGGCAAGTGAATGCTGACGCTGCTTCAGAAGGCGCGGCTGTATGCGCCAGAATCGCTAGGTGTTCGGGATGTGTTGTTCGGAGGCGGAAAAATCCTCGCGCTTGGCGATGACCTTGACATTCATGGCCATGGGGTTGAGATGGAGCGGATTGACGCCTCGGGGCTCTTCCTGTTTCCTGGACTGATTGATCAGCACGTTCACATGGCTGGCGGCGGCGGTGAGGGAGGGTTCCATTATCGTACACCAGAGATTACCCTGAGCCACATTACCACCGCCGGCGTGACGACGGCGGTTGGCGTACTCGGAACGGACGGCGTCACGCGCACCACGCGGGAGCTGCTCGCAAAGGCGGAGGCGCTGGACTTTGAGGGTGTCTCGACCTACATTTACAGCGGCGCGTATCAGGTGCCGACGCGCACCTTGACGGGGATGCCGCGTTCTGACATTGTGCTGATCGACAAGGTGATCGGCGTGGGTGAGATCGCGATTTCTGATTCCAGATCCAGTCATCCGAGTGAATTGGAGCTAGCCGAATTGGCGAGCGAGGCGCGGGTGGGGGGGCTGCTGTCAGGCAAGGCGGGGGTGTTGCACCTGCATGTGGGCGACGATGACACGCGCCTAAACGTGTTGTTCCGCCTGCTCCGTAACACTGAGCTGCCGCGGTCAGTGTTTGTGCCAACTCACCTGAACCGCAATCAGGACTTGCTTAAGCAGGCTATCGCGTATGGGCGCGCAGGCGGATTTGTCGATGTCACATCGGGGATCAGGCCGGATCGCCACGACCATATTTCCGTGAAGCCGTCAGAGGCCATACGCTTGTTGCTCGATAAGGGGGTAAAGCTGTCGCGCATCACGATGAGTTCGGACAGCAACGGAAGCTCGCCGATTTTTGATGATCAGGGAAAAATGATTGCCATGGGGATCGGTTCGATTGCCACGTTGTGGGAAGAGGTGCGCGATGCCATCGTGGAGGAAGAGGTCGCGATGGAGGCGGCGGTGGCGCTGGTGACGAAAAACGTGGCACGTGTCCTAAAACTCGGCCATAAGGGGAGGGTCGCGGTCAATGCGGATGCGGATCTGTTGTTGACGGACGAGCGCTTGCAAATTGTTCACGTGTTCGCGAAAGGGGTGCAGATGGTGCGGGACGGAAAAGCGATTGTGTTTGGCACGTTTGAGCATACAGAGCAAATTCCTGGGGCGCCAGCGGGGCAGGCAACGGCAGGGAAAGAGAACGAGCAGCGCGGTCGCCGTATGCTGTCACCGGATTCGGACGACCCGGATGATTTTCCGGATGAGTGGGAACGGCAAAAACGAAGTCGTCGATTCTATTGTTGCTAGCCTGATTTGAAAAAATATTCTTGTCACGGTAATATAAATAGCTAGAAATGACTATACGCAGAAAAGTGGAGATGAACATGAGCAAAGTTCTGGTATTGGGTCACAAGAATCCCGACACGGATTCAATTTGTTCCGCCATTGTCTACGCGGACGTTAAGCGGCAAATGGGTATGGACGCGCAGGCCGCTCGCCTTGGCGAGGTCAACAAGGAGACCCGTTATGTCCTTGATCACTTTGGCGTAGAACCGCCGATGCTACTTGAATCCGTCGCAGACGTGACGGGCGATGTCATTCTTGTCGACCATAACGAACGCCAACAAAGCGCGAACGATATTGACAAGGTGCAGATTGTCGAAGTCCTCGACCATCACCGCATCGCCAATTTTGAAACCAGCGCGCCATTGTACTATCGGGCGGAGCCGGTGGGATGCACATCGACCTTGATTTACAAAATATACAAAGAAAAGAACCTGGACATCCCCGCCAATTACGCAGGGTTGCTTTTGTCCGCGATCGTGTCCGACACCTTGCTGATGAAGTCACCGACTTGTACCGACGAAGATCGCGACGCCATGCGTGACCTGGCGAAGCTGGCCGATGTGGACTTAGAGGAGTACGGCATGCAAATGTTGAAGGCCGGGACGGACGTGCTGGATAAGACCATTGACGAACTGGCGGCCAATGATGCGAAAGAGTTCAAGATGGGGAAAAGCAAGGTGAAAATTGCGCAAATCAATGTGATTGACTTTCAGGATGTAATCAATCGGCAGAATGAATTGGAGGTCAAACTGCAAGACGTGATTCGCGCGGAGGGACTTGATTTGTTTTTGTATGTGGTGACGGACATCCTGAACAGTGATTCGGTCGCGCTAGCGATTGGGTCTCACAAGGGTGTTGTTGAAAAGGCGTTCAACGTCAGGCTTGATGAGGATCGTGCGCTTTTAAAGGGCGTTGTTTCCCGAAAGAAGCAGATTGTGCCTGTGTTGACAGCTGCTTTTGAACAGTTGTAGGCAAAGGCGACAATTGTATTGACAAACGGTTGGTGTGATGGTTATATCTTTTGTAGTGAATTTTAAGGGGATATAACCATCCATGGATGTTTGGAACGACGCATGTCAGGATGAACACATGATCGCTCTGGAGCGTGCGGTGGCAATCTGCCGGACGCTTTTTTGCAGTAAAGCGATGGGGTTCCTGATGACAACCGCTGAGCGGAAGATCCTGCGCGCCAACCCTCGCGCTTGTGAGATGATCGGGTATTCGGAAGCAGAACTCGTGGGAATCGAGTTTCCCATATTGCCCGATCATTTGGACGGGTTTGAAGCGAACGACGCATTACAGGAAATCGCGGACGGAAAAGTAAATTATGGGGAGTTCCCGGTTCTCCGCAAAAATGGTGAAGTGATCTGGTGTTACTTGTATGGAATGCCGATTCAGGCACAGGAACAAGCGCGTGAAATCATCTGGATCTTGCATGACATCACGGAGCGCGTTTTGATCGAACACAAGCTAGTTGACAAAGAATTGCATATTCACTATTTAAGCCAGATTTATGCCGCATTATCTCGCACCCATCACACGATTGTCCATAGTCCGTCAGAAGCGGAACTGTTTGAGCAGGTGTGCCGGATTGCGGTCGAAACGGGCGGGATGAAGTTCAGTTGGATCGGACGGTTGAATCAAGACACGAACGCCGTGGATGTGGTTGCTTATTATGGGCAGGGCAGCGACTATCTGGATGGACTCATGCTGTCTGCCGATCCCAATCTGGTCGAAGGAAGAGGACCCACAGGCATTGCGCTGCGGGCCGGCAAGCCAGTGATTGTGCAGGAGTTTGACCGCGACGACTCGACACGACCATGGTGGGAACGTGCGCGCCTGTTTGGTTTTTTGTCCTTTGCGACGTTTCCGATTCGGCGGAATGGCAAGCCATACGCGATTTTGGCAGTGTATCATGCGGGCAAACACGTGTTTGACGAGAATATGGTCGGCTTACTTGAGAACATGAGTGATGACATCAGCTATGCGCTTGACTTGTTTAGCCATGCTGAGGCGAGGAAAGCGGCGGAAGAGCAAATCCAGCACATGGCGCACTACGATCCATTGACTGGACTCCCTAACCGGACGCTGCTCACAGACCGCGCCAATCAGGCATTCCGTCGGGCTGTACAAACGGGTGAATCGGTGGCGCTGTTGTTTATCGATTTGGATCATTTTAAGTATGTCAATGAAACACTCGGGCACCAGGTGGGCGACGAACTTCTGATCGAGATCACCAAACGCCTGCGCAACGAACTGCGTGTTCAGGATACCATTTCGCGTCCTGGTGGCGATGAGTTCATCGTGCTTCTTCCCAGTACCACGGCGAATGGCGCAGTCCATGTGGCGGAAAACCTGCTCAAGTTGATCCCGCAACCCTTTACAGTTGGTGATTACGAGCTTGTCGTGACGCCGTCGATTGGCATTGCGATCTACCCGGCAGATGGCGACAACCTTTCCACTCTTTCGAAGTGCGCGGACATTGCCATGTACCGTTCAAAACAAAGCGGGCGCAACACGTATCAATTTTTCGCGCCAGAGATGCAACGGCGCTCAAACCGCTACATACTGTTGGAAAATGCATTGCGCCATGCGCTTGCCCGCAACGAACTGTATTTGCAGTATCAACCGCAGGTGTCATTGGGAACTGGTGAAATCGTTGGGGTAGAGGCGCTGCTACGGTGGCACCACAGCAAGCTCGGCATGATCTCTCCAGGTGAGTTCATCCCCATTGCCGAGGAATCCGGCATGATCTTGCCGATTGGAGAGTGGGTGTTGCGAACGGCGGTGCGGCAGATGAAATCATGGATTGACGAGGGACTTCGACCGATCGTGGTGGCGGTGAACCTGTCCGCGATTCAATTTAAGCGAGGATCAATCCCCCAATTGGTGGAACAGGTGTTACGCGACGAAGGCCTCGCACCAGAGTGGCTGGAGCTTGAGTTGACAGAAAGCGTGGCCATGAGCGATCCCGAGAAGGCCATTTCCATTATGGACGAACTGCATAGGCTAGGGGTAAGGATCTCCATCGACGACTTTGGCACCGGGTATTCTTCCCTTGCGTACTTGAAACGATTTCAAATTGACAAACTCAAAATCGATCAGTCATTTGTGCGCGATCTGGTGACCGATTCGGATAACGAAGCGATTGTCGATGCGGTCATCAGTCTGGCGAAGAGCATGAATTTGCGCACCATTGCGGAGGGCGTTGAGGACGATTTGCAACTGCGCATGCTGCGTAATAAAGACTGCGAAGAAATGCAAGGGTTCTACTTCAGCAAGCCGCTTAATGCGGATGACTTCCGGGAGTGGGCGAATCGGCGTTTGCCCACCATTGCAACAGGTTGAACGGGATGGCGGTTGATGATGACTTTTGCAGGTGTTGTGTTCAATCATGAGCGGTATCGGCGGATCGCTGCACAAGGCTATGCGCGGGACGCGCTTGATCGGTTAAACAGATACCCTGCGACCCAGATCCCAACGACAGCGATTGCGCCAATCACGAGCCACCAGATGTACTTGGTCGAAAGACCGAAAAACACCAGCGCTGCGCCAAGGTCGTATGGAAGCAGGCCAACCCCTGTCGTCCAAATGTACTCCCAGGTGGCGACTGATTCCATCACCCCTGCCGCATAGTTGACGACGATGAACGGAAGCGGAACGAGCCTTACCATCAATAGGCCGAGCGCTCCTCGGTCTTGAATCCAGCGGTTGACCCGGCGCATGTGGTCGTCTGAAATGAACGCTTGCAGTATGCGTTTTCCAATTCGCCGCGCCAAAAAAAATACAGCAATCGCGCCTAACATCGCTCCGACCCATGTGTACAAGATCCCCCACCATACGCCGAACACCTTCATGTTCATGATCATCAAAAATTCAGACGGAACCGGAATCACGCAAAACAATGCCATTAGAAAAATGGCGACCCCAATCCCCAGCACTCCCGAAGACTGAATGGCATAAGAAATTCGGTTGTTTCGATCCAAGTACAAAAAAACAACGACAAGCGCAATCCCGACGGCAAGGATGATCGCGCTCCACATGATGCTGACCGACTTGCCCCATTTGGCGTGGTGCTTGGAAAGCGTCGCGGTAGGCATGAGACCCTCCTGACTTTGGAGTTGACATGTTTGTAGCTTATCCAATTGCGCACGTACCATGCAAGTTCAGCAAATTGCAAGGTGTGACGTATAAGCTTTACAAATAGATAAGGAGAGATGATCATGAACGAGAAAGAGAAGAACACCATGACGGATCGGGAAGCTTATCAGTTTATGCGTTGGGGAATTGTGGCTGTATCCTTGTTGTTGGCAATCTCTACGATTCCTCATTAACAGCGATTGCAACTGGATGGCTCACATCAACAGGCGCCTAATTATTTTAAGCGCCTGTTTCGCATTTTATTTATTTGATGGTGAATGGAGTGGCGCGGTCTGTGATAGGTTGACGCCAAGACCGTGGTTGTATACCATCAAACCACCGAGGTGGCCTGTGATGCTGACAAGAATGGTGGATAAGATAGAGAACACGATCGCGATCACAGCCACTTGCCTTTTGTGGCGACGATAAAACCACTGCACAAAAAATGCGATTAATAAGGCGATTCCCGTCAATTCACCGAAACGCTGATGAATTTGCATGGTCGGCGCGAGGCTAAGCGGCATGTTTGCGTAGTATTCGGAAATGACGCCAGCAAATCCCGCTGCGAGTGTGGCAAGGATGCTTAGTGCAAGCAACCAGACATAAGCGCGTTCATAAAATGGATCCTTTCTTCGGAACAGTCCGATCACACCGAAAAGGGTAGCCAAAAAGTTAATGGCGATCGTGAAGTGAATGACCATCGGGTGAATGGTCGGAGGGAAGAGGTGGTAAAGAGCCGTCATCGTATCGTGCCCCCAGAAACTATGATGATTTGAATGCCTAGTGTTCATACCATCACAAATTATGCTTGCGATTGTCTGAAGTCAGCCTTTGAAAAATCGCACATAATGATTTACTTGCGTTATAATATATTTGGTGGCTTCGCTAGCCTAAAATCGAGTGTTGTTATAGAAGTGGTTCTGGTAATATGAAAGCGTTACCATTAGGAGGAAAGATAATGGAGAAAGAGAGGAAATTACCTCGTAAAACGGTTGCGAAACAAAGTCAACTTGTGGTGTCCACCGCTCGCAAAGTTGAACAAGTATTAGAACAACATAAAGGGTTGAATGATGAATCAAGGGCAAAGATTCGCAAGATTTTTAGTGAGAACTTGGAAAACCTAGAGTACTATGTCATCGTGAGACCGGATGGGTTTGGGGAAATTCATACTAACCACCTGCGCGAGGCTGTTTTTTTTAACGATCCGGTCGGATTGAAGTGTGCTACGGTGGAAAAGACAGAGGCGTTTTATTATCCGCGCAATACCGGCGAACGATTGATCGATGTGTCAACGCCGATTTATTTTCAAGGCAAACGAACCTATGCATTGCGTTCCGGATCGATCTTGATGGGATTAAGCCGTGAATGGAAAATTGGTTTGCCCGTGTCTGTCCTGCAACTTGGCGGTATCGCTTCAGCCGTGATGCATCATCCTTATGTGGCGACAGGGTTAATGGTTTTGTCGACGGCGGTCGTATTGAACGAGGGTTATAAGTTCCGGACTTTTTATATGACTTCATTAGGGTTCATGCGCACTCTGGCAGGCGGGGATTTGAGTAAACAACTTCGCCCCAAGGCTAGGGATGAACTGGGGCAACTGCAGTTCGAACTGAACAAGGTAAGCATTGGTCTTGTTTCGATCATCAAGAGGATTCAACAAACAACAACAACGATGAATGATGGAGTCAACGGCGCTTCAAGCGCGTTGAGCGAGATTCACGCTGGGGCGGAAGAACTGGGTGCCAGCGTTGACGAAATGGCTGCTGGCGCCACCAAGCAGACGTCTTTGCTCACAAAATCTTCAACAGACTTGGAGAAAATCGCGGAACAAATGAATCGAATTGGGGAAAGCGTTCTGGAGTCGCAGTCGATATTGGATGACACCCAGAAACTTGTATCGGGTGCCGGTCAGAGCATGACCGGAGTGGAAAAGCATATGTCTGATACGGTTCAGGTCATGAATCAGTTCACGGATTTGTTTCGAAAACTACTTGATCAGGTGGAACAAATTAAAAATTGGGCCATGGAGATCGGGGAAATCTCTAATCAAACAAGAATGCTCTCATTGAATGCGAGCATTGAGGCGGCACGAGCTGGCGAGTATGGTAAAGGGTTTGCTGTGGTGGCGTCTGAAATTGGCAAGCTTTCTGATGAAACAGACAAGTTGACGGAACATGTCCATAAGGCGGTACAAGAACTGAGTTCGTACATGGTATCAACCAGTGATACCGCATCGGAGCAAGAACAGGCGATTCGCAACAGTCAAAAGAGCATTGGCGTTTTGAATGTGGAAATTTCAAAAGTGGCGGACAGTTTTAAGAGTCTTCACGGGGAAATGAACAAAACTCAAGATGAAGTGAAGCAATCGCGTGCGTTCCGGGATGAAGTATTGTATAGTGTGCGTGAGATTTTGGCGATTACGGCACAATTTGATTCGCAGGTTGGTGAAATACGGTCAAGCAGCAAGCATCAGTCGGAGCAGCTTTTAGAAATATCGGGCGCGGTGCAAAATCTGTCCGGTGCGTTTGAGGCGTTACATTCTGAGATGGAGAGGTTCCACATTTGAGTGGAAATCGTCATTAAAAATGATAAGAGGCAGGCAAATCGCCTGCCTCTTATCATTAGATTGAAAAGTGCATCACATCGGATTACGAATTGGATTTAATGAATGCGCCGCCTACAGGCCACGCTGTTTTACCCGCCACACTGTTCACAATACCTGCAGCAGCAGCATAAAGTGCGAGAATGCCAGTGATCAACCCGAACCAACCACCGAGCGCCGTCGTCCCAGCCGAGCCGCTGAAGTTACCGAGCGCGAGCAAGATGAAGGTGACCAAAAGGAAAAGGAAGATGAAGAATAAAGCTTTATTGATATAGAATGTGCCAATGAACATATAGAGCGTAAAAACGCCCCACATCAGAAGATAAATTCCGACGCCGATACCCGCATCTGTCTTCATCGAACCGATGTTATTGACAAGCAGATAAAACGAAATCCAGAACGCACCGTATGAAGTAAATGCGGTCGCCCCAAACGTATTCCCCTTGCGGAATTCCCACATACCAGCGAGAACCTGGGCTGAACCACCAAAAACTAGTGCCAATTGAAGCACTACCGTCATAATGGCTCCTGGAAGTACTGCTGCATTGATCAGACTGAGAATGACTGTGGTTAAACCGAATGCTGTCAGACCGAGCGGTCCTGGGTCTCCGATGACAACGGGCTTATCACTCATCCCGTCTACCTCCTTTATGGTTTGGTATGAAAGCGCTTTAGATCTCAGTTAGGATTCTACGAAATATCTGTTAATTTGTCAATCTCGTGACAAGGTGTTCACAATTCAGACACACTTAAGTGATGGATCGCAATCAATTAAAAATTCAGGGGGCGGTCACTGTATCCGCCCCCTGACGTGGAAAGCGTTATTCTTTATCCGAGTATTGTTGTTTCAGCATGTCGATCACGCTGGGATCGGCAAGTGTGGTCGTGTCGCCGATGGCTCTGCCTTCAGCGATGTCACGCAGCAAGCGGCGCATAATTTTTGCGCTGCGGGTCTTGGGCAGTTCGGCAGTGAAGAGAATTTCTTCGGGTCTAGCCATCGCGCCGATTTTTTCTACTACGTGCTGTTTAAGTTGAACGGTCAAATCATCGCTAGCGCTAATGCCTTCCTTGAGCGTGACAAAAGCGGTGATCGCCTGCCCCTTGATGTCGTGGGAGCGACCGATGACGGCCGCCTCGGCCACGGACTTGTGATCGACAAGGGCGCTCTCAACTTCCATGGTGCCAATGCGGTGACCGGAAACGTTAATGACATCGTCAATGCGGCCAAGAATCCAGATGTAGCGATCCTTGTCCAAGTGTGCGCCGTCACCGGGCATATAGGTTCCCTGGTACTTGCCAAAATAGGTCTTCTGGAAGCGATCGTCGTCGCCCCAAATCGTGCGCAGCATCGATGGCCATGGCTTGGTAATGACGAGGTAACCGCCAGCACCGGGTTGCACGGATTCACCGTTCTCGTCCACGACGTCAACAGTGACGCCAGGCACCGCCTTGGTGGCCGACCCGGGCTTGGTCGTCACGATCCCTGGCAAAGGCGCGATCATGGCGCTGCCAGTTTCTGTTTGCCACCAGGTGTCGACAATCGGGCATTTGCCGTGGCCAACATGCTCGTGATACCACATCCACGCTTCCGGATTGATCGGTTCGCCCACGGTACCCATTAAACGCAGTGTATCCAGGTTGTGACGTTGCACATATTGCGGACCCCACTTCATAAAGGTACGGATGGAAGTGGGCGCAGTATAGAAAATGGTGACCCCGTATTTTTCGATAATATCCCAAAAGCGGTCGCGATCCGGGAAGTCCGGCGCACCTTCGTAAATGACGACCGTAGCACCAACAGAGAGAGGGCCGTATACGATATAAGTATGGCCAGTGACCCAACCGATGTCGGCGGAACACCAGAAGATGTCGTCGTCTTTGATGTCAAAGACGCTGCGCATCGATGTGTTGGCGCCAACTAGGTACCCGCCTGTCGTATGCACGATGCCCTTTGGTTTGCCAGTGGTTCCAGAGGTGTACAAAATGTAGAGGATGTCTTCTGCATCCATCGGTTCGGCGGGAAATGGCTCTTTGGAAGCCTTGCTAATCAGGTCGTGCCAGTACTCGTCGCGACCTTCTTGCATCGTAATGTTGGCGGATTCCCCAATTCGCTCAACGACGATGATTTTTTCGATCTGTGTGTCTGCCACCGCAACATCTGCGTTCTCCTTGAGCGGCACTTTGCTGCCGCGGCGCCAGCCGGCATCGGCGGTGATTAACAGTTTAGCGTCGGCGTCGATGATCCGATCCTTCAATGACGCAGAAGAAAATCCTGCAAAGACAACCGAGTGAATCGCGCCGATTTTTGCGCACGCCATCAAGGTGATCGGCAGTTCCGGAATCATCGGCAGGTAGACCATGACGCGATCGCCTTTTTTTACGCCGAGATCTTTGAGCATGTGAGCGGCCTTGTCCACTTCGCGCCCAAGCATGTCATACGTGTACACCTTGCTGTCGCCGGGTTCGCCTTCCCAAATGATGGCGGCCTTGTTCTTGCGCTCGCCCTGGCGATGGCGATCAACCAGATTATACGTAGCGTTTAACTTACCATTCAAAAACCACTTTGCATGGGGTGGATTCCACTCAAGAGTAGACGTAAAAGGCTCGAACCAACTAATGTTTTGAGCCTGTTCCGCCCAGTATGCCTCCGGATCCTCAGCCGCTCTCTCGTAGACACCAGGGTCGTTAAAATTCGCCTTGGCTTTGAATTCTTCCGACGGAGCGAAGACCCGATCTTCGCTTAATAGGGTGTCGAGTTTTTCGGGGTTTGTAGACATCTTACTCCTCCTTGTTGTTTTGTGATAAAACATTAAGTGAATAACTGCTCAGTAAGCGGTTTCAAAGAAAACGCAAACATCATCACAGTAATCTTCATTTCTTGTAGTATATCACAATATGAGTAACATTGTAAAAAAAATATCGACGCAAAGCGTGATGACGATGGAGGCGTAGCGTGGAGTGGTTAAGGGAGATTCCGATGTTCAAGGCGATGACGAATCAGCAGCTTGCGGAAGTGGCGAAAATAGTGCAAAGTCAGAGCCTGGAGCGAGGAGAGTTCGTGTTTTTTGAAGGGGCAGAAAAAACTGCTGTCTATTTTATCCGCACTGGGGCGATCAAGGTATACAAAGTGGATGAAGAAGGTAGGGAGCAGATCATCTCGTATTTGCGCACGGGAGATATGTTCCCCCACGTTGGCCTTTTTGACGATTTGCCGTATCCGGGCACTGCGGAGGCCTTAAGTTCAACAAGTTTAGGCTTGCTACCCGTGCGTCAATTTGAACAATTGCTACAAAAGGATCCGCAGATCGCGCTCACGGTATTGCGCGTGCTGAGTCAGAAGATTTTGGAACTCCAGCAGAAACTGCAAGACGCAACCTTGCAGAGTGTCAGCGATCGGGTGTTGCGCACGCTGATTCACTTGAGCGAATGGTATGGCGAAAAACGAGATGACGGAAGATACCTTGCGCTGCGCATGACCAACCGCGAGTTAGCCAATATGATCGGCACCACACGGGAATCGGTCAACCGAATCCTCAACGATCTAAAAAAGCAAGGCTTGATCGAAATTCGGCCAGACGGGATCTGGATTAGCCATCACTTGCTGGGAACGATTTGATCCTGGCGCACGACCGGAGTCGTGTCTATGGAGCAAACACGTTGCAGAACGCGCAAAAGTACCTGAGCGTGGTTCTGGTGTTCGTTCTTGGCGCTGTACAGCAGTGTCAATGCGTTGTTCGCGTGCAGTTCCTTAAGTCGCATTAGCATAGCAATGTGCAGGGGGTCTTCCAGCAGTTCCCGTTCGTAGAGTGCGCTAAATACAGGGTAACGTTCTGGAGTGTGCGCAAACCACTGCCTCAGCTCGGTGCTTGGCGCGACCTCCTTCATCCACTCGTCGACCTGCGTGCGCTTCTTTGGGACGCCGCGCGGCCATAGTCGATCTACCAAAATCCTCAGCCCATCACTTGCTAAGGGCGTATCGTATATGCGTTTGATGCGAATGGGGTAGATTGTGTCCATTGCCACCACACCTCTTTCGCTCAATCATAAGGCATAAGTATTGCATTTCTGTGACATATCTTATTAAGTTTTTCGGGGCAGATCCGGGCGTTTTCCACCAACCAATAACACGTGAATCAGGGCGCTCGCCATGATTGCGAGAGCCGCCGCGCCTATGGCGGCAAGTGTCAGCGCAAGCCAGTGGCGCAGCACAGGGGTGAAGCGTGCAAGGAATAAGAAGTACAGCAGACTGGCGCAAAAGCTGATCACGTATAGGTAAGTGCCGACCCGCGACAGAAGCGCGGGAACCATTTCGTCGATCAGGGGAGCTGATTTTCGATCAGGAGCGTGGGAGTATCTGTATTCATAGCGCAAAAACGGAATGATTTTTTGCGCATAGGCCAAGAGCAGCGGGATCATTCCGCCAAAGTAGAACCAGTCACCTGCCGCGACGCCGATTCGTTCGTCACCAAGCGCGTAGGCCGTCACCAGCAGTGTCAGTGCACCGAGCAGTGAGAGCGTGGCGGCAATTGCCGATAAAATTGGAAACATAATGCGCTTGCGTTTGCGCACTCGCACCATCCGTTGCAAATCAAGCGCAAACAGTAATGCACCGCCAATCACGAACACCCCGCCCACGAGTGTCGCCGCAAGACGCACTGTGTGCGGCAAGGTTGCTGCGGTCGCGACGAGCGTAACGCCGCCGAAATACAGACCTGTCGTCGTGCGCAGGTCGACCTCATAACCGTGACTTAGCGTGAACATGGGAATGAACTTGTAGCTGATGACGATCACAAGTCCGCCCCAGTACCAGAGTGTTCCTAGCGCGATGTGTCCAAGCAGCAGCGCAGAGCCCGTGCCGGGTAGTTGAAACGCTTGCCAAACGCCAATCCCCATCACGAATGGCAGCCCGGCAACCGCGAAACGCATTGCGCGGTGAACCGGCGTTTTGTTGCGCGCCTTGCGGTAACTGTTGTAAACCAGCCCTAAGAGTATCCCTGTGTTCAAGAGCAGCAAACTTCCGCCAATACCAACGACAGTAAAATCCATATTGAGAAAGCCGACGATCATCATGGTGATTGCGGCGACATGCAGTGGCAGGTGCCACAAGGGAGTGGATGGCGGCAACGGCGGCGCCTGAAAGGCGATTGGAACGAGTTGGATCATGACGCCAAGCGCCGCTGTCAGCAGTGAACCGAGTACGGCTAGGTGTACCCACGCAAGAACGGCGCCAGTCGCGAAGTGACCGCTGTCAAGTGGCGCAAGGATGGAAAACGACCAGCACCACGCGATGAGCGCACCCAACAAGGCGACCAAAAGATACCATACGGTTAGAGACATGCGTTGATTTTTATTATTAAAGAAAGCTTTCATATCCACCACTTTGCTATAATCTATGCAAAGGTATCATCGCACAGATTTCTGCGTTCGGGTATGACCAAGATCACAATTAGCGCTGCAATTCGGGTTGCGCTTATTCTCTCCCGTTAGTGCGCGTATATGTTAGGGGCGATTTGTATGGCGAGGTACCTGATTGTGGGCGGTACGGGGCTTGTCGGGCGAGCTATGGTCAAGCGCCTGTTGGAACGCGGGGATCACGTGGCAATCGGGACGCGTTCGCCTTATCGGGAACCGCTTAGTGACGTGCGCGTGGTGCGACTGCCACTGTCTCCTGACGAGTGGGAGAAGGCGGCGGCTCAGGCGCCGTTTGCCGGGGTTGTCAATTTGGCTGGACGATCCATCTTCAGTGGCCGTTGGACACGCGAAACCAAGCAGGCGATTTTAAGCAGCCGGGTTGCAACGACGCAACTGCTCGTCAATTGGCTGCAAAATTCGAAAACCAGGCCGAGCGTGCTGGTGAATGGCTCGGCGGTCGGTTACTACGGCCCTAGCGCTGGTGCTGAGATCAGCGAAGACAGCGAGCCTGAGCAGCGGGATTTTTTGGCTGGCGTTGCGGCAGCTTGGGAAAATGCGGCAGACACAGCGCAAGCATCCGGGGTGCGCGTG
The DNA here is from genome assembly GCA_021846165.1 of Bacillota bacterium. Lineage (GTDB taxonomy): Bacteria > Bacillota > Bacilli > Alicyclobacillales > SLC66 > JAJZCL01. The sequence goes on along the minus strand of JAJZCL010000010.1, from coordinate 11,150 downwards.
GTCAAAGCTCGGCTCGGCGTTGTACTCGCGAAAGACGGCGGGGCGCTACCTCGTCTGCTTTTGCCGTACCGTATGCGCGTCGGAGGCACAATCGGCAGCGGGCGGCAATGGGTTTCCTGGGTGCATATTGATGACGCGGCGAGGTTGCTCGTTGCGGCACTCGATCAACCCGATGTTGCCGGTCCGCTCAATGTGACGGCACCAGAACCGGTGACGATGCGCGACCTTGGCACAGCGATCGCGCGCGAACTTGGCACCCATAGCCTGTTCTCCGTTCCGAAGTTTGCCATTCGCGCAGTACTTGGTGAGGCTGGAGATCTGATTCTGTACGGTCAAAAGGTACTCCCGAAAAAGGCGCTGGCAAGTGGGTTTGACTTTCAATATTCCACCATTCAAGACGCTTTGCGTCAATTGTTAAATTAGATACCCGTATACTAAGTTACCAAGCGCGGTTTCTTAAGTGTATTTGTGAAATCATACGCACAAATTCCTGAAATTTTTGCGATAAGTCTATTGCTAAATTGACGGGTTCAGGGTAATCTTGTATATAGTTCAGTAGGTTTATTCTCATCAAGATGCCGGGTCGAAGCACGCAAGCGCATCTGTCATTACTTTATTGTGTTAGAAATGCGTGCTTTTTAGCATTGATGAGTATGTGAACAATTTCTCAAATGGGTGGGTGAACTGGCATGCACATTGTGGTGTGTGTAAAGCAAGTGCCAGACAGCCGGGAGATTCGCATTGATCCCAACACGAACACGTTGGTGCGTCAAGGAGTGCCGGCTATTGTCAATTATTACGACTTGCACGGATTGGAGGAAGCGCTTCGTTTCAAGGACGAACAAGGGGCGGAAGTGACCGTCATCTCCATGGGACCCCCGTCTGCCGATAAAGCGCTGAAGCAGTGCGTGTCGATGGGCGCCGATCGCGCCATTCTGATTAGTGACCGCGCGTTTGCGGGAGCGGATACGCTTGCCACCTCTTATGTGGTGAGCAAGACCGTGGAAAAGGTAGCGCAGGAGTTCGGGCCGGTGGACGTGGTGTTTTGCGGCAAGCAAACCCTCGATGGCGACACCGGGCAAGTTGGACCAGGTGTCGCGTGCAGGCTTGATTACGAACAACTGACGTATGTGGAGAAGGTCGTGGAAATCAACGACCAAGCCAAGACGATCACCGTTCATCGCCACCTTGAAGATGGTGTTGAGGTTGTCAAAACCAAAATGCCGGTTTTGATCACGGCACTTTCTGAACTGAACAAGCCGAGGCGCGCCAGTTTGCCTGGCGTAATCAACGCCTCCAGATACAAGCCGATTGTCTGGACCACGAATGATTTTGCTGATCTTGACCGTGCGAAGATCGGACTGAAAGGTTCCCCCACGATTGTGTCCAAGACCTGGGTACCGGAACCGCGCAAGATTGACACCAAGATGATTGCAAGCGGAGAAGCCGCTGCGATTGCAAGTGAATTGGTAGCAGCGCTTTGGTCGACAGAACTGCCGACAAGGCTAGGCTGGTAAGAGGAGGGGTGCAGAGTGGCTGAACAGCAAAATGACAAAAGAGGCGCCGGTAAGGTGCAACCGGTTCCGGAGCAAGACTTTTCAGACTATGCAGGTCTCATGGTGATCGTTGAGCAACGCGCGGGCGTCGCCAAGAAGGTTTCCTGGCAACTGCTTGGCGAGGCAAAGCGGATGGCGGATAAAATCAACGCCCCCGTATACGCGCTCGTCATGGGGCACAACGTGCGCCACTTGGCCGACGAAGCCATATCGCGCGGCGCGGACAAGGTATACCTGTGCGACTCTCCCGTTTTGGAGCAATATCGGACGCGCCCGTACAGTCGGGTCAGTCTGGATGTCATTCGCACCTATAAGCCGGAGATTGTGCTGGTCGGCGCCACGTACACTGGCAGGGATCTGGCGGGCGCGATCGCAACGCACCTGCCGACAGGGTTGACGGCAGACTGTACACAACTCGATGTCGACGAGAACCGCGTGTTGCACGCGAGCCGTCCGGCATTCTCGGAAAAGATGTTGGCAACGATTTTATGTAAACAGTATAAGCCGCAAATGGCCACTGCTAGACCGGGTGTGTTCTTGGAACTTGCTGCCGATTCTACCCGCAAAGGGGAAGTTGTCAGTGTATCTTCGCCGATGAGCGAAGCCGAAGTGGTCACGGAAGTGCTTGATTTTCTGGAGCTGACAGATCGCATCAACATGGAAGATCACGAGGTGATCGTGGCGGGTGGCAAGGGGCTTGGCAATGCGGAAGGGTTCAAGCTTTTGCAGGAGTTAGCAGATGCCCTTGGCGGCGTCGTGGGCGCTTCGCGTGCGGTTGTCGACATGAAGTGGATCGATCATGACCATCAAGTGGGGCAAACCGGTTCCACGGTGCGCGCCAAGTTGTACTTTGCGATCGGGATTTCCGGCGCAGTGCAGCACGTGGTAGGCATGCAAAACTGTGACGTGATCGTCGCCATCAACAACGATCCGGAAGCGCCGATTTTCAAGGTGTCGCACTACGGGATCGTTGGCGATTTGTACAATGTGGTGCCTGCCATCATCAAAGCGGTCAAGGAAAAGCGCGGGTTGCCCTTTGCGGCCAATACAGCGAACGGATAGGTGACGGCGTCCATTCAATCCTGAAACCAGCGAAGGAGAATGGTATTTTAAACGGGAGTGGTGAAAATGGCAACGGAACGTTTTGACGCGATCATCGTCGGAGCCGGACCGGCTGGAAGCGCGGCAGCCTACACGATGGCAAAAGCGGGACTAAAAGTGGTGATGATCGAACGCGGCGAGTTCGCCGGCGCGAAAAACATTTTCGGCGGCGTGCTGTACCGTAAACAACTTGAAGATGTGATTCCGGAGTTTTGGCAAGAGGCGCCGGTCGAACGGCGCGTCGTGGAACAAAGGATGTGGCTTTTGGGCAAGGACTCTGTGGTGACGATGGGGCACCGCAATGAGGCGTTTAAGGAACCCACGAATGCATGGACCGGCCTGCGCGTCAAGTTTGACCAGTGGTTTGCCAGCAAAGCGGAGCAAGCAGGGTCGCTCAATATTTATGAAACGGTCGCGACGGAACTGATCCGTGAAGGGGATCGCGTGGTCGGCGTTCGCACGGATCGCGAAGACGGCGACCTGTACGCGAATGTGGTGGTGGTTGCGGACGGCGTTAATTCCCTGCTCGGTCAGCAGCTCGGCATCCACCGCGAGTGGAATCCGGATCAGGTGTCTCTTGCGGTCAAAGAAGTGATCGCGCTTCCGAAAGAAAAAATCCTCGACCGTTTCAACCTTGAAGGCGACGAGGGTGTGACCACTGAATTTATCGGTCAACTTGGCGGCATGATGGGACTTGGCTTTTTGTATACCAACCAAGAAACGGTTTCCTTTGGCGTCGGTGTGATGGTCAACGATCTCAAACGCACCAAGATTCGTCCGTACGAGCTGATTGAGAATGTCAAGCAACACCCCGTTTTGCGCAAACTGTTACAAGGCGGAGAAAGCAAAGAGTATGCGGCGCACCTGATCCCAGAAGGCGGGTTGCACGCTGTCCCTCCTCTGTCTGGAAACGGTTGGGTGGTTTGTGGCGATGCGGCGCAACTCGTGAACTTTGTTCACCGCGAGGGCACCAATCTTGCCATGACGTCTGGTTTGTATGCGGCGGAAGCCATCATTGAAGCACACGCCAGAGGGGACTTTGGCAAGCAGGCGCTGTCCGGATACGATAGGCGAGTGCGGGAGTCGTTTATTCACAAGGATCTTAAGAAGTACCAGGGACTGCATGGCTTGCTGAAGGAAATCGATTCGAACCTGTTCGACAAGTTGCCAGAGGCGCTCAACTCGGCCGCCTTCCAGATGCTGATGATTGACGGCGTCAGCAAGGCGGAGAAGCAGAAGATGGCGATCAAGGCGCTTCGGGAAGCGGCTGGCGGTACCGCCAATCTGATCAAATTAGGACTCAAAGGATGGAGGGCGATGAACGGATGAGCAGCATTGCGGAAAAGCTGTACACCATTCGCTACAAGGTGGATGAGAATTCACACTTGATCATTAAAGATCAGGACGTATGCCTCCACTGCGAAACCAAGGAATGTCAGTATTTCTGTCCTGCCGAAGTGTATGAGTGGCATGAGGACGAAAAACAGACTTCCGTGGCGTTTGAAAACTGCGTGGAGTGCGGAACGTGCCGCATCGGGTGTCCGTTTGCCAACATCAAGTGGGTATACCCTAAGGGCGGTTACGGAATCACGTATAAGTTCGGTTAATGCTACGTCGCATATGGGGGCGCTCGTTTAGCGCCCCTATTTTTTAAGCCCATTGACTCGTTATGTTATATTTACGATTGATAATAAAAATAATTATGAGGTGGAAATTTCTTTGGGGGAGAGTACGGCGTTTCGATCCGTTCATTTTCAGGGTCATTCCGTGGTGTTGCTTGATCAAACGCGCTTACCCGAAGCGGTCGTGTTTATTGAATTGCACACGATTGAAGATGTGTATCAGGCGATACGTGAGATGCGGGTGCGCGGTGCGCCGGCGATTGGCATAGCAGCCGCATACGGATTGTGGTTGGGCATGAGAGGGCAGCCCGGTGCTGCTGATTTGGACGCTGCATTGGATAGACACGTTCGCTACCTTGCAAATGCAAGGCCGACGGCGGTCAATTTGGAGTGGGCGCTGCAACGCATGCGACGCAACTGGATGGCTACTCATGGTCAGGAGCGTTCAGTACGTTTTGCGGCGCTGATCGAAGAGGCACGGGCCATTGAGCAAGAGGACGAAGTGGCCAATCGGGTAATTGGGGAACACCTGGCTGATTTGATCAAAGAAGGGATGGGCATACTCACCCATTGCAATGCGGGAGCGCTTGCGACAAGCAGGTACGGGACGGCGTTGGCGGGATTTTACGTGGCAAAGGAGCGTGGCGTTAACTTTCGGGTGTTTGCGGACGAAACGCGCCCCGTTCTTCAAGGGGCGCGTTTGACGGCGTGGGAACTGATGCATGCGGGTGTTGACGTGACGCTGATTTGCGACAACATGGCGGCCGCTGTCATGAGCCAGGGGAAAGTACAAGCGGTGATGGTGGGCGCGGATCGAATTGCCACGAACGGAGATGTCGCAAACAAGATTGGGACGCATGGAGTGGCTGTGCTGGCTCGCCACTTTGGTATTCCTGTGTACGTGGCGGCTCCCACATCGACGGTGGATCTGGGGATTGCGGATGGTACTTTGATTCCGATTGAGGAGCGAAAGGCTGAAGAAGTCGTCGTTTTTAACGGAAGAAGGGTTGCGCCAGAGGATGTCAACGTGTACAACCCTGCCTTCGATGTGACGCCGCATCAGTTGATTACGGCCATTGTGACGGAAAACGGCGTTTTTTATCCGCCGATTGATTTGCGCCAGGTTCTGGTCGGTTAAGATAGTAAAGGGGCAGGTGGTGAAGGATTTGACAAGGCAAATTTCATCGACTTTATTGCGCTCCGGTATGCGTCTCGGCAGAACCCTGTATGACGAACATGGGCGAGTGCTTTTATCCGGGGGCATTGAGATACGGGAAGGATTTATAAAAAAAATCCAAAAAGACTTCGCAGTGGTGTATATCGATGACGAGACATCGGAAGGTATCGAGATTAAGGAAGCCGTTCCGATTGAATTGCGTCTTCAGACGCAAGCCGTTCTCGAAAAGCAATGGAATTTGTGGAGTCAAAACACATCACTGAACAAGGTTTCGATTGACCGCGATGTGGTCACTGATTTACGCAATCATATGAAACAACTGTTGTCCATCTTGCAGGGCACGACGATCCTGCAGGAAGACCTTGCGACAGTGGCCTCATACGACAATATGACGTATGTCCACTCGATGAATGTCGCGATCTACGCATTAATACTGGGCGTCAGCATGGGCTTGCCCGAAGGCATGCTGATCGACCTCGGCCTCGGGGCCATGCTTCACGATATAGGGAAAATATGGGTTCCTATTGAAATAATCAATAAGCCAGGCAAATTGACAAATGAAGAGTATGAATTGATCAAGACGCACGCGGAGCTTGGCCACGAGGCACTCGTCAATCAACATGAACTCTCGTATTTGGTGGCGCACTGCGCGTTTCAACACCACGAACGCTTAAATGGCTCCGGCTATCCGCGCGGATTGATCGGGGATGAGATTCACTTGTTCGGGAAGATACTGGCGGTTGTGGACGTATATGATGCGATGGTGATGCACAGGCCATATCGTCGGGGGATGCTACCCGCCGATGTGATGGAGTTTTTATACAGTCGCGTCGAAAAGGAATACGACCTGAACCTCGTGGCTCTGTTCGGGAAAAAGGTGTCTATGTTCCCAATTGGTACGGAGGTCAAATTAAGCGATGGTCGCACGGCGCTTGTGAAGGAAAGCAATCCGAATTTTCCGGGCAGACCTATCGTTCGTATCATCCAAAATGAGCAAGGTGAAGCGGTCACACCGATGGATATCAACCTGATCGACCAACTGCACATTACCATCGTCAATGCCGGGGGCAACTCGATTACAGATTACTTTATCGATTAACAGGGTCAAAGGCGTTGCGCAAGTCCCAGAAGAGATTGACGAGTACCAGCGCGTACAATGGTTGAATGATGAGAGTAAACAACCAGTTGAGGGCTGTGTGTACCAATGTTCCCGGAAGGTTCATGATCAGGTCGTAAAAACCGGAATGGGCGAAGAAGAGTACCGTGTTGTTGATGCCGAGAATGATCAGCACCCACCAAAAACGATGGGCGGTCAGCTGCCATGACCGTTTGATGGCTGCCCAGTTGCGTGCGTTTTCGACCACAACGGCCACGAAGGTGAAAGACAAGCGGATATCGATCCAGATGGCCGTGAGAACGCCTAGCAAGTACAGGATCACAATCGCGGTGTTGAAACCCATTATCAAGGAGAGCAGTACCGCGACGATGCTGAGCGCGACGACCGCCGCCGTGGTCAGACCAATCAGCAACCATGCGGTTGACACGAAAGCGCCCCATCGCTTACGCGCGACGTGAACGATATGGCTGACGGTCGCCTGCGGCGATATTGCTTGCGCCTTACTCGTCAGCGCTTCGTGGGAAAGGGTGTAGTAACTGCCTAGCATGAGCGGGTTCAGCACGTTCAGGCTAAGCATAGCAGAAATAAAACTAAGCGCGGCAAACAGTGTTCGCCCTGACGCGAGAGCCTGTGACTGAAGTTGGTTCATTAGGCTCGTGATGCTCGACTGCCCCTGGTTCGCAAGCTGCTGCCAATCAAGATTCAGATTGGCGTGCGCTTGAACCAGAGAACCAAGAATGAGCTGGGGCAATTCAAACAAAAGCGTAACAACCAAAAGTTGCGGTAGGTATCTCCTGTATTGATGGTAAATGGCGTCCAGCATCTGTGCGATGGAACGCTGATGGAGATCCTTGTGCAACGCGACACCTCCTTTGCCAGTAGGCCATTTTACAATCATAAGTATAGCAGATATTCCCGTCACTTGCCGAACCCCTTGGATTGGATATACTATGAAAAAAATCACTATGTCATGTTGAGGATGATGAAGATGGGAAGTAAGCATTTGCGTGTTATGATTTTGGGAACTGGGCCGGCTGGACTGACGGCGGCGATTTATGCTGCGAGAGCGAATCTCGCGCCACTCGTGATCGAAGGCAATGAACCGGGCGGACAATTGACGCTCACATCGGAAGTGGAGAACTTTCCTGGCTTTGAGAATGGCATCATGGGTCCCGAATTGATGAACAACATGCGCAATCAGGCAGAGCGCTTTGGCGCCGAGTTTGCAACTGGTTGGGTAACGTCTGTCAATCTCAGCCAACGACCGTTTCAGGTGACGGTTAACGATGAAGACGAGTACGAAGCGGACGCCTTGATCGTGTCGACGGGGGCGTCGGCTAGACTGCTTGGCATCAAAGGCGAAACGGAACTGATCGGCAGAGGGGTGTCGACTTGCGCCACCTGTGACGGATTTTTCTATAGGAACAAGCGAATCATGGTCATCGGTGGGGGCGACTCGGCGATGGAGGAAGCGACATTTCTCACCAAGTTTGCGAGCGAGGTGACCATTGTTCACCGTCGCAACGAACTCCGCGCCTCCAAGTTCATGCAAGAACGCGCGCGGGAAAATCCAAAAATCAAGTGGCTGCTCAACGTGACGCCTGTCGCCGTGCATGAGCGGGAGCGCAAGGTGGGCGCTCTGGAAGTGGTCGACAACGCGAGCGGCGAAACGCGAATGGTCGACACAGAAGGGATCTTTGTTTCGATCGGTCACTCACCCAACACCGGGTTTTTAAATGGCCAACTGAAGCTGGACGGTGCAGGCTATATCGTCACGGAAGGCGTCACGACTACCACTAGCGTCGAAGGAGTCTTCGCTTGTGGAGACGTGATGGATCCCTGCTATCGGCAAGCGATCACGGCAGCGGGGTCGGGCTGCAAAGCCGCGCTTGATGTGGAAAAATTCCTCGAAGGATCAGCCGCTCACAGTAACTGGTCACTCGCTTCGACTACTTGATTTGGTGGTGTACGCAAAAAGAGTCAGGAGCCTACGCCTTGCGGGTCTCCTTCCAAGGTTTAAAACGGCAAATAAAGCAGCAAATGGAGTGCAAATTCACAACACAAATCGCACTCCGTTTTTTATTGTCATATCAACGATCAACGACATTTCATTCCATATTTAGCATTGTGATTGGTGTGTCTATTAGAGCGTGTCCGGAAAGCCTTTGATTTTGGATAAATATGAAAACGCACCTCTTTCAAATATGGTAAAATAGAAGGTGAAGAAAGCCAATCTATTTACCAATTGGGAGGTGCGTTTCATGGGGTTGCAGTTAGAACTGCTACCCTATGTCTATTATAACACGTTGGGATTTGATCCCTCACTGATTGATGACATCGATCATATTGATGACTCATTCTTGCTTGACATCATTGATCCATTGTACATCGCCAAGTGAAGGATCCAAAAAAACAGGCATGGCGCAATTTTATCGGATACCGAAAACACTCCATAACTGTAGGGACCTCTCAAGGACCCATTGCCATCCTGTATACCGATAGGTAAGGGACATTCCTCAGCATGACCTGTTAGGATAGCCCTTTTCCCCCGGTTCACACCGTGCGTGCGACTTTCACCGCACACGGCGTTCCATCAATTCTTCTCGATCATCGGATTGAGTTTTTCCCTCAATTTTTGGATTTTTGTCCAGACTTTCTTGTTGATCGTTTGTGACAAATCCTGTTTGCTGTGTACAAGATCATGACAATTTCGATGCAGGGTAACAAGCTCATTGACTTTATTAATCTTGTCAAGTGGTAACCATGGGCGACTATGATGCATTTCTAGTTGGCTAGGGTCAACCCATTCTCCACAAATTCTGCATACTCCCTTGTCATGGTTATACGCATAGGCTCGATTCAGAAGATATTCAAAGTTGTATTTCTTGTCCGTTAAACCTTTGGCAATCATTTCTGAGAGCGTCAGATTCATGGCAAGGTCATCTCGTGGTAACCTCTGTTTCTTTGCCGTGCGTTCCGCGTAGATCTGTCTACCTTCTACCGAGTATGGCGTTTCTTGTTGTGTTTTCAATCGTGCTTTTTGCCATTTGACGAATCCCAAACTCGTAATGCCTACAGTTATTCCCTCGTAGGTGATAGCTGGTATTTGTGTTGCATATCCAGCGTGTCGGACTGTGAGGTTATTGACCGTGTTGGCAGGTGTCCATTTTCCGCCTTTGGGCTTGAGGGCTTTATAGGCAGTGTATTGGAGCCTGTTGGCATACTTGTTTAGTTCTTCGTTGACTCTAGTCGCCGCTTGGTAGTAGTTACCTATACCCACAATCTGGCTGTTGAGAACATTAATGGCGTGGATTAGGTTGACTCCTTCGAATTTCCGCAGTTTCTTGGTGTTTTGGCGGATTTCTTGTACTTTTGCTTTCAGGCGTTTGTCATTCGGTCGGGTGATGGTGATGTATCCTGTTTGACTTTTTCCTTTGACCTGTTTGAAACGGAATCCGAGAAAATGGATCGGTTCTTTTTGCACGTTCGTGATAAGCGTCTTTTCCGCACTTAGGGTCAGCTTGAGCTTGGTTCCCAGATAGTTTTGGATTCGATGTTTCCATTTCTTGGCATTTGATTTTGTGTTGGTAACAAGTACCCAGTCGTCGGCGTATCGTACGAGATAGGCGGGTTTGAGATTTGACGCTCTTTTTAACGCTCTTGCTAGGCTATCTGACCGAGCGTATTGGGTTCTGGTTCGTTTATTTTCCCATTCCCGTATAATCCATTGATCGAGCTTGTGAAGGTATGCGTTGGCTAGTAGTGGGGAAATAATGCCACCTTGCGGGGTTCCCAGGTCGGTGGTGGTCATTTCCTCCATAACTCCAGCTTTTAGCATTTTCTTGATGATCATCAGGACTCGTCTATCATGGATGCCCATGTGCCAAAGTTGCTTGATGAGTCTTGTATGGTTGATGTGATCAAAACATCCCTTGATGTCACCTTCAATAATCCAGTGGTATCCTGTGTCGTGTGCAATATTTGTTACTCTTTCTAGCGCTACGTGTGCATCTCGCATAGGTCGAAACCCATAGGAGTGCGCGAAAAATTGAGCTTCTAGAATGGGTTCTAGGATGATGCGCAGGATTTCCTGGATTACTCGATCTACGATCGCTGGTATTCCTAGTGGTCTTTTCTCTGTCTTTCCGGGTTTAGGTATCCAAACCCTTCGGAGCAGTTGTGGTTGATAATTGTCTAAGTTGTTATGAACCATTTGGATGACTTCTGGGTATTGCTTTTCCAATACGTCTCGAATGGTTTTTCCGTCCGTTCCTGCCGTCATACTTCCATGGTTTCTCTTGATGTTGTGGATGGCAGTTAGGATCACAGGTTCGGATTTGGAAATTTCCAGCAAGTTTTTGAATTTCGGCAGGGTGCCTTGTTCAATGGCTTGCTTGGCCTTTGCGTAGAAGTCGTCGAGGATATTACGTAGGTCTGATTCATTATCCAATTTGCGGTAGACTGATTCTTGAGCCATTCGACCACCTCCTTTATGGAGATTTGGAATGGGGTAACCAGGTAGGCACAACGGCTTCCCAGTCAGACTCAGCCTTTGATCGATTCAATTGACTATGCCC
>JAJZCL010000009.1:14761-32842 GCA_021846165.1 Bacillota bacterium | reverse complement strand
TCCGATCTAGGTTGGAAAAGGTTGCAGACTGTGTTATAATGGAATTCAGTTCTGGAGGGGTACCAAAGTGGCCAACTGGGGCGGACTGTAAATCCGTTGCGAAAGCTTCGAAGGTTCGAATCCTTCCCCCTCCACCATACTAATTATGATATTGGGGAGTAGCCAAGTGGTAAGGCAACGGACTTTGACTCCGTCACTCGCAGGTTCGATCCCTGCCTCCCCAGTTCCTTTGCTCCCATAGCTCAGTCGGTAGAGCGCATCCATGGTAAGGATGAGGTCACCAGTTCGAATCTGGTTGGGAGCTCCATTGACGCGGGGTGGAGCAGTTGGCAGCTCGTCGGGCTCATAACCCGAAGGTCGCAGGTTCGAGTCCTGTCCCCGCAACCAATAGGTTTGGCTCGGTAGCTCAGTCGGTAGAGCAGAGGACTGAAAATCCTCGTGTCGGCGGTTCGATTCCGTCCCGAGCCACCATTTGTATTTTGGCGCCATAGCCAAGTGGTAAGGCAAGGGTCTGCAAAACCTTTATCCCCCGGTTCGAGTCCGGGTGGCGCCTCTACATAATTTACTTTTAACGATTTTTCTCCATTCATTTCTAGCCTCTTTGGCAATGATATGAATGGTTTGCTTTCTCCTCGTGATATATTATCAGTTCATTCTAATTTTAAATGATCTAAGTTTATCATACGTGCCGTATAACCCCTGGCTTTCCCCTTCGGGGTATACGGTAGCCAGAGGAGGAGGTAAGTAACAATCGAGAATAAATTATCACTATTTACTAAATATCGATAAAATACTATATTGTTATTGGGCGATGCACGATGACACGATTCATCAATTTGCGCAGATGGCTCACAAAACGTATCAAACATTGCGGAATTGGGAAAAACGAGGCGTTTTGATTCCGCATCATAAGTGAAGGAATGGCTACCGTTATAATTCTGACGAGCAATTGCATCAAGTGCTTGGCATTCGGCCAGTACCACGCATTGTGATTGACTATTGCCGAGTTTCTAGCACCAAACAAAAAGACGACTTAGAACGTCAGATTGACAACGTGAAGACCTATCTTACGGCGTAACGGAATCCTTTTGAAAGCGGGCAAATAAGGTGCGAAAAATGATCAAGGAGTTGGCTTCTGATGATAAAAACCTTCAAAGTCGAACTCGCACCAAATAACAAACAACGCTCCCTTCTCAATCAAGCCGCAGGACAGCACGATGGGCTTATAACTGGGCATTGGGGCAAGAAATCGGGAAATGGTTTCTATCCATTGGCGTTGAGAATGAACCTGAAATCAGCACCGATTGGAATTGACCTTGGTGTCAAAGACTTGGCCATTGTATTGGATGGACGCAAATACAAAAACATCAACCAATCAAAACGTGTCATGCCACTTGAAAAACGTAAGAAACGATTCCAAAGGGGAGCGAGCCGTCACTACGAAAGGAGGGTGAAAGACCGTTGTAAGAAGTCTCGTGGCTTACAAAATCTTGAACAAGAAATACGCTCTGTCAATAAAAAAATTCGCGACCAACATACCCTTCACACTCATCAGCGGATCGTTTTTATCCATCCTCAAAACTCTTTTCCAATTGTGGGCACAAGAAAGTGGACTTAAAACTTTCGGATCGAGTGTAACGATTCGTTGGTTCGGAATTTAAGCCCTTGGAGCGTCACAAAAGCGCGTCACCAAGACTAATTAAAAAAAATTAAATTATACGGCGACACTTTCAGATTTACTGGAAAGATTGTACTTCCATACACGAATTTATAGCTGTGAACGATTTTGAAATGAGGTATACTTAGCCAGAATGGAATCAATTTTAATCGCTAATGATTAGGGGGTAACATTTTGAGTATAAAAGTGATGGTTGCTGATGATGCGGCGTTTATGCGCATGTTATTGAAAGGAATTCTTGAAAATGGTGGTTATGAAGTGGTTTGCGAGGCGCATAACGGGGTCGATGCGATTGAAAAGTTTAAGTTGTTTCACCCTCAAGTGGTGACAATGGACATCACGATGCCCGATATGGACGGCATTCATGCTGTGAAGGAAATCGTTGCAATTGATCCCAAAGCGATCGTCATTATGGTATCTGCAATGGGACAACAAGCGATGATGGTGGATGCGCTGAAGGCTGGCGCAAAAGACTTTATCGTTAAGCCGTTTGATAAGAGCAATATATTAGATATGCTAGAAAAACATACTCAATCAGAGTGCAAATAGTCGTTGTTTAATCACAATTATGAGATGTATGGTAGCAGTGGCATGAACATGGTTTAGCTCTATTCTCAACAACCGAACGCGAACCCCTGTATACAGGGTTCGCGTTCGGTTGTTGGCGGTAGGCAGACTCATTATTGATTGGCGGCCTCGTCTTTGTCTTGCCGCGAAAGGGTTTTGTTTGAAAGCGACGATACCTGATCTTGCCCATTCATGTCTACTTGGCTTGGCAGCATGGAGGTCATTTGCGACGCAAAATCCGTGATGGAACGGACGAGTACGGTCTTTTCTTCGTTGAGACGATTGATTTCCGCAGTAAGCTCTTTGTTCTTGACGAGGGACTCCCAAAGCTGAGTTTCCAATCGTTGGATTTGCTTCGTGCTGGCAGACCTCACCTCTTCAAGTTGTGTCTGCATGCTGTCATACTCTTCCTTCATGCGTGTAACCTGTTCTTGCATGTTATGATGCTCACGCGATGTCGAGGATCTGAGAATTTCGTAGGACTCTGACAGTTGTTGGTGCTGCCTAATCGAGTCTTGTAACTTTTGTACGGTTTCGTAAAGCTCTTGTTCCTTTTCCGCATAGTTTTGCTCCAATCGGTGCATATCCTCTTCGAGTGTCCGAATCGATTGGTTAGCATCTCCTAAGTTGTTGGTTTGTTCGTCATACAAGTGTTCAATCTTATTGCGTTCTTCAATTATCTCGATGACAGAACTAACCAGTCGATCCGTGCTGGTGTTCTCTCCATCGCTGTAGGATTTAAGTCCATCGCTCGCTGATTTTACGACCGTTTGGTCATTGAGTCTGTAAATTTTGGACTTTAATCCCGTCTGTCTTGCCCGATAATACGCTTCCTTGCAGGAGCGCTTGATTACAAAATTCCAACGCCAGTAATTCGTACGTTTTTTATGTAATCCGCCGGTCTCGTATTCAAATTGTTCGCACGCATCCAGAACGGATCCACCGTGTGAAACATGGCGCAATATTAAATTTTTAAGTTGATTGCTCTTCTCAGCCGACCATCGGGCTGACGCATTCGAATACGCCATTCTGCGAAGCCACCCCTCGTTATCATATGTCATTAGCTTACCATTTTAACGCCAAATATCAACATACAGTTAGAAAGTTGTTGAAACATCATTACAACGGAAATCTCTTGATCATTTCAATGGCGATTTGTTGCAGTATTGCTGGCGGTTGCACCATCGCGATTCGAACGTAACCTTCCCCTTCGCTGCCAAAACCTGTGCCAGGCAAAGTAACGATTCCTGATTCTTGCAGAAATCTGCGCGAAAAATCCCCTGCCGTTACACCCTGTGGCGTTTTCAACCAAACGAACATGCTGGCTGCCGGTTTTCGAACTGGCCAATTGGCCGCCAAGAGCGGTTCAAATAAAGCGTCTCTTCGCGCCTGATAATGAATTCGGTTCTGTTCGATAAACGTGTCTGCTTGTTGCAATGCCTGAGTCCCCGCAGCTTGGATCGCCGAAAAAACGCCATAATCGATTTGTGATTTCAGTTTGCCCAGCGTGTTAAGTATTTGCTTGTTGCCAAGGGCAAATGCCAAACGCGGACCTGCGAAGTTAAATGTTTTGGAAAATGAGTGCAATTCGATGCCGACTTCTGCTGCACCTGGAACCTGCAAAAAAGAAGGTGCGCTGAGTCCGTCAAACACCAGTTCAATGTAGGCCGCATCGTGTACGACGATCAAGTTGTGTGTTCGGGCGAAGTTCACTACATCGGCAAAGTACTCAAGTGTTGCTAGGGATGCGGTGGGGTTGCCCGGAAAGTTCAGCACCATCATCTTCGCGTGTTGTAATATTTCACGCGGAATATCGTCAAGGTTTGGCAGAAAATTATTTTCTTCTTTCAGCGGCATGAAATACGGAACCCCGTCGGCGAGGCGGACAGAAACTTCATAAATCGGATAACCAGGGTTGGGCAACAGTACGACATCGCCTGGGTTGACAAAAGCGAGGGCAAGGTGAGCCAACGCATCCTGTGCGCCGATTGTTACAAGAACTTCATGAATAGGGTCGACGGTTAACTGGTAGCGGCGTTTTACGAAGTCAGCAATCGCAGTACGGAACGATTCTGTTCCTTCCGTGCGTTGATATCCGAACACGCCTGGTTGATCCAACGCGAGCCGAAGGGCGTGGGGAAGGATATCGGGTGGCGGCATATCGGGCGACCCAATGCCTAGATCGATAACGGGGAGACCGATTTTTTTGCGTTCGTTAACGAGTTCGGTCAGTTCATAAAATACAGCCTGACTAAAAAAACGCATGCGTTGCGCTTCTTGAACCATCTTCTTCCTTCTTTCTAACGCTTGCTTATCGCATATTATACATGAAGTCCCCCGCTTTTCTTGATTCTAACTAAAAGGCTATGTAAACTGTCGGTTATGAAGTGATCAGGTTGGTCATTTCTCACGAGTGAGCAAGCCTGTGCGGCGAGATGCGTGGGAATATGACAGGAGGAAATTGGTTTGGTTCAAAAAACGCTGTCAATGGAGTATGCGGCTGTCGCCGTGGGAGGCGTGATCGGTGCCGTTCTTCGCGAATTGATCGAACTGCTGTTAAGCGCGAACCTCACCGATCATATTCCTCTGGCCACTTTGTTGATCAATTGGACAGGCAGTCTGTTTCTGGGCTGGTTTTATACAAGAACCATTTGGCGCTGGCGCGTGCCACAGTGGGCGCGTGCAGGACTTGGCACCGGTCTGACGGGGGCTTTTACGACGTTTTCAACGTTTTCAGTTGAGTCGGTGCAGTTGTTAAGCCACAACGCAGCGCTGGGAATGCTGTATATTCTATCGAGCGTTGTCGGCGGACTGGGGTTGTCCTTGATCGGCATGCGCCTTGCGGGAGAACGACCAGACAAGGAATGAGCCGATACAGATAACCTATGAATTACAGATTTTGTGTATGGGTGTGGAGGTTCGCATGGGTTGGGCTTGGGTCGGATTAGGCGTTGGCGGTGTGTTGGGGGCGTGGTTGCGATTTATGATCACGAACCTGATTAACCGATATTGGCGATACTCATTTCCCATCGCCACATTTTCGATCAATATGATTGGGTCGTTTGCATTGTCCTCGTTGTACTTGTTCAATTTTGGCGTGCATCAGAAGTTCATCTTGTATACATTTGGTAGTGGGCTTTTGGGTGCATTCACTACATTTTCTACATTTTCCTATGAAACTGCTTTGTTATTGGATCGCAGGGCGATACTTGCGTCGCTATCGTATTTTGTTCTCAGTGTGATGTTGGGAATTTTTTGCGCTTGGCTTGCGACCGTGCTTGTCTAAGCGATTGTCGTCATACAGAAAATGCAGTGGGGGTGAGGGCGCTGAACGTCGTTCGCGCTCCAGATGTTTTAGTGGTGGGCGGGGGATCGGCTGGACTGTTTGCCGCCATTGCGGCTGGGCAGTCGGGGGCACGCACGGTGTTGGTGGAAAAAGGCGAGCGTTTGGGAAAAAAGTTGCTGATTTCGGGCGGCGGCAGGTGCAATGTGACCAATTCAGGAGATCTGCAACAATTGATCGAGCATACGCCGGGCAATGGAAGGTTTTTGCATAGTGTGTATGCACAGTGGTCAAATCGAGACATCGTGCGTTTTTTTGAAGTGCGCGGTGTACTCTTGAAAGAAGAAGATCATGGGCGTCTGTTCCCCGCCAGTAACAGCGCGAACACCGTATTGCAAGCGCTGGTTAACGAATTGCAACGTTTGGGGGTGGAGATTCGCTATCGGCACGCTGCGCTTGCGTTTTTGATCGAGCATGGACGAGTCTGCGGATTGCGTTCCGTCAAAGGTGATATTCAAGCTGGAGCTGTGGTCATCGCCACAGGCGGCGTCACTGCGCAGGCGACAGGGTCGTCGGGGGACGGTTACGCGCTAGCTGAGTCGGTGGGGCACAAGATTGTCGCACCGTATCCAACTTCCGTTCCGCTTACGTCGCCAGACGTGAGGATCGTTTCTCGTACCTTGCAGGGGATTGCAGTACAGAGGGTTCATGTGAAATTGTTGAGTGGAAAAAAAATCCTTGCAAGCGAAGAAGGGGATTTGCTTTTTACGCATTTTGGCTTGTCTGGTCCTGTGGCGTTAAGGCTCAGTCAGTATCTGGTCAGGGAAAAGACGCGCAATCCTGCTGCTGGATTTGTCGCGCTTGTCGATTTTGTGCCTGCAAAAACGGTCACCGAATGGTTGCGTGAGTTACAGGAGTATGTCGCGGTCTACCCAGGTAGATCGATCAAACAAGCGCTGAAACCGCATGTGCCTGAACGTTTGGCAGAGGCGCTGGCTGAAGAAGCGGGTTTGGCCGTCAAGCGCTGTCACGAAGTGTCTCGTGCGGAGTGGGAGCGCTTGGTCGCGATGATCAAGCGTTGGCCGCTCGCGATTGGCGGAACACTTGGCATGGAAAAAGCGTTCATCACTGGCGGAGGCGTGGATTTGCGTGGGATTGATCCGCGCACCCTCGCTTCAAAACTAGCGAAAGGACTGTACTTTGCCGGCGAGGTGATCGATATTCACGGGCACACCGGCGGATACAACTTGACGGCAGCTTTTGCTACCGGGTACGTGGCGGGAGGCAGCGCTGCAAAGTACGCACTGGCAAGAGAGGACTGAGTTTGTGGATTTTATTTTACTGGAAGGAATGCAATTTTACGCTTATCATGGGGTGTATGAAGAAGAGAACAAACTCGGGCAAAGGTTTTTGGTTTCACTGAAGCTGTTTTGCGACTTGAAACAAGCAGGAGAACAAGATGACTTGATGCTATCTGTGGATTACGGGGAAGTGTATAATATAACACGGAACATTGTTCAGGGTGGTCGCAAAAAATTGCTGGAGGCTGTTGCAGAAGGGGTAGCGACCGCGATTTTGGACAGGTTCGAACGGGTGCGACGTGTCCGCGTAAGAATCGAGAAACCAGAAGCGCCCATAGCTGGGACATTCGCTTCTGTTGGTGTCGTTGTCAATCGAATCAGAACACAGGAGCATACGGAATATGAACACAAAAACAGTGAGCGAATCCAGAACCTATATGACTGATTTGGTCTTGCCTCCGGATGCCAATTTTTATGGGAATATTTTTGGCGGCTTAGTCATGTCATATGTCGATAAAATCGCAAGTATTACGTCGATGCGTCACTGTCGCAAGCCAGTCGTCACTGCATCCACGGATAGCGTTGATTTTCTCGCGCCCATTAAAGTGGGGGACGCCATTCAATTGGAGGCTTTTGTGACGTGGACGCATCACACTTCTATGGAGATCTATGTGAAAATCATGTCGGAAAACCTGTTGACAGGCGAAAAACGATTGACGGGTACATCGTATTTGACGTTTGTCGCGATTGACGAAAACGGCAAACCAGTTGAGGTGCCCGCCATCATTCCCGAATCGGACGAGGAGATTTGGCATTATCAAACCGCTTCGGCACGCAGGGAACAAAGACTGCAGCGCAAGGCGGAAAGGCTGAAATTCCCTGCCGTCAGTGACATGGGATAGACGCAGGTAAAGGTGGGAAGCGCCGTGTTGGCATTGACGGATCGTTATGAAGTGGAAAGTATCGACCCGCTATGCGACGGTTGGAGTTTTGGCCTAGGGTATGATAAACGTTTGCAGCGACCCGTGCTTATTGCACTGCTTGCCGGGCAGGCCATTGAGAGTCCGTTTTTTTTGCAGTGGTTACATAAGCGCAGCGGCGTATCGCACGAGTACGTTGCGGAATTGCTTGACGGTGAAAAGATCAACGACACCTTTATGTGTGTATTTGCACGACCGACAAAGGTACACATTGGGTTGCCGTCGCTTGAGCGTGTGAAAATTTACAAGTGCGCGGAAGCTATTGTGAACACAACGAGATTCCTGGAAACTAAGGGAATCTATTTTCGTTTCAGCGCCGGTCAAGTGCTTTGGGATGGTGTTCATGCACGCTTGCTGGGGATTCCGGCCATCGCTCACGAACAGGGCGGCTCAATGGGGAACCCGACCGAAATTGCACAATATTTGAACAATCTACTTGAATGGAACGTATCATTTGAAAAAGCGAACGGGTATGCACTGCCAGCTTATTTGGAGAAAGGGCTACAACGCCTGCAACTGTTTGATGAGAACGACCATCAGGCGTATGCGAGCCTGCTTGGCATTGTTTCGACGATGACTGCCGGTGAAGAAGGCATGACGATGGAGAGTGGAGAGGATGTGTCGGAGGATGTGTCGGAGGATGTGTCAGAGACAAGTTTGAGAGTTGTGACCGCCTTGCCGTTGCGTAGTTGGATGACGCTCGCTTTGGTCATTGTGCTTGTGGTGGTGGGACTTGTCTGGTGGTACGGTTACCCAAGGCGGCAAGCCGTGCAGCAACCTTTGGCAATGCCATCGGTTTCTGGGCACAACGTTCCGTCTGGCGGCGCATCAGTACACAACAAGGTGATGCCAGCGCTCGTTGGGCGTTCGATTCAGACCGCGCTGATTGATTTGCGTAAGGTCGGAATTGCAGATCGGCAGATCAGGGTGTATACTCAACTCGCCTCTGCTCAAGCGGGAAGCATCGTATCTACATTGCCACAGTCAGGTCAGCCTCTTACCCATCAGAGCGCAGTCGTGTTAACGGTTTCAACGCCGTCAGGGACTGTATTGATGCCCGATTTGATCGGCCTTACCCTCCAATCAGCAACCCGACAACTGCTGATGATCCCGCTTCATTATGCGTATTTGGATCACAATGCACCTCAGGCGCAGGCAGGCCGTGTGATTTCTCAGGTGCCTGCGCCATATGACGCGGTGAATAAGAGTATTTTAGTTAAATTCGTGGTTGCAACCCATTATTAAGTTGGCGTTTCCGATTTCAAAATTCAAGGAGGTTTTTCGGGATGAATGTGTATGTTCTCGGTGGTGCCCGTACTCCGTTCGGCACTTTCGGCGGGGCGTTGAAAGACGTGTCAGCCGTTGATATGGCGGTCACGGCGAGTGTGGAAGCTATGCAGCGGGCAGGCGTCAAGCCCGGTCTGGTGGACAATGTTGTGTTTGGAAATGTGGTGCAGTCCGCTGCGAATGCGGCGTATTTTGCCAGGCATGTGGGACTTCGCGCAGGCGTGTCGGAGTCGGCGCCTGCCTTGACAGTGAACAGGCTTTGCGGTTCCGGCCTTCAGTCTGTAGTGTCGGCTGTGGAATCAATCCTGCTCGGTCACCATGAAATTTGTCTGGCAGGCGGCGGCGAAAGCATGAGCCAGATTCCGTATTCGATGCACGCATCGCGCTTCGGGTTTGGCGCTGGTGCGCCTGTGGTCACCGACATGCTGTGGGCAACGCTTAAGGATGAGTACGCAGGTTGTGGCATGGGAGAGACGGCGGAAAACCTGGCGCAAGACTATGCCATCAGCCGTCAGGAACAGGATGAATTTGCGCAAACCTCTCATTTGCGCGCTGCCGCCGCGCACGCTGCGTTTGCAGAGGAGATTGTCAAAGTGACGGTACCCGGCAAACGCGGCGATCTTGTTGTTGCTGAGGATGAACACATTCGGCCGGATACCACTGTGGAAAAGTTAGCGAAGCTTAAGCCAGCTTTCAGGCAAAATGGCTCTGTGACCGCTGGCAATTCGAGCGGGATTAATGACGGGGCGGCTGCGCTCGTTCTGGCCGGGGAGGAAGCGGTGACTCGTCATGGGATCAAGCCTCTGGCAAGAATTGTGAGTTATGGAATCGTCGGTGTTGACCCTACCCGTATGGGCATCGGTCCCGTGCCGGCGCTAGAAAAGGCCGCGGAAAAAGCAGGTTTACCCCTATCTGCCATGGATGTGATTGAGGTCAATGAAGCGTTTGCTTCGCAAACGCTTGCCGTCAAAAAAGTGCTTGCGATTCCTGATGACAAGCTCAATCCGCTGGGTGGCGCAATCGCGCTCGGTCACCCGGTCGGCGCGAGTGGTGCGCGGCTACTGGTGAGCGCGGCGTTGCAACTTCAGCGCAAGCAACAGCGTTATGCGGCGGTTTCCCTTTGCATCGGCGGTGGCCAAGGCATTGCGATGATCATCGAACGAACTTGAGGTTGACAGGCTCTTAACCGCTTACCCATAATAGACGCTGGAGGGGATTTTCTATCATGATCCGACAGCGTCTATTATTTTTTGTGTTGATTTTGTCGATGACGTTCGCCATCGGCATTTCCCCTGTCAGTGCCGAAGCATCCGTCGCGTTTCAACCATCCAGCAACGATTTGGTGACTACCCGTACGGTACACAGTGTGGCGAGGACGAGTTCGGTGTATAGTCTGCCTTATTATGCCTGTGCATTAGCCAATCAAAGTGTGATGACCGACACGTTTTCTAATCTATCCGCCGCCGTCAATTGGGGTAAAGCTCAAACGAATGCGGTTGTCGTCGATGTGAGTACGGATCAAGTGGTTTTTGATAATATGGTCGATCCGTATCTTGTCGAAACCTTGCCACTAAACGGATCAAGCCCCCTATCGCCGCAGGCGTTTTCCACTTACAGTGGCGCGGTCAGCGCTGCCAATCAGAATGGCAACGCGTATGTGGTGAATGAGGTCACTGGTGCGGTGGTATGGTCCAGTACAAACGGGAACTTTATCGTCGAGGGCGGCGCTTCTCCAGCGCCGTACCAGTCGCTGACCGATGCGTTGAATGCGGCTTCAGCAATTCCCAGCGGCAGCGTGCTGAGCATGGCGAGTGGCCAAACCATTTGGCAAGCCGCCTATCAGGTGATGGTGAACGGACAGTTTGCACAGTCGTTTGCGACCGAAGCGCAAGCGCAGTCCTACGCCGAGCAGAACGCGCTAAGCGAGGTGATCGACAATTCGACGGGGGGCGTTGTATGGAACAATATACCGCAATACGATGTCTACCAAAACGGAATTTTGATCAAACAATTTGCTTACGAAAGCGATGCGATCACGTATGCGGAAACCCTGACCAACGCGACAGTGGAGGACATTTCCACACAGCAAACGGTGTATTCCAATATGCCGAATTACGTTGTCGAAGTCGGGACGCAACAGGTGCAGTCCTTCGTGGATGAAGCGTCAGCGATTGCCTATGCCCAAACGGTCAACGGCGCCGTGGTGATTCAGATCAGTACCAACCAGGTGGTGTGGTCGTCGGCAGGCGCGTATGGCGTGTATCGTTACTTACAACTGGTGCGATCATTCAATACCCAGCAGTCTGCGATCGCTTTTGCGAAAACCCTCGATCACGCGCAGGTGATCGACACGCAATCCAATCAAGTGGTGTTTTCCAATTATCCGACGAATGTCAGCTCGCCAAACGGCGACACATTTACCGTCCAAAACAATATGCTCGTTGACCATTGGGGCAATCAGAACATTACGTGGGCTCCCGCTCCTTCCTTCATGACAACGAGTCAGACCTATGTGACGGAGGATTACATTCACTGGTATGAAGAAGAGCCTTCGGGTGATGTGTATGTAGGAAGTTGGGAAAATCCGTACCGAACCATGAATTTAATGGCGTCGTCGAGTCTTACGGCCAGTCAGATCAATGCGTTTATCGCCAGCAACGCCGCGGCAGACAGCGTGCTGCAAAACACCGGCAAGTACTTTATCGAGGCGGAGCAGCAATTTGGCGTGAACGCGCAATACCTGCTGGCGCACGCGATTATCGAATCCGCATGGGGAACCTCGAATTTCGCGCAAAATCGAGACAACCTGTTTGGGTACGAGGCGTATACGACCAATCCTAATGCGGCCGCTACGTTTCGCTCCATTGAGTATGATATTAACTTCCAAGCCTGGTTCGTGCGCAACGCTTATTTAAATAGCAGTGGCTCCTTTTTTAACGGGGCTAATTTGGACGGCATGAACGTCGACTACGCCACCGACCCATACTGGTCAAACAGCATCGCGCGCATCATGTCGGAAATCACTCCCTATGCGGCAAGCGTGTCAAATCAACAACAGTTGCCGGAGGCGTCGACGAGGTTGGTGTTTCCCTACCCTCCCGGAGCGACTGGACTGGCGACTCAGAACATAACGGTGTATTCGGCGCCAGCCGATTCATCTACCGCGCCAAGTACAGTGGGCAATATCGCGAAAGGCGCCGATTTTTCCGTTTTGGGCGATACGCCTGGGTGGGATGAAGTCGAGTTGTCCAACAACCAAACCGGTTTTGTGGATTGGAACCTGGTTAGTCTTCAAAACATGTTGGAAGTGACTGGAGTGACATACGGGAACACAGTCCCGATTATGTCAAAGTCTAGCGCGGGCAGCCAAGCGCTAGACACGGTTCCCAACGGGGTTTATCTAGTCATGATTAGCGGTCCTACAAACGGCTGGGATTATGTTGTGGATGGAAACGGGAAAACGGGGTGGATCACTGACCAAAATGTTATGGTCATTCACTGACCCTCATCAGCGAATGTTTTTTGCTGTGCTATAATGAATCGGTATGAATTCAAATCGAGGTGAAATGATGGGCGAAAGCGTTTTGCCGAGGCACATGAAGTGGCCGCTGTACCTGTTGGCGGCGTTTCCGATCAGCGACTACTTTCTACATATTTATCCATGGGGCATCATCGGCGGATTATGGGACAAGCTGTTGCTGATATTCTTTGCGGTGTTTGTCGTGCGCGCCTATTTGATGGGGGATCGTAGGCCGCTGTTTATGACCCATAAGATGATCATTTATGTGGTCGTGTTGGGATTCGTGTATGTGCTGATGGATACGGGTTATCTGGAAGTGGCATGGGCGGGATATCGTGTCGATTACATGTATATGTTGTTCGCTTTGTTGTTTCCCTACGTGGTGGAGCGGGAAGACATCTTGCCGCTGTTGAAGTTTATGGTGTTCGCTGGATTTTTGGTGGCGCTGCACGGAGTGTACGAGTATGTGATCGCGGCGCCGATTCCAGCCTCATGGTTGAACCTTGGTGAACACGAGCGCACGCGCGTGTACTCGCTGTTCGGTAGCCCTAATATTATGGGTTCCTATATGGCGTTTATCGCGCCAACCGCCTTTGGGTTTGCGCTTTACGAAAAACACCGCGGCAAACGCTGGTTTTACATACTTGCGGCGGTATTTGCCGTGATGGCGCTGGTGTTTTCGTTTACTCGCGGCGCGTGGTTGGCGTTTTTTGTCGGGTTGATTATCTTTACGTGGCTGGCTGACAAGCGTTTGACCCTTGCGGCAGTCATCGTTGCGGTGGCCGCTTTCTTTGTGCCGCCGATCCATGCGCGGCTGGATCAATTTTTGTCACCAGTGTACTGGGCGAAAACGGTGAACAGCGGACGCATCGCGAGATGGATCAATGCGTATGACCAGATGCGCAATAACCCATGGTTCGGCGCCGGTCTGGGAAGGTACGGGGGAGCGGTGGCGTCTCGCTTTTTCGGCGTGATTTACGTGGACAATTATTATGCAAAAACGCTTGCCGAAACCGGCTTGTTGGGGCTTTTTTCCTATTTGGCGCTGCTGGTCGTTTACTTGCGAGAAGTGTACAAGGTCGTCAAGACCCACTTCAAAACCCCGCTTGGGTATGTGTTCATTGGCATTTTCAGTTCCCTTATCGTGATGGTGACGCACAACTTTGTTGAGGAAATTTTTGAAGTGCCGACGATGAACTATTTGTTTTGGTTTGCGGGGAGCATGATCCTGATCTACGGCAAGGGGGCGATCAAGAGTGAATAAGGCATTGAAAAAATGGCTTTCAATCCCCTTTTTGTTGCTGTATGCTCTCTGGGCTTCCCTGTTCTACCAACTGTTGTTTACGGCTTGGACGCTGCAGTATTCGTACTGGGGCGTACTTGCGGTGGTTGTGGCCAGTTTGGTGTTTTATTTCGTTTTTCCGAAAACAGACCGCAAGTTTGTCTTCCGATTCACTTTATTCTCCTTGCTGTCATTTTTTGCACTTGGCAGCATCTCTGGTCAGTCGCTGAAGTGGCGCATTATCGATTGGATTGTGTTTACGGTACTCGCGCTCATCCTTGGCAAGATCCTGACGGGGCAAAAAGTCGTTCGCCTTTTTCTCGTTATCTTGGTGCTAACGGGGTTTGAGATCTGGGTGCCGCAAGACAGTGTGTCGGCGTTATCCCATTTCAGCGTCGATTATATTGGCCACCTGGCGAGTCAAGACGCGCAGGTGCCAAGCTTGCCGCTTACGACGATTCCTTCTCAAACCCGTCCAGGTGAGCAAACGATACTCACGCTGCAGGCGCATAAACCTTTTAAGGAAGAAGCGCAAACGCTGATTGACGACATGGCTCAAAATGGGAATCCGCAATTTCAGAATGCCCTTGTCGAAATTCAACACTCCTACGACTTGATTACGGTGCAACCGGGACGCTTGCGTTACCACACCAGCTTTGCGACCCCGCAGCAGTTGTCCAAGGTGTCGTATGATCAATTAGGGAGTTCAGACTTTCCCTTTAGCACGAGTCACTTTCTGAATATTGCTGGTAACAGCCGAATGTATTTTACGCTGTCCGCAGCGCCGGGCGAGTTGTTGTCCATGCTGCTCAGCCCTGGGGAGATGGCGTCTGATTTGGCCAATCTCAGTGTTAAAACAGCGCAGGTGGAGGCAGGTAACTGGCAGCAACTGACCGGACGCAGCCCGATTGACCAAATGCAAGGGTTTACGTTACAAAACGGTTGGCTGACGGGTCAGTATGATCGTCATGCGGTTCGCGTCAAAACGCAAGGCGTTGCCATCTTGGGCGTGTATCCCTTGTTGCCAAAGGCACAACTTGCGTCGCCTTGCGTTGTGGTCGAGGGCAACAACCTGATCCAGGTGGTTTCGTTGCCGCCGAGTCAACCGCGGTTGATTGCGACTCTGAACGGCAGTTACACGCATCCACTCACCAGCGACATTGTGTTTGCCGACGTTCTTGGCAATGGAACCGATCAACTTTTGATTAATACTGTGCCGGCGCAAATCGTGCAACTGACGGCGGCCGGAAAGTGGAGTGTTTTATGGTACAGCAGTAGGGGTACATTCCGTTTTGAGTCGGTGTATCCGCAACCGCATGGCGATTTGATTATCGCCAATTCGCCTAGTTTGGTCAGCGCTTCGCCAATTCGTTACCTGGGCGGCTATGTGTATGAACATCATCAATTGGTCAATCGCTTTCGCGTTTACCACGGCAATCTGGTCAATGTGCAGACTGCCTACGTGGCGGCGGGCAGCCAACCGCAATTGCTCATGTCGGTTTACGACCACCAGGAAATTATGCTTTTGGGAGCAGAGAAAGTGCCATTATTTGATTTGTTGATTGGCGGGTATGTATTGGCTTTGGTGGTTGCCGTCATTCGTCGAGCGGGAAGGAGAAGTGCGGGGTGAGAAAGGGAAAAATATCCGCAGTCATTGCCGCATTGGCTGGCGGCGCCGTGCTGTTGGCGGGTTGTGGAAATCTTGTTTCCAACCCTGCCTTGATGAGGCAGTCCGTGATCGAACGAACGGTGGCGCCGCAGGGTTTGCAACAGGTGGAAAACGCCATCCACAGCATGTCCACTTTGCAAAATTATCAAGTCAAGGCTCAGATTCAGGAAACTACCGAAAGAAACGTGCGATCTGTGGATTTTTATGGAACGATTGTTCTGCCGACGGCGTCATCCCCCGTTCAAATTTCGATGGATGAAACGATCGGCGGCAACAATTATCCACTCTATCAAAACGGTGCATTTGCTTACTATGAAGACGGCAACAGATGGAAACCGATGACTCCCATTACGGATTTGCGGCCTTGGCAGTCTTTGTTTGACGCCATTGCCAAAAATCCGCCGCAGGTCGTCTATCAGTTGCCTCAACAAACGGTGGTTTCGTGGTTGTGCAACGTGTATCAGTTTAAGACGCTTGATTTAGGTTCGTTAATTGGGGGCGGTAAGCTGGTCAAACCCCAAGAGTCGCTGTATACCGTGTGGGTCGATGCCAATGACGGGTTGTTGCGGCAGATCGAGGTGCAGTCAACCGTGGGAATTCAAGGGGTTGGAACGGAATCGATGAACGCGACGGAACTGTTTTTCAATTATAACGCACAAAACACAGTGATTGGGATTCCGAGTGGCTTGGTCGCGCAAATCGAAAAGCCTTGAACTGGCGTTTTGATGATCAGTGTGTTATACTATCGGCTGTTATCAAGACGGTCCGCTGCGCATGCGTAAGAACGTCTGTTGGGAGGAGAAGGATTTTGCATCCATTAGTAAGAGAAGTGTCCGAACAGCAGTTGCGGTCAGATTTTCCTAAGTTTCGCCCGGGCGATACGCTGAGGGTTCACGTCAAGGTGCGTGAAGGTTCGAGAGAGCGGATTCAGGTTTTTGAAGGAGTCGTGATTAAGCGCAGGGGCACCTTGGTCAGTGAAACCTTCACGGTTCGCAAAGTGTCGTATGGCGTTGGAGTCGAACGAACCTTTCCGAAGAATACGCCAAAGATCGATAAGATCGAAGTGATGCGCCGCGGCAAGGTAAGGCGTGCGAAGCTTTATTATCTGCGCAGTTTACGGGGCAAGGCGGCCAGAATCAAGGAAATTCGATAAGCTGGAAGTGTGGGCGGGGACTTGGGCATCCAGGTTCCCGTTTCTTTATTTGCATGCGGGAGGTCAAAACGGTGAGCATCCAGTGGTACCCGGGGCATATGGCTAAGGCGGCGCGGGAGGTTTCGGAGAGCCTGAAGCTAGTCGATGTGGTCATTGAAGTGTTGGACGCGCGTTTGCCAGAGTCGAGTCGCAATCCCATGATGGCGGCGCGGGTCGGGGAAAAGCCTACCGTGCTTGCCCTCGCTAAAGTCGATTTGGCAGACCCCGATGTCACGGAGCGGTTCGTGCAAAACTACCATCGTCACTCTGAGTTGAGGGCGGTCGCCATCGACACGCTGCGGGGAACAGGGATGAAAGAACTGATCGCCGCTGCCGCCACTCTTGCGGAACCCAAACTGCAAAGGCTGGCGGCCAAAGGCATTCACAGACCCACCGTCCGCGCCCTCGTGATCGGAATTCCCAATGCAGGCAAGTCATCGTTGATCAATCGCCTTGCCCGACGCAGTGCCGTCAAGACGGGTGATAAACCTGGTGTGACGAGGCAAAAGCAATGGATCAAGGTCGGCAAGGAGTTTGAACTGCTGGATACGCCGGGAATTTTGTGGCCCAAATTTGAGGATCGCAGCGTCGCGTTGCGCTTGGCTTGGTCGGGCGCGATCGAGTCAACGATTCTGCCGCTAGAGGAACTGGCGGTCAACCTGATTGAGTGGCTGCGCGACACCTATCCCGAGCGACTGTTAGAACGTTATCGACTTGAGGATCTAGAGGTGTCAAGTGAGCGTTTGTTTGCGCAAATCGCCATCCAGCGCGGCGCCATTTTGCCGGGCGGTCTGCCTAATCTAGAACAGGCTGCGCAAAAATTGCTGCGCGACGTGCAAACGGGTAAGATGGGGCGAATCAGTTTTGATCGACCGGAAGAGAATGTGTAAGGTAGACGGTGTGACATGAGCGTCAAAAAAGAAGAAGCGTTTCGAAAGGTCTGGGAGTTTGATCAGGCGTTGCGAAAAGAATTTGGCACCATGATTTGTGGGATAGACGAAGCGGGAAGAGGGCCACTCGCGGGTCCTGTGGTGGCAGCGGCGGTGATTTTTCCTGCAGACGTCGCAATCGGGCCTTTTTTCGATTCCAAAAAACTGAGTGTGAATGAGCGCGACAAAGCGTTTGCTGTGTTGACCGATCAGGCCATCGATATTGGCGTGGGGATTGTTGATCACCATGTGATCGATCGTTACAATATTTTGCAGGCGACGCACATGGCGATGAAAAAGGCGCTGAGTGAACTCACCCACACTCCTGATCTGGTTGTGGTGGACGGAATGACTTTGCGGGATCTTCCGTATTCGCAGCGAAAAATTGTTCAC
>JAJZCL010000009.1:1928-14751 GCA_021846165.1 Bacillota bacterium | reverse complement strand
GATGCGCTGAGCCAATCGATCGCGGCGGCGTCGATTGTCGCAAAGGTGACTAGGGATCGCTTGATGCGGAAGTATGACGAGCATTATCCGTTGTATGGTTTTTCTTGCCATATGGGGTATGGAACCAAGGAACACCTGCGCGCGTTGGAACTGTACGGGCCGTGCCCCATTCACCGGATGACATTTGCCCCCGTTCGCGCATTGCAGAAAGATTCTGCCGAGCTATGGCGAAAATCTGTCGATGGGCGTAAGATGAAAGGGCGACTAGGGGAAGACTTGGCGATTGAGTACCTTGAGGGTCTGGGGTATCGATGCATAGAGCGGAACTGGCGCGTACGGCGGGGCGAGGTGGACGCCGTCATGCAGGACGGCGATACGCTGGTGTTCGTCGAAGTGCGATCCCGTCAGGGGGATACGGAGGCCGTGTCGTTCAGTTGGACGGCGGATTCCATTGATGAGCGCAAACGCAAGCGATTGCGCTTGCTCGCCGAGTGGTATGGTCGACCACCTGAATTGACAGGGATTGAAGGCGTTCGCATCGATGTGGTGCTGGTTCATCTTCCCATGCCGGGAGGTGAACCGAAGTTGGTTCATTATCCGGGAGTCTTGTGAATACAGTCTGAATACATATGAACGCAGAGAGGATGTACGATAGTGAATTGGGTTTCATGGGTGATGCTGGCGGTTGGTTTGATAATCGGCGTGGTTGCCGGGTTTGCGATTGGGGTATGGTACTTGCGTCGCAGTGTGACCAAGATGCAGATGGATGACAAAGAGATCGTGCAAATGGCGCGCAAGATGGGCATGAACCTCTCGCCAAGGCAATTGCAAATGGTCAAGCAACAAATGAAAAAAGGGGACATGATGAAAAAGAACAACCCCTTACCAACGCCTGGCATCGGAAAATTGGGTAACTTAGTTAATTTTGGAAAGAAAAAAGACGCAAAAAAGGTGAATCAGACAACGGCAAAAAAACGCTAACCTAAAATTTTGAATCCTGAAGGTTGGTTGACACCCGCGCTTGCCAGCCATTCGGGATCATCTTTTAAGAAGAGTGTTCAAGCTGTTCGCCTGCTTGTAGAATGCGGTATTGCATCGATTCATAAAGGTGTTCTTTGCGAATCCATTCCGATTCTTCCATATCGGCGATCGTTCTTGCGACTCCCGCGAGCTTGTCAACCGCTCTCATTGACATGTGGCGGGAGTCGGCAAAGCGAATTAAGGCGGCGGTCGCGTCGCTGTCCATTGCCATGCGCTGAATTCGATGGACGCCTACGACTTTCTGAACATCGCGCTCCCGTTCAGACATAGCGGCAAAGGATCGCGCCTTGATTACCCGCTCGCGTATCGCGGTGGATGTCGCTACAGCAGATGGGGAAGAACCCAAAATGTTCATGATTTGTACGGTATCCACCCATATGGAGAGGTCGATGCGATCGAGGATCGGATTAGAAAGCTTTTTTTGATACTGTTCGACGCTTTGCTGGCTGCATGTGCAGGGGTGGTCTGAGGATCCATAGTACCCGCATGGGCACGGGTTCAAGGCGGCGATGAGTTGGAAGTGGCTTGGAAATGTATAACTGTACAGCGCACGGCTGATCGTGATTTCGCCGGTGGAAAGAGGCTGCCTCAACCCTTCAATCGCCCTTCTTGAGAACTCGGGCAATTCGTCCAAAAACAGCACGCCATGGTGTGCAAGGCTTACTTCGCCAGGGCGCGGCATGGATCCTCCGCCCAACAATCCACTGACGCTGATGGTGTGATGCGGCGACCGAAATGGGCGCTCATATCCGTCAGAATACGGAAAACCAGCGACGCTGTAGATTTTCTTAACCTCTGAGCGCTCCGTTGGGCAAAGGGGCGGCAGAATACTGGTGAGTCGTTCCGCCAGCATGGTCTTGCCGCTGCCTGGGGGACCGTACATGATTAGGTGATGACGCCCCACGGCGGCGATCTCCAAGATTCTTTTCACGGTTTCGTGACCCATGACTTCGCTGTAATCCATGCCGGTACCGCTTGATGCTTCTGGTGTACGAACAACAGCTTGGCGTTTTGGGGGAAATCGCCCTTGCAGAGCGGCAATCGCTTCCGTCAGATTGATGACGGTCAACAAAGTGGAGGAAGCTAACGCGTCTTCATCGTCACTCTCTGGCATGATCACCAGCGGACTGTCCGCTTCAACGGCAAAACTGGCAGCCGCATAAAGGCCGCGAAAGGCTCTGACCGTTCCGTCAAGAGCTAATTCTCCCAGCAACACCGCATGCTTGTTAACGGGGAGGATCTGTTCGGACGAAGCCAGGATGGCGACGGCGATCGGCAGATCCATCCCGCTTCCCTCTTTGCGAAAATCCGCAGGGGTTAAGCTGACGGTGATGCGTGAGCGCGGCCACTCAAAGCCGCTGTTCAGGATCGCGGAGCGCACCCGTTCTTTCGCCTCGCGCACGGCGGATGCCGGCAAACCGACGATTTCAAAAGAAGGCAATCCCGACTGAATATCCGCCTCTACTCCTACTTTGATGCCATGAAGACCGAACAATGACACACTGGAAATCTCCGCAAACATCTCGTTGCCTCCCCTGCAAAAGAAACACCGCCATCCGGCGGTTGCTTCTGAATCGCCAGGTTGAATGACTGGAGCATTCCTTTTCCGCCGTCAAAATGATTATAGCGGACCGATCAGATCAGTGTCGATAAAGCTTAGGATAGTTCTTGAAGTTGATAGGAGTTCGAAAGCCGCTTGTGCAGCTTCCACCAAGTTGCCTGAATACGTATGCGTGAATATGTTGAATTCCAGCTTTGAGTAGTCTATCTTTATACAGGGGGAACACTTAGGTTGGGCGTTACATGTTACTGATGGATGTTGGAGGGAAGTCACATGAACATACACGAATATCAGGCCAAAGCGGTACTTCGCCAATACGGGGTTGCGGTTCCAGACGGGGAAGTGGCGTTTTCTGTTGACGAAGCGGTCGCGGTGGCGAAGCGTTTTGACGGCAAGGCCGTGGTGAAGGCGCAAATTCACGCAGGTGGCCGCGGCAAAGCGGGCGGCGTGAAACTCGCGCGCAGTGTGGAAGAAGCGAAGACCCACGCCAGCGAACTGCTTGGCAAGGTGCTGGTCACGCACCAAACAGGTGCAGAAGGCAAGTTAGTCAAGCGCTTGCTGATTGAAGCGCTGACAGACATCAAGAAGGAATACTACATCGGTCTTGTTCTTGATCGAAGCATTGGTCGCGTAGTGATGATGGCCTCTGCGGAAGGCGGCATGGAGATTGAAGAGGTGGCCGCCAAAACCCCCGAAAAAATTTTCCGCGAAGCGATTGATCCTGCGGTCGGTTTACAGGGTTTTCAAGCAAGAAAGCTGGCCTATGCCATTGGCATCCCAGACGCGCTTGTGAATAAAGCCGTGAAGTTTATGGTGGGTTTGTATCAGGTGTTTGTGGACAAAGACTGCTCTATCGCCGAGATCAACCCGCTCGTGGTCACAGGTGACGGCAATGTGATGGCGCTTGACGCCAAACTGAATTTTGACGATAACGCACTGTTTCGCCATAAAGACATTTTGGAATTGCGTGACTTGGACGAAGAAGACCCGCGCGAAGTCGAAGCGTCAAAGTATGAACTCAGCTACATAGCGCTGTCCGGCAACATTGGCTGCATGGTGAACGGCGCTGGACTCGCGATGGCCACCATGGACACGATTAAGTTTTATGGCGGCGAACCCGCCAATTTCTTGGATGTGGGTGGCGGCGCGTCGGAGGAAAAGGTGACCGAAGCGTTTAAGATTATTCTCGCTGACGAAGGGGTCAAGGGCATTCTCGTCAATATTTTTGGCGGCATTATGAAGTGCGATGTCATCGCCAGCGGCGTTGTGGCGGCGGCGCGTCAGGTTGGTCTGGAGCGGCCGCTGGTGGTGCGCCTTGAAGGAACGAACGTCGATCTTGGCAAGAAAATATTGGGCGAGTCCGGGCTGAACATCGTTTCGGCGGATTCACTGGCGGAAGCGGCGCAAAAGATTATTCAACTAGTCGGCTAGGAGGTTTTGTTCGTGAGTATTCTTGTCAATGCGAATACACGGGTGATCACGCAGGGGATCACCGGAGCGACGGGCTTGTTCCATACCAAGCAGGCGATCGCATACGGTACGAAGATGGTCGGTGGAACAACGCCCGGCAAAGGCGGCACGACGATCGAGGGCTTGCCTGTTTTTAACACAGTCGAACAAGCCGTAAAAGAAACGGGCGCCAATGCGTCTGTGATCTATGTTCCCCCTGCTTTTGCGGCCGATGCCATCATGGAAGCGGCGGATGCGGGGATCGAATTGATCATCTGCATCACGGAAGGAATTCCTGTGTTTGATATGGTGAATGTCAAGCGCTATTTGGAGAATACGTCTTCTCGGCTGATTGGACCGAACTGTCCGGGCGTCATCACACCAGACGAGTGCAAAATTGGAATCATGCCAGGGTATATTCACAAGCGTGGTCACGTTGGCGTCATCAGTCGCAGTGGCACGCTCACTTACGAAGCGGTACACCAGTTGACACAGCTTGGCATCGGGCAGTCGACGGCGGTCGGCATTGGCGGCGACCCGGTTAATGGCACTAATTTTGTCGATGTTCTCACGATGTTCAATCAGGATCCAGAAACCGAAGCGGTGATCATGATCGGTGAAATTGGCGGTAGCGCGGAAGAAGATGCGGCCAATTACGTGAAGGAACACATGCAAAAGCCAGTCGCCGGCTTCATCGCGGGACGCAGCGCGCCGCCTGGCAAGCGTATGGGACATGCTGGTGCGATCATTTCCGGTGGGAAGGGAACGGCGGCAGAGAAAGTGGCGGCAATGGAAGCGGCAGGGATTCGCGTGGCGGACACGCCGTCGGAAATGGGTTCGACACTGTACAAGGTTCTGGAAGAACGTAACTTACTGGATAAATGCAAAAACTAACGTAACATGGTCACGGGGAACTGCCGGTCTGGAATTTTCAGACCGGTGTTCTTTTGTGGCAGATATGATTCGATAGAAGTGGCAGTATCACGAAGACTGTGCGAAACTTGGTGCCATTCTAAAAGGAATGGTGAGAGAGTATGCAAGACGCACAGTTGGCGGTTTGGATCACGCTTTTGGCGGTGCCGGGAATTGGACTTGTGATTGCCAATCGATTGTACGCGCTCGTCAATGATTGGAGTGCGGCGAGCAGCCTGTCAGTTGACGACTGGATGCGCTTTCAAGTGACGCGCGCGATGGCGGAGGACATTGCAAAAACATTTAGCAACAATTCGGCGTGGGAGCAGATTAAGCTTGTTCGCGAGCAAGGCATCGGGGTGATGATGATCCATGACCATGATTACCCGCCACTATTGCGGCACATTCACCTGCCTCCCGTGGCTCTGTTCTACCTCGGTGAACGTCCGCGCGTGAATCCGGGTGTGGCGGTGGTAGGAACGCGCAAAGCCACCTCGTATGGGATTAAAGTTGCAAAAGACCTTGCCGCTTATTTGTCACAGTATGACGTCCCTATCGTATCTGGGTTGGCTCTTGGCATTGACGCTGCTGCCCATAAAGGAGCGCTCATCGCGAATGGCTACACGATCGCCGTGCTGGGATCGGGGGTGAGCAGGATCTACCCGAGTGCCAATCAGCGCCTCGCAAGCGAGATACTGTCCGCCGGCGGCACGATCATCAGTGAGTATTTGCCGCATACACAGCCGCACAGGGCGTATTTTCCCGTTCGCAACCGCATCATCAGCGGACTTGCAAAAGCGCTTGTTGTGGTGGAGGCGGGCAAGCGCAGCGGCGC
Organism: Bacillota bacterium; assembly: GCA_021846165.1. Taxonomy (GTDB): domain Bacteria; phylum Bacillota; class Bacilli; order Alicyclobacillales; family SLC66; genus JAJZCL01. The sequence continues at coordinate 8,953 of JAJZCL010000009.1, read as the reverse complement.
TCACATCACGGCGGCGTATGCGGTGCAGCAAAATCGCGATGTGTATGCGGTTCCAGGTTCCATTTACAGCACGGTATCGCAGGGAACGAACGAATTGTTGATGGATGGTGCCATCCCGCTTTATTCGTTTGCGTACCTGGCGGAGAACCTGGGTCTGCTCCCGATACAAAACGCATCCACTGCTGACGATCGCGAGGTTGAAGATGAATGGGAGCAAAGAATTTGTGCGGAACTTGCGCTTGGTGTGAAATCTTTGATGGAGTTGCATACTTTATTAGGAATGCTAAACGTGACAGAGCTGGGGATTCGCTTGGGGGAACTGGAACTCGAAGGCAAGGTGAGAAGGTCGGCGGACGGACGCTATACGCTCGCTTGATTTGCATTGTTTCACGCTGCAGTGCTATTATTTGGTGAACCCACGAGAGTCAAGGAGGGGCCAAGTGGCGGATTATCTTGTGATTGTGGAATCGCCAGCAAAGGCAAAAACAATTAAGAAGTATTTGGGAGACAAGTACGTCGTCAAGGCGTCGATGGGGCATGTGAGGGATTTGCCGAAAAGCCAGTTGGGCGTTGACGTTGACCATCAATTTGAACCTAAGTATATTACAATTCGCGGTAAAGGTGATATATTAAAGCAACTGAAAGAGTCAAGTAAGAAAGTAAAAGCGGTGTATTTGGCGGCTGACCCTGATCGTGAGGGGGAAGCGATCGCTTGGCACCTCGCGAAAAGCCTAGACATCGATCCTTTGCAACCCGTTCGCGTCGTGTTTAACGAGATCACGAAGGATGCGGTGAAGGCCGCATTCAAGAATCCGCGCTCCGTCAACATGGATTTGGTGCATGCGCAACAGGCGCGCAGGATTCTGGATCGACTCGTCGGGTATCGCATCAGTCCGTTGCTTTGGAAAAAGGTGAAGCGCGGCTTGTCGGCGGGACGCGTACAATCGGTGGCTGTTCGTCTTATCGTCGATCGAGAGCGGGAAATTCGCGCCTTTGTTCCTGAAGAGTACTGGACGGTCGCCATTTTGTGCGAACATCAGGGAGAAAAGTTCACCGCGCAGTTTTATGGATACGGTGAAGAGAAGCTGGAGTTGCAGTCGCAAGACGATGTGAACGAGCTTTTGGGCCGCATTGAGGGTAAGGAATTTACCGTTGTGCGGGTCAAGGCGAGCGAGCGCAGGCGCAATCCCGCTCCGCCTTTTACGACCAGTAGTTTGCAGCAGGAAGCGGCTAGAAAACTCGGGTTTCGCACGCAAAAGACGATGGCTGTCGCCCAACAACTATATGAAGGCATCGATATGCCAGGGGTGGGCGCGGTCGGTCTGATCACTTACATGCGCACCGATTCAACACGCATCTCGGACAGTGCGCGGGCAGAGGCGAGCGCTTACATTGATAACACGTACGGCAAGGCGTACGTGCCGACAAGCGTGCGTCAGTATGCCGCCAAAAAAGGCGCTCAGGACGCTCATGAGGCGATTCGTCCCACCGCGCTAGACAGGCATCCGGATCAACTTAAGGACATTCTGTCGCGCGATCAATTGCGTCTTTACCGTTTAATCTTTGAACGTTTTGTGGCTAGCCAGATGGAGGCGGCGGTGCTTGACACGATGACGGTCGATATCGTTGGAGGAGACGCACTGTTCCGCGCGAACGGGTCAAAGGTGAAGTTTCCCGGATTTATGAAATTGTACATTGAAGGTCAGGATGATCAGGACGAGGACAATCGCATGTTACCTGCGCTCGTTGAGGGGCTTGTGTTGCAACCGCGTCCAAAGCCGCATCCTGAACAACACTTTACCCAACCCCCGCCGCGTTATTCGGAGGCTCGACTTGTCAAATCAATGGAAGAACTTGGGATCGGAAGACCCAGTACGTACGCGCCCACCATCGATGTCATCCAGAAGCGCGGGTATGTATTACTTGAAAGCAAGCGGTTTGTGCCGACTGAACTTGGCGAGATTGTCGTGGATCTGATGAAGGAGTTTTTTCCCACGATTGTCGATGCTGATTTCACGGCGCAACTTGAGCAGCAACTTGACGATGTGGAAGAAGGATCGCAAAACTATGTGAACATGCTGGACGTTTTTTACCGCAATTTGGAGGCGTACCTGCAAACGGCGGAAGAAGGCATGGAAAATGTTCAGCTTATAGACGAGTACGCTGACGAGTACTGCGAAAAATGCGGTCGTCAAATGGTCTATAAGCACGGTCGTTTTGGCAAGTTTTTGGCGTGCCCGGGATTTCCCGAGTGCCGCAACGCCAAGCCCATCTTAAAGCACGTCGGCATTGACTGCCCTCATTGCGGAAGTCCGATTGTTGAGCGGCGCGGCAAAAAGCGCAAGCTGTTTTACGGGTGTTCAGGTTACCCGGCGTGTAATTACGTGCTTTGGGACAGACCCACCGGACAACTGTGCGCTGTTTGCCACGAACCCATGGTGGTTAAGAAAAAAGGCAAATCTGATAAGGAAAAGGAAGTGTGTTCAAACCCGGCGTGTGAGAACAGTCGTTCGTAGTAAAGGCGTATGAGGAACGAGGTGAAGGGAGAATTGGCGCATGCTGATGCAGTGATCGTGGTAGGCGCAGGGCTGGCCGGGTCGGAAGCCGCATGGCAGATTGCCAAGCGCGGAGTGCGCGTGACATTGTATGAGATGCGCGGGGTGAAGCCCACTCCTGCTCACCAGACGAGTCGTTTTGCCGAACTGGTGTGTTCCAACAGCCTGCGTGCCGCAGCGCTTACGAATGCGGTGGGGCTTCTTAAAGAGGAAATGCGTCGACTGGATTCACTGATCGTGCGCACAGCAGATCAAAACGCCGTACCGGCTGGCGGTGCGCTTGCAGTGGATCGCGATGCGTTCAGCCAGGCGATCACCGATCAGTTATCGCAACATCCGCTGATTGAGGTGAGGCGACAGGAGGTCGCAGCGGTTCCGGCTGGGCTTGCCGTCATCGCAACCGGTCCTTTGACGTCAGCGGCGCTCGCTGCTGACATTGCGCGGTTGACGGGAGAAGAAACGTTTTATTTCTATGATGCGGCAGCGCCGATTGTGGAGCGCGACAGTATTGATTTGAGCAACGTGTATTTGGCCTCGCGCTACGACAAAGGCGAACCGGCATATCTGAACTGTCCGCTTACCGAAAGCGAGTTTGAAGTTTTTTACGACGCGCTTGTGAATGCCGAAACCGCTCCCTTGAAAGAGTTTGAAAAAGAAATCTATTTTGAAGGTTGCATGCCGATTGAGGTGATGGCGGCTCGGGGCAGGCAAACCCTGCTGTTTGGCCCTATGAAGCCGGTCGGACTGCCGGATCCCCGCACGGGACGATTGCCGTATGCGGTGGTTCAACTTAGGCAGGACAACGGGGCGGCAACGCTGTATAACCTTGTGGGCTTTCAAACGCACCTCAAGTGGGGCGAACAGAAGAGGGTGTTTCGATTGATTCCCGGTCTAGCTCGGGCGGAGTTTGTTCGCTATGGGGTCATGCACCGCAACAGCTACCTGAACTCGCCCAAAGCGCTTCGATCCACTTATCAATCGACTGAGCGGGACGATCTTTTTTTCGCGGGACAAATGACGGGTGTTGAAGGGTATGTGGAATCGGCCGCTTCTGGCTTGGTTGCGGGGGTCAATGCGGCGAGAATGGCGCTTGGCGATCAACCAGTCGCATTCCCCCGGGAAACCGCCATCGGCAGTTTGGCACATTATATCACGCAGGCAGACGCCAGGTACTTTCAGCCAATGAACGTTACGTTTGGACTTTTGCCTGCGATTGAGCAGAAGGTAAAAAGCAAAAAAGAAAAAAATCAAATGATTGTCCAAAGATCTTTAGAAATAATTCTGAATTTTATCGAAAAAACACACATTTATTCTTGAAGTCAGCTTAGGTTGGTGTTACGATACGGTTGCGTTCGTGTGCAAGAACCTTCATTCGACAGGGGTGACACGATATGGATCAAGACAGTGACGCAAAAACCGCAGCATGGAATCAAATAATCAATGAGTATTTAGAGTCGCTATTTTTTGAAAAAAACTATTCGCCGAATACGATTGCTTCGTATCGCAGTGATCTACTCGCGTTTGCGGCGACAGTAGATGTGGCGCCCGAACAGGTGACTCCTCATAGGATCCGTTCTTATTTGGGAAAAATTTACAGCAACGATGCGAGCAAGTCGACGATTGCGCGAAAGCTGAGCGCAATTCGTATGTTGTATCGTTACATGACGAGAATGCGCAAGTTGGAATCAACGCCCGCGGGTCATTTGCATGGGCCGCGCCTGGATCGGCGCTTGCCTGCATTCTTGTATGTCGAAGAAATGCACCAGCTGCTTTTGGTTCCGCGTCTTGATCAACCCATCGGTCTGCGTGATCGCGCGTTGCTGGAACTGCTTTATGCGACAGGACTGCGCGTATCGGAGTGCGTCGGACTCGATGTTGAGCAGGTGCGACCGCAAGCTGGCGCGTTCTACGTGATCGGCAAGGGCAACAAGGAGCGCGTGGCGCTGTTTGGCAATCAGGCGGCAATGGCGCTTGAGGCCTACCTTGAACGAGGGAGACCGCGCCTGGTTCGTGATCGGGAACAAGCGCTGTTTGTGAATCGTTTCGGCACCCGGTTGAGTGACCGGTCGGTGCGCAGGTCGATTGACCGCTATGTTCAGGAACTGGCCTTGCACAAGCATGTGACGCCCCATACATTTCGGCACAGTTTTGCGACGCACATGCTGGAAGGGGGCGCTGATTTGCGGGTCGTTCAAGAATTGCTGGGACATCAGAGCCTTTCTTCAACCCAAATTTACACGCATACGGCGCGCGAACACCTGCTCAACGTGTATGAGTCCGCGCACCCGCGCGCATAAAACGGAGGGTGTCATGGCGGATTTTCATGCGACTACGATCTTCGCCGTTCGCACGGAAAGCGGAGGTGCGATCGCGGGTGACGGTCAGGTCACCTTTGGTCAGAACATGGTCATGAAGGCGACGGCGCGCAAGGTGAGACGCGTCTATCATGATCGTGTCATTGTAGGGTTTGCCGGCAGCGTTGCCGATGCGCTCACATTACTCGAAAAATTCGAACAGAAGCTCGAAGAGTTTCATGGCAGCGTTCCGCGCGCAGCGGTGGAACTTGCGAAACTGTGGCGGACGGATCGCATGCTCAGCAAGCTAGAGGCCATGATGATCGCGATGTCAAAAGACAACTTGCTGCTCATTTCGGGCACTGGCGAGGTGATCGAGCCGGATGACGGGATATGCGCGATCGGATCGGGTGGCGCTTACGCCTTGGCCGCAGGTCGAGCGCTTGCGCGTCATGCGGATTTACCGCCTAAAGAAATTGCAAGGCGTGCATTGGAAATTGCAGCGGAAATTTGTGTATATACAAACCAACATATTACCGTCGAGGAAGTATGAGAGATGAATAAGGACGTTTTTCTTCAGCACATGTCGCCGAGTCAGATGGTTAAGGAACTTGACAAGTATGTGATCGGTCAGAGTGAAGCGAAAAAAGCGGTGGCGATTGCCCTTCGCAACCGCTATCGACGGTCGCGATTGCCTGGAGATCTGCGGGATGAAGTGACCCCGAAAAACATCTTGATGATTGGACCGACGGGTGTCGGCAAAACGGAGATTGCGCGACGTATCGCCAAATTGACGGGAGCGCCGTTTTTGAAAGTGGAAGCGACGAAATTTACGGAAGTTGGGTATGTGGGTCGAGATGTCGATTCGATGATCAGGGATCTTGTCGAAACTGGAATTCGAACGATCAAGGCGGAGCGCATGGACAGCGTGTCGGCACACGCGCAGGAGTTGGTCACAGAACGGTTGCTGGAGGCGCTAGTGCCGGAACCGAGCCGAGAACGGGCGTTTACCAATCCGCTTGAAGCATGGTTTCAAAATAAGGATGAACGCAGGGAGGCGTCTGATGCGGTCAAACAGCAACGAGAGGCCATTCGTCAGAAGTTGCTTTCGGGTCAACTCGACGATCGAATGATCGAAGTGCAGGTGGAAGATCAGGCTGTGCAAGGCTTTGGATTCATACCTGGGATTGGCGTTGAGGGTCTTGGAAATTTGCAGGAAATGATGGGAAACCTCATGCCCAAGCGAAAAAAAACGCGTCGTGTGAGCGTGGCGGAGGCGAAGAAGCTTTTGCAGGTGGAAGAGGCGCAAAAGCTGCTCGATATGGACGATGTTTTGTCAGAAGCAGTGCGCAGAACCGAACAGGCGGGGATTATCTTTATTGACGAATTTGATAAAATCGCCGCCGCCAATAACAGAGGCGGTGCTGATGTTTCTAGGGAGGGCGTGCAAAGGGACATTCTTCCGATCGTCGAAGGATCTACGGTGATGACAAAGCATGGACCAGTCAAAACAGATCACATTCTCTTTATTGCGGCGGGTGCATTTCATATGGCGAAACCGTCTGATCTGATTCCTGAACTTCAAGGGCGGTTCCCGATTCGCGTTGAATTATCCAGCTTAAGTGCAGATGATTTTGAAAAAATCCTGATCGAACCGGAACAGGCGTTGCTCACGCAGTACGTTGCCCTCATGCAAACAGAGGGCGTGGATGTGAAGTTTGCAAAGGAAGCCGTGCGCAAATTGGCGGAAATCGCGACCGAAGTTAACGCCTCCACGGAAGACATTGGCGCCCGCCGCCTGCACACCTTGGTAGAACGGGTACTCGAAGAACTGCTGTTCGCGGCACCGGATATCGGTCATACAGAAGTGGTCATCACTCCGCAGTATGTTGAAGAAAAACTGGGTTCCATCGTGCGCGATCGAGATTTGAGCCGCTATATTTTGTAGATCGCAAAATAGACAGTAAATTTAAGGAGGAGTTTGTATGGAACTGTTGACGAAAACGAGGCGGATCAACCGTTTATTACAACGGGCCGGACAATATGTGGATTTTGTGGAAATGGCCGAGGTGCTGTGTGATGTGCTTGCCGCGAACATTTTTGTGTTATCGCGATCCGGGAAAATTCTTGGTTTTGCGATTGTGCAGGAATATAAACAGATGATTGGGTATGATGA
>JAJZCL010000009.1:0-1918 GCA_021846165.1 Bacillota bacterium | reverse complement strand
TGCTTCGTTATGACGCGATGGAGGCCAACGTGCGAGATGAAGAGCCGTTTACCGTCTTTCCTAAATATGTGATCGATGAGTTTAAGGACAAGTTCACCACGATCATTCCTGTGATTGGCGGCGGTGAAAGATTAGGAACGCTCGTTTTCACAAGGTTTAATACCGCTTTTACGGAAGAGGATATGTTGCTAGGGGAATACGGCGCTACGGTTGTGGGGATGGAGATTCTGCATTCAAGAACGCACGAGATCGAAGAGGAGACAAGAGCCAAGGCGGTTGTGCAAATGGCTGTGGATTCGTTATCATACAGTGAGTTAGAAGCGATTGAACACATTTTTGAAGAACTCGAAGGCAAGGAAGGCCTGCTGGTGGCGAGTAAAGTGGCGGATCGCGTCGGCATCACCCGGTCGGTGATTGTGAACGCTTTACGCAAGTTGGAGAGTGCGGGCGTGATTGAATCACGGTCGCTTGGTATGAAGGGAACCTTTATCAAAGTACTGAATGATAAGTTATTGGTGCAGCTTGAGAAGGTCAAACACCACTAACAAGTTGAATATGTCAATCACCAACGGAAGGTGCCATTGGTGGCTTTTTTTTAAGCTAGTCTTTTAGAAGGTTTTTTAGTTTTACTGTAGAATTAAATCATTTATTGGATTCATGAGGAGGGGGATCATGTCGTATATTGACAATGCATTGTGGGGGGCTATGCAAGCGGCTTTAACGGCAGGGCAATTGCGCCAGCAGGTTTACGCGAATAACATTGCCAACGCGAATACCCCTGGTTACAAAAGGCAGACGGTGGTGTTTGAGCCTTTCTTGCAAGCGGCGTTGGCGTCGTCTGGCCTAGGTAGTTCCCCGCAGTTGCAAATGAATACCAACAGTCCCGCGGATCTTAGCGCAAGTCCGAACATTGCAGATGTGCAACCGCAGGTCGTGACAGACACCTCAACAGCAGAAAGCGCGAACGGCAATAACGTGAATATTGATTCAGAAATGAGTTTACTTGCGGAAAATCAAATTCAGTACGCTGCGGTGGCTAAGGAACTGAACAATCAGTTCACAATTTTAAAAACTGCGATCACGGGGTGATGTATCGATGGGTATGTTTGATGGTCTCAACATTAGCGCGTCTGGACTAACTGCTGATCGGCTGTGGCTAAATGTCATTGCCAACAACGTTGCCAACGCGAATACAACTAGAACTCCACAAGGCGGTCCCTATCGCCGCGAGGAAGTGGTGATGAATCAGGTTCCTTTTACTAACTTTTCATCAGTTCTGTCGAATGCGATGAACGGGGGCAGTTCGTCACTATCGGGTGGAGGGGTGCAGGTGACGGGAATTGTACAGGATCCTTCTCCGTTTAAGGTGGTTTACGATCCATCGAGTCCGGATGCAGTCAATGGCTATGTGCAAATGCCAAATGTGAACATCGCAACGGAAATGGTCGACATGATGACGGCTCAACAGGCGTATCAGGCTAATGTCACAGCGTTCAATTCGGGAAAGACGATCGATACGCAGTCCATCACTAACTTATAACACAGGGAAGTAGGTTTGACATTGAATATCACACCGATTCAACCGATCAATCCATCGCAACTGTTAACAACGACAAGTTCTGGGACAACAAGCGCGCAGGGGAACCAGTCCGCGAGTTTTGGGTCGTTTTTGAGCCAGGCACTCGGTCAAGTCAATCAACTGAACGCAAACGCAGAACAGCAGGGAATCGCTTTGGCGAGTGGGGCTGCACCCAATATCGCTAATGTGATGATTGCCGCTACACAGGCTCAGTTAGCTGTTAACCTGACAGTACAAGTTCGCGACAGGGTCATTCAAGCTTACAATCAGATCATGAATATGCAGGTGTAGTGAAGGGCCTAGGGTGATGGATTTCAATGAATCAACAGATTCAACAAT
>JAJZCL010000008.1 GCA_021846165.1 Bacillota bacterium | reverse complement strand
TCTCGACAAGATTCAGGCGGCACCGCAACCGGATACGAGCTTCCTCGTCCGTCGCTTCGATCCCGACCTGCAGCGTCAGTTTAGCGAGTATATTCTCCGCGAAATCGGCTACGACTTTGACGCCGGGCGGTTGGATGAAACCGCACATCCGTTTGCGACGGGGATCGCGCCAGGCGACGTGCGCGTGACCACAAGATACCTGCCGAACTTTTTCAATTCAGCGTTGTTCGGTTCGATCCATGAGGGCGGGCATGCCTTGTACGAGCAAAACATCAGCGCTGATTTGGCGGGAACGCCGCTGCACACGGGCGTGTCGATGAGCATTCACGAGTCACAGTCCCGCTTCTGGGAAAATATTATCGGTCGCAGTCGGGAGTTCTGGCAGCGCTACTTTCCCGAGTTGCAAGAGCGCTTTCCATCCGAACTCAGTGATGTGGATGCAGACCGTTTTTATGCGGCGGTTAATGCGGTGAAACCGTCATTGATTCGCGTTGAGGCGGACGAGGTGACGTACAACCTGCACATCATGCTGCGGTACGAACTGGAGAAAGCGTTGATCACTGACGACCTGAACGTTGCGGATGTGCCCGGCGCGTGGAATGAAAAAATGCATGAGTACTTGGGCGTCACGCCGCCTGACGACCGCGACGGTGCGCTTCAGGACGTACACTGGTCAGATGCCAGCTTTGGCTACTTTCCCTCCTACTCGCTCGGCAACATTTACGCCGCACAGATCGCGCGGGCGCTGGAGAAAGACCTTCCCGACTACCGCGAACAGGTGGCGAAGGGCGAGTTTGCGGGCATCCGCGACTGGTTGAAAACCCACATTCATCAGTACGGCTCGCTTTATAAACCGGAAGAAATTCTGCGTCGCGCGACTGGGGAAGGCGTTGACACCAGTGCGATTTTTACCTACTTTGATAGAAAATTCGGCACGCTTTACGGGTTTACCCGCTGACATTGATTAGATAACAGGCACCTTTTGCCCCCTTCGTGAGTAGAGTTTACGTAGCGAAGGGGGAATTTTTGTGTATCCAAAGCCTCCCTGCTCTCAAGAACAGAATTCAGTCGAAGGCGCGGGCGCACTCGACGCGCTATCGCTTGCCCGCGTTTCGTCACGACTCGAAAAAATCAGGTGGTGGCGACTTGTCTGGGTTTTGCTCGGGCCAGGTCTGATCGCGATGATTGGCGACAACGACGCAGGAGGCGTCATCAGTTACGCGGCAACCGGCGTCAGGTTTGGGTTCAGCGTGTTTTTGCCAATGGTGCTGTTGCTCGCGCCCGTCACCTACACTATTCAGGAAATGTCGATGAGGCTCGGCTTGGTCAGTCAAAAGCCATTTCCAGTCTTGGTGTATACTCACTTCGGTAAATTTTGGGGATCATTCTCTTTGCTGACGCTGTTGATTGAAAATGTACTGACGCTTGTGACGGAATTGATCGGGATGAGCATTGGCTTATCGGTGCTGGGTGTGCCGTTTATGTGGGCAGACGCCATCAGTCTGGTGACAACCGTCGCTTTTGCTTTGTTTGGCAGATACTGGTCAAAAGAGCGACTGGCGCTGATCGTGGGCGCACTAAATCTGGTGTTTGTGGGAATTGCGATTTACACGCTGCATCACCAATTGCAAACAAAAGTCGCCATTACCTGGCAGTGGTCGGGCGGATCCGCCCGGTTGATGGGCTACTATGTACTGGCGACCATCGGCAACGCCGTGGCGCCGTGGATGATTTTTTTTCAAGGCAGCGCGGTCATCGACAAGGGCATGACTCATCGCGACCTGCACTACGGTCGCCTTGATACGGCGCTGGGCAGCGCGGTGCAGTCGACAATCGCCTTTGCCATTGTCCTTTGCGGCGCGAGCCTGTTCCCGTTCGGGCTGACCCACCCGACTGCGGCTACCGTCCCGTTAGCGATGTTTCACGGGTTTTACGCGACCTACGGCGTGTATGTGCGTGACCTGTTCGCGCTCGGGCTGATCAACGCCGGATTCTTGGCTGCCACCACCATCTCGCTCTCCACCTCGTGGACCTACGCGAGCGTGTTTGGCTGGGCAAAAAGCCTTAATGACCGTCCCTGGCAGGCGCCGAAGTTTTACGCCGTCTATGTCGGCGGCCTTGTGCTGGCCGCTGTCATTGTTCTGATCCCCCACTTGCCGCTCACCGGACTTGCGGTGGCGACGCAGGCGATCGCTGCGGTTTTGATGATTCCCATTCTCGTCTTTCTCACCCTGCTCACGTCCAATTCCCGCTTGATGGGGATCTATCGCAATCGCGCGTTTGCCACGTGGCGCGCCTGGGCGATCACGTTCGTGATTGCGGTGTTTGCCGTATCACTGTTTTGGTGACGGGAGTGAGCCCACGAGCGTCGAGGCGAATGCGCCCGCAATCACCGTTTGGCCGTGCGCGTTCGGGTGTATCGGGTAACGCACGCCGTGGTTGCCGGGCGTCCCTGCGACACCGGTCTTGTACCCGAGGATCAACTCCGCTTGCGCACCCGCAAACGCAGCGTGAATCGGGGCGACGGGAACACCGTAACGCTTCGCGGCGGGAAGGATGATTTGAGTGTTGTACAAGTTGATCGCCGCCTCGGCGGCAGGCGTTTGCGGGAACGGGTTATACAGGGTGCCGACGGCGAGTCTGGCACTCTTATTTTTAAGACTTGACGCCGCGGCGAGCAGTGCCAAGTACGCAGTGCGACTGCGTGCAAACGTGCGCTTTTGCGCACGGTCAGAGTGCGCTCCGAGCAGGATCGCCGCCTCCTGTATCAGGTCGTCGCCGCCGATCAGAATGCAAATCGCGCTTGCGCCGCGCAAACCGTCCCACCAATCGGCGTGATTCAGAAACGCGCTCGCGAGTTCCCAACTGGTCATGCCGTCCTGTCCGAAATTGAAATAGCGCGTGACGGTCTGCGAATAAGTGCTTAGGTGGTTCGCGAGTTTGGGAACGAATCCTTGCGCGGGATTGAGGCCGTATGCGGCCGCGATGGAGTCGCCGTAAACGGATAGGTGCATAAGGGATACCTCCTTTGCATTCAAGGTATGCAACACGCGCGTTGCGCGTATGGTCAAGCGCAGCGAAAGGAATGGAACGGCGCAATCTGGGCGTTAGCGGTGACTGAATCAATCTCCTGTCCGTATAGTGTAGCGTCAACAAAGAACGATCGCTTGACAAGGGGGATTCGCATGCGAAAAAACATGGCAAAACGAACAGGTGCGCCGAAGAAAAGTGCCAAAACCCGTGCGCCAGCGGAACCGAGCAGAAGCGCTGCCGCGCATGACAGTGCGCCAGTAGCTGAACCTGCCGGATCCTTGGAAATTTTGAAAGAAAACATCAAGCGCATTGACCGCGGCAATCTGTTCGACGCCCTCAAAAAGGTAAAGAACATGAAGCCGGAAGAGTGGAGGGATCCGCAAACGGTCAGGCAGCTTACGGAAAACATCGCGCAGGAAATCGGCGTCAAGGTGGATCCGAAGCGAATCGACGCCTTTATGAATGCGTATACCGACATCACCAAAAACGCGGGCGACAAAGGGCCCAACATGTCGGTGGAGGAAATCGCCAAAAAGTATGCGGCCGATCGGGTGGATGAAAAAACCATCAAGGAAATCAAAAAGTTTGTCAAGTAAAAAAGGCGTCATCCCTTTCCAACCTCGAACGGGATGACGCCTTTTTTTAATACCCATAGGGGGGAGGCTGCATGCCGTTCGGGTACTGTGGGCGGCTTAGTTGACTTTGTTCAGTTGCAGCCGCGCTTTGCGGTTGGCGTGCGGGTGTAGGCAGTGGCGCGGGCTGGGCGCTCGCGTTTGGCGCCGTCACTTCGGTCGTGTTGTCTGAGGTGTCGGCACCGCTCGTGAAGCGCTTGAAAAACGAGTTGCCGAGCGGCGAATTCATCAGTGCCATCAGCATCGTGGTCAAATCCGCAGTATTCAAATTCTTTCCTTTCGTTTCGGCCAGTTTTTTAAGGAGACCGGACTCTTGAAGGGAATTGGTGGTCACATACAGTGTATCGAGCAGTCCGTCCGCTTGTTGCACATAGCGAATGCACCGCTTGCAAAAGTTGCGCAGTGTAGAGATGGTGTTCAGCGAATCTTCCATGTTTTTGGGCGATAGGATTTTGCTCCAGTTAGGCGTTTCGGATGTCGCTTTGGATGAACTTGTGGAAGAACTTGTCGGGCGTTTTTTCTGTGGACGTTTGCTGGCGCTGGCAGACCTGCCGCGGCTTCGTGTGGATACTGATTTTTTGCCGCGGACTGGTTGTGGGCTTTCCATCTTGACTAAACGGATTGGATTCATGCCGTTTCCCCCCCTAAAAAACACGGATCCACTTTTAAGGTATGAGTGCGGGCGCGGTATGGTGCAAAAACAAAGACCCCTGCTACAGGGCGGCAAAAAAGCCCAATGAGGGGTCGATGCTGCAGAAATCAGCGAGTTTACTCAATTCGTCCAAAAAAGTCCTTCATGCGCCCCATCGCCTTCTCCAATTGCGCCTGCGATGTCGCGTAGGAGATGCGGAAGTTGTCTGGCGCACCAAACCCTGTGCCGGGCACAGTGGAAACATGCACCTCGGTCAGCAACTCCTCGCAAAACTGATCGACCGATTGAAGGGCAACCGTGTCCCCGTTGCCTTTTTTAAAGCGCTTGCCAAGCACTCCCTTGATGTTGGGAAATACATAAAACGCCCCGTCCGGCTTTGCACAGGTCACGCCGTTCAGCGTTCGCAGCTGATCCAAAACGTAGTCGCGGCGCGCCTGAAACTCTTCTCGATGCCTGGCATCAAACGTGCCGAGCGCCCCCAGCGCGGCCTTCTGTGAAATCGAGGCGGGATTAGCGGTCGTGTGCGATTGGAAGCTCGACATCGCCTTAATATACGGCGCAGGGCCAGCCACGTAGCCGACGCGCCAGCCGGTCATGGCGTACGTTTTGGAAAAGCCGTTCACGAGAAACGTGCGTTCTTTAAGCGTTTCGCTGAATTTCGCAATGCTATAGTGTTCCACACCATAGATCAGTTGCTCATAGATCTCGTCGCTGACGACAAACAGATCGTGCTGTTCGATCACTTTCGCTAATGCCTGTAATTCATTTTGCGTGTACACCGCGCCCGTCGGGTTGCTTGGCGAGTTGATCAGGATCGCCTTGGTCTTGTCCGTGATTGCCGCCTCAAGTTGCGCGGGCGTAATCTTGAAGTGAGTCGACTCATTCGTTGGCATGGCCACGACCACTCCGCCCGCTAGGCGGATTTGCTCGGGGTAGCTGACCCAATACGGGGCGGGCAGCAGTACCTCGTCGCCGGGATTCAGAATAACCATAAAAATGTTGTAAAGAGAGTGCTTGGCGCCCGAGGAAACGATAATCTCCGAGGGGGCATACGATAGTCCGTTTTCTGCGTTGAGCTTGTCTGCGATGGCTTGCCTGAGTTCCAAAATGCCCGACACATCAGTGTATTTCGTGAACTGGCTGGTGATTGCCGCGACACCAGCCAAGGCGGCGCGATCAGGTGTAGGGAAATCCGGTTCCCCTACGCTCAAGTTGACCACGTCCACACCAGAAGCCTTGAGCGCTTTCGTTTTAGTATCGATAGACAGCGTGGGCGATGGCGAGATCGACTTCGCCCGAGCGGATAATTCCAGCATGGGATCCCTCACTTATCAATCCAAAATTCGTCTTCGATTCTACCACAAAACAAGGAGTTCAGTGCATTTGGCTCGTTATTTTTTGGAACCAGCGCGTAAACGAATGAAAGAGTTGGTGTACGTGGTCGCCAGGGGCAGCGGTATGAACCGGATGAGCGGCACAGGACTCTGCCGGTTCGCTGCCCATGACAAAATAATCGGATTCCTGAGTGGGGCAAGCGCTGGTGGCCAGTTGCCCCGTTTCCGGGTCGATCGCGCGCCGCACCAGTTCCCCCGGCACCTGCACGGTGTCGCGCGGGGCGGCGGCTAAGGCGGCTTTCATCACATCCGCAAAAATCGTTGACGGCAAGTGGGATTCGACGCTGTCGAGCGGACGCGGCCTGTCGTAGCCGACCCAGACCGCGCACACGCGACTCGGCGTAAATCCGACCATCCACGCATCCGTATCGGTGGTGCCAGTTTTGGCCGCGATGCCAGAAGGCAATCGCCGCGCCACGCGGTACCCGGTGCCGCCTTGTTCCATCACGCTTTTGAGCAGATCGGCAATCTGATAACTGGTAGCGGGCGAAATGGCGAGTATCTTTTCCTCTGGTTCCTGGTAGAGCGAATGGCCTTCCTTGTCAGTGATTTGCGAAAAAAAACGCGGTTTGATCAGGTACCCACCGTTGGCAAACACGGCGTAGGCTCTTGCCAGTTCGAGCGT
Source organism: Bacillota bacterium (assembly GCA_021846165.1). GTDB lineage: Bacteria > Bacillota > Bacilli > Alicyclobacillales > SLC66 > JAJZCL01. The sequence goes on along the minus strand of JAJZCL010000008.1, from coordinate 27,383 downwards.
CGATGCGGGGAACACGCCCAGCGCAAGCGAAGGGTACGGCAACATGTTAGGCGGTAACCCAAACAGTTTCGCCTCGCGGATGACCTGATCCAAACCGGTCAGCATTTCCGTGGAAACCGCAAACACATTGTCAGAGTGGGCAATCGCCTGGCGCATGCTGATTTGCCGGTGCGTGTATAGGTCGCCGAAGTTGTGGACGACATAAGGGTGTCCTTTGTCATAGTGGATGATTTTAGGAGCGCTCAGCATGTGCAGGGCGGGCGTCAATCCGTGGTCGAGCGCGGCCGCAAACAAGAATGGTTTGAACGTAGAGCCAGGCTGGCGCCGCGCTTGTGTGCGATCAAACGGACTGGTGCGGTAGTTGCGTCCGCCCGCATAGGCGAGAATGTCTCCGGTTTTCGGATCAAGCACCACCGCCGCCGCCTCCAGTCCGGGGTAGTCGGCCAGGCGCGTGGCGAACGAACGGTTGAGGGTTCTCTGCAGAGGGGCTGCGATAGCGGTTTGAACGACATAGCCGCCGCGGTAAAGGTCTTCTTTTTTCAGGGAAAAATCTCGTGTCGCCGCCGTTTCAACCGCATCTAGAAAGTACGGGGCGATCGAACCGACCGCTTGGTGATGGGCAAAGTGCAGGGGTTCGAGAAAAGCGGCGTGGGCTGCGCTCGGCGTCAGGAATCCGGCGTTTATCATCGCCTCCAGCACGGCGCGCTGCCGTTCTTTCGCCGCATGATGATGCTGCAACGGCGAGTACAGGCTCGGTCCTTTCGGCAAACCAGCGAGCAGCGTGCTTTCTGCAAGGTCAAGACGCGCAACCGGCTTGCCAAAGTAGTATTCCGCCGCCGTACCAACTCCTGTCGCGCCGTTCCCGTAGTAAATGCTGTTCAGGTAATCGGCGAGGATCTGCGATTTGGAGAAGCGCCACTCTAGTTGCAGCGCGTACAGGGTTTCGCGAACCTTGCGCCAGATGGTGCGGTCGTTGCTCAGAAATAGGTTTTTAGCGAGTTGTTGAGTGATCGTGGAACCGCCCTGAACGATGCGTCCAGCGTGCAGGTTGGCGAGAAACGCCCTGATGATGCCTTTCAAATTGACGCCGTTGTGGCTGTAAAAGGCGTTGTCCTCCACCGCGATGGTTGCCTCTTGCAGGTAGATCGGCACAGACTGGAGCGGAACAATTTCCCGCTCTACCCCGTCCGCAATCAGGTGACCGAGGCTCGTGCCGTTCTTGGCCTTGATATCGGAAGGGTCGTACATGACGCTAGGGGGGAGCGGCGTAAAGCGCAAATACGTGACAAGCAGCGCGGCAAGCCCGAATCCGGTGACCACCGAGGCCGTCGCAAAGCGCTTCACGGATTTTGGGATTTTGCTCCGTATAATAAATAGTTTGCTAATCGAAAAAGACCTTCTCATGGTGTGGTGGGTGTCATGCGCCATTTGGCTTCCTCCCTTTTCCATGGTTAGTATCGCCTGAGGGGAGGATTCCTAAACGGCCTTGACTTGCCGTCTAGTGGTATAATAGCGTCGAAATGCAAAGGGGTGAACAGGTTTGGAATTGTGGTATACGGAGCAGCAGACACCGCACTTTGGGATCACCGCAAAATTGAAGGAAACCCTACATACGGAAACCACGTCATACCAGGAACTGGCCATGCTCGATACGCTGGAATGGGGGCGTATGCTGGTTTTGGACGGGTGCGTAATGACGACCGACCGGGACGAGTTCATTTATCATGAGATGATTGTCCACATCGCTCTTTCGGCGCACCCGAATCCGCAAAAGGTGCTGGTGGTGGGCGGCGGCGACGGCGGCGTGATCCGAGAGGTGTTAAAGCACCCGACGGTGGAACTGGCGGTACTCGCGGAGATCGATGATCGCGTGATCGAGGTGGCGAAGGAATACCTGCCGCAAATCTCTGTGGCGCTTGACGATGCGCGTGCGCGTGTGGAAGTGGGGGACGGCATCGCCCATGTGCAGGAACACCCGGGAGAGTACGACATCATCATCGTCGATTCAACCGATCCGATCGGACCTGCGGTCGGACTTTTTGCCAAGTCATTTTACGAAAGCATTTACCATGGTCTGAAACCGGACGGGATGTTCGTCGCGCAAAGCGAGTCGCCGTTTTTTAATGGGGACTTGATTCGCGGTGTTCAGGCTGATGTGCGTTCACTCTTTCCGATCACGGGTCTGTACCTTGCCTCCATTCCCACCTATCCAAGCGGGCTGTGGAGCTTTACCATCGGCTCGAAAACGTATGACCCGCAGGTGATTGCAGATCAGGCGCGGAGTGCCAGCCTTGTCACTAAGTATTACACGCCGGAGCTTCACCGTTCTGCGTTTGAATTGCCGCGGTTTGTGGGGGAATTGCTAAAATGACAGAAAAGTCGCATCGGGAACCGTTTGATTTTGCTTATTCAGGACGCACGTTTATCGGTTCAACCAATGACTATGACCTGGCAAGCGCCGTGATTTACGGCATGCCGATGGACTGGACGACCTCTTTTCGCGCGGGGGCGAGGCTTGGGCCGCAGCGCATTCGCGAGGTGTCGATTGGGCTAGAAGAGTACAGCCCGTATTTGGATCGGCACCTGGAGGCGGCGGCGTACTTCGACATCGGCGATATCCCTTTGCCGTTCGGTCACGCGGGTCGCAGCCTGGAACTGATCGAGCGGTATGTGGGACGCTGGCTGGACGACGGCAAGCTGCCGATGGGTCTTGGTGGTGAACACCTTGTGACGCTCGGTGCGATCCGCGCGGCTGCCAACCGCATTCCAGACTTGAAAATCATCCACATCGACGCCCATGCGGACTTGCGCGACGAGTACGAGGGCGAGGCGCTTTCACACTCGGCGGTGATCAAACAGGCGGCGCATTTGTTAAAGCCTGAGAATATATACCAGTTTGGGGTTCGCTCGGGCACGCGCGAAGAGTTTGCGTACGCTCGCGCCTATACGAATTTTTACCCGTATGAAGTGTTGAATCCGCTGCGCAAGGTGGCGGCGGCGCTTGGCGATGCGCCCGTCTATGTCACGATCGATATTGACGTACTCGATCCCGCATTTGCGCCGGGGACTGGCACTGCCGAAGCGGGTGGGATCACGTCGCGGGAAATGATCGAGAGCATCCACGTCATGCAGGGGTTGAATGTCGTTGGGTTTGATCTTGTCGAAGTGGCGCCAGTGCTTGATCCGACAGAACGAACGCAAATCGTGGCGGCGAAAATCGTGCGAGAAGCGCTGCTCACGTTTGCCATCTAATTATTTTGCAGGTTGGTACGATGGAGAAGAGAAGACAGGCGTTAGGAACGCTGCGCATGCATTCACTGGAAACCGATCAGGTCACGACGGCGCGGATCGCGTTTTTTGATCAAAAATACGTGATTGTTTATAAAGAGGAAGGCGAAGAATGGAAGGGAACGAGCGCACGCATGAGCATTGACGTGAGCGATCCCGAAAATCCGCTGTTGCGCATTGTTCGCAAAGGCAGAGTGGCCAGCGATTATGCATTTGTCAGCGGCAAAAAAACGGAGGGGTTTTATCGGTTCCCGGAAGGGGAACTTGGACTGGAAGTCGATACCTCCGAATTGAAGGTCAGCGTGCAGGAACGCGGCCTGAACGTAGCGCTGTCGGCGTGGATGACGCTGCAAAACAGCGAGGCGGTGCCGCTGCAAATCCTGCTTGACCTGACGTGGGAAGAGTACAGTTAGGCAGTCCCTTGTCGGAGCGAATCCAGTTGCGCTTCAAGGTAATCAACGCCGTAACGCTCAATAAAGTGTTGGCGTTGAAAGTAACGTTTGGCGTCGTGGTAGTTCATGCGGGCGAAGGAGGCGTTGATCGCCCCTTGTAAGACGGCACCTGCGATGGGGATGAGAAGACTGCCTTCTTTTTCGATAAAATACAGGGCAATCCTTGCGGCCAAGGCGTCGACAAGGGAACCGAGGAATGGCGAACCACTCATCAAGGCGCTGACCGTGACGTTTTGCAAAGCGGTGCGCATCGCCAGTGTGGCCGATTCGCGCACGGCCAGGTGGGCGGTGAGCTTGGCTTCGATGAGGTGGGCATCGGTGGTTGTGGGCGCCATGGCGACGAGAAAGTGCGGCAGGTCCTCTTCGTTGCGAAGGTTGTACCCATAGCTGTAGCCGATTTGCACCGCGCTTTGCGCGAGCAGTCGGATGGTCGCGTAGAGGTCGGCAAGGATGGTCGGCACGATCAAGCCCTGAAGACCCGGCACAAGTTCGAACAGGGACGTCAAAAATCCGGCTGTGACGCCTTCCGCGCTGACGGTGATCGTCTGCGTTTGAGCTAAGCGTCGCGCCGCTTCGTCCTTGATGGCGAGCGGCAGCATGCGGATCTCGCTGGCGCTGTGTGCGTTGCCGCCAAGCGAACGAATGGTCTTTTCCACTCGATCTAATTGCTTGGTCGACGCAGATTGTTCCAAAATGCGGATTATCATCGCTTTTGCCGCATCTTGAAGGCGGGCGTAAAGTGCCTGTGTCTTTTTGTGGTTGAGTCTTTCGATGCCCCTCACCAGTCGTCCGACGCCGCCAGAAAAGTGGCGGGTCAAGCGCTCGGGCAGCTTTTCCGGTTGGGCGTCATCGCGCAGCCAATCGCAAAGTACGGTTTGCTCATACGCATTCATAAAGAACCTAGCCTCCCGGGGTTGTCCCATTCATACTTACATTCTAGCATCCCATGTTTCGAAGTGTTTGGCAATGGCAATATGTCTGAGGGCTAAGGAGGTCTGTGGTGAAAAGCTTTCGCGATCCCGTACACAACTTAATCGCTTTTGACGATAATGACCAGTTGCTGGTGGATCTGATCAACACGAAAGAAGTGCAGCGTCTGCGCCGTATCCGTCAGCTTGGCATGAGTCACATTGCGTATCCTGGCGCGGAACACTCGCGGTTTTTGCACTCTCTAGGTGTCGCGCACCTGATGCGGCGGTTTCTGGATATGACCGCATTGCAACGTGGTGCGCTGGAATCGGATCTGTATTCGTTTCGCCACGTCGCGATGGCGGCTGCCTTGCTGCACGATATTGGGCACGGTCCGTTTTCGCATGCGCTTGAATCGGTGACAAATGAACCTCATGAACGTTGGACGATCGCCATTCTGCGCGCTCCCGATACGGAGGTTCACCAGGTGCTGGAGGCGTACCAGCGCGGGTTCTCCAATCAAGTGGCGGAAGTGGTCGAGCGAACGTTTGCCCCTTCGCGTGCCGTCGTCAAACTCCTCTCCAGTCAGCTTGATATGGATCGGACGGACTATCTGCTGCGTGACTCCTTGTTTACGGGCGCGGGATACGGAGCGTTTGACGTCGAATGGCTGCTGCATGTGATGCGGATTGGCGAGGTAGATGGCGAGGTAGAAGTGGGGCTCGATCTGAAAAAAGGGCAGAGCATCGCCGAAGACTACATCATGAGCCGTTACTATATGTACCTGAATGTCTATTTTCATCGCACGACGCGCGTGGCCGAAGTGATGCTGGAAAAAATGCTCACCCGTGCGCAGGCGGTAAATGCGTATATTTCTGGGTTTGACGGGCTGAACCGCTTGATGCGCGGTGAAATGAAAAGTGGCGAGAGGGATGCGGTGGCGGCGTATCTAGAGCTTGACGACAACATTTTGTGGGCGGCGATGCGGATTTGGTCGCGGCACGCAGACCCAGTATTGCGCGACTTGGCTGAGCGGCTGCTAGATCGGCGCATGTTTCGCAGCGTCGATGTCGGCAGCGATGATGCGCAAAGCCTGTACGATTCGATCCGAAAACAGGTTGAGCAGGCGGGATACCCGCTTGAATACTACCTGATTCACGACAGGATCGACAGTCGCGCTTATCAGGACAATGGCGCACCTGTACGTGAAGTGATCGGACAGCGAGAGGGAGGGTTATCGGCATCGAAAGAAATCTATCTTTTTGACGATCTGGGGAAGGCGACACCGTTGTCGCAAACGTCATTTCTTGTAAAAGCTGTACGTCATCACGATGCTGTGGTAGATCGTATATTTTTCCATTGTTAATATTGTAGACAAAAATAAAAAAACATCGATTATAATTTGAGATAAAAGCGCTTGATGCAGACCGTCATGATTTCAAGTATATTATGAGAAGTTTCTATGATCGGTTATAAAAACTTTACGACAAAGGAGTCATTGAATACATGAAGGGCTTGTCGATACGTGCCAAACTGATGTTGAGTTTTTCGATCATCCTTGTACTGGTGCTGATATCCAGCATTCTAAGCGGCTACTTTCGCTCCCAGATCAACACGCTAAACAACGAGATGATGACCAACAACCAAGAAGTGCTGCTCGCACAGACCATCGACAGCGAAGTGCGTCAGATGAACGACGATGGCGCGTGGTACCTGCTCGCGCCGCCGAGCAAGCAGCAAGCGATGCTAAATGAATACCATCAGTATGTGGCGAAAATCAACCGCGAATGGATTCAACTCAACAATCTGACCACCAACGCCGCGAATGCGGGGCTACTGAATCAGTTTCGCAGCAATTTCGGCTCTTACCTGAACGGGAATGCAAGCGCATTCCAACTGATCAAGAGCAGGAACCTGCGCATCGCGCAGGAACAGTACACGAATGTGCCTTACCAAACGATGATCGAGCCACTGGTCAAGTATCAGCAAAGCAAGAAAACGGCGGAGAACAGTTTGAACAAGCGCGTGAGTGCGTATGACACCGTCACCAACATTATCGAGTGGGCGATCTCCATTGTGGTCATCCTGCTTGGCCTGGTGATCGCCTACCTGTACTCCAACCAGTTTGCCAACTCGTTACGTAAACTGATGAGCGTGTCGGAAGAAGTCGCGGCCGGGTATTTGGGTGTGGAAGAACTGCGCGTGACCTCAGGCGACGAAATTGGCGAGACGATGGCCGCCACCAACCAGATGGTCGCTCATTTGCGCGAACTGCTTGAAGGAATCAGGCACAGCGCGAAGGATCTCAATGCGGCGTCGGAAGAGAACGCCTCGTCCATTCAGGAAGCGGCGGCGTCAGTATCGGAAATTGCCAGGCAAATGCAAAGCACCGCGCAGAACGCATTGGACGAGGAAAAAGATATCGGAATGACAACGCGCGCGCTTGAGGAACTGGTCAAACTGGTGCGAACTGCGCAAACATCGATCACCACCACCCGACAATTCGCCGAAGAGGCGGAGCGGGTTGCGCGGATTGGTCAAGCGACGATTGGACGAACACTGGAGAATATTCAGGAGATTCGGAGCAAGTCGCAAGAAACAGAAAAGCGCATGACGGAACTCCAACAGTACTCCAATCAGGTGGAAACCATCGCTGGAACAATTCAGGAAATTGCGGAACAAACCAACCTGCTCGCCTTGAATGCGTCGATTGAAGCCGCGCGAGCGGGAGAGGCTGGGCGCGGATTTGCGGTGGTGGCGGAAGAAGTGCGACAACTGGCGGAACAGACGCGCGCAGAGTCGGCACAGGTCAGTTCTATCCTCAACGAAATCCTCAGCATCACGGAAGCCAGCGCGCTGTCTTCGCGGGAAAGCATGCAAGCGGTGGAAGCGGGCGTGACGATGGCCAATGAATCCGGCGAGTCGCTCAAGCAAATCATTGTGGCTGTTAACAACACTGCGGGTGAAGTGGGCAAAATTGCCGAGGTTGCGAATGCTGAAGTTAGCCGCTCAGAAGAGATGATGGAGGCAGTGCGCAGGGTGGCGGGTAAGGTGGCCGAAACGGCGGAGAGCGCAGAGCGCGTCAGACAAACGACGGACGAGATTGAGCGTGTGATGGAGAACCTTGCGACCACGGCGCAAGGGACGAGCAATTTGTCGATGGGGCTGAACGAACTGGTCTCCCACTTTAAGATGAATCAATCGGAAATGACGCAAGATGCGCGGCGAGTGGGGGGAATCGCAGAGCAAGGGGGCGGGGGGCGCAAACCGCTGTCAAGACGCGCGTTATGGGCGATTGCCGCGGTGGTGGTCGTGGTGGTCGGAGGCGGAACCGGGATTTCGCTGCAATATTTCAGCAAATCGCATACGGCAATCACCAATCCAGCGCCGTCGCAGCAAGCGAGTGTTTCCAAAAACGGCATACTCGACGTCAACATGCCAGGATACCAAATTTTCATGCAGGATTGCTCAGGGTGCCACGGACAAAGCCTGCAGGGAAGTGTCGGACCGGCGCTGCTTGGCATTGGCAACAGGTTAAGTCTGAGCCAGATCGCAGATAAGATCAAGACTGGCGGAACGGTGATGCCGCCCGGCGGAGGCTTGACAAACTCCAGCGATATTCAGACAGTGGCAAATTGGCTGGTTCAACAAACTCAAAAATAAATTAAAAATACGTCCGTGAACGATGTTCACGGATTTTTCATGAAAAAAAGAATAATGAATGGCTAGTCACTCATTGACGACGGTGGTATGATAAAATTCAAAGGGAAGTATGGGATATTAACATAACGGGGGAGTGGAACTGCGTGTACTTTTTAAATCTCATCCTATTTATCGTGTTGGCGATCGCAGCGCTGTCTGGATTCGGGTCGGGGGTATACAGCCGCTATCAGTTTGTGAGATTGGGTCAGGCGGAAGACCGCAGTGAACCCAAAAATCTGCGCGTCCGCAGTTTTGTAAAGTATGTACTCGGACAGGCTAAGGTGTTGGCGGAACCTGCGGGAATCGGTCACTCTTTTATATTCTGGGGCTTCATTGTGTTGGCGTTTGGCGAACTCGACTTTTTCGCGTTTGGCTTGTCGGGGTCGCACATTCCAGGTTTTACGGCACCCTGGTTCACGTTCTTGCAGGAGTGGGCGGCGGTGTTTGTGATGATTGCCGTGGTGGTCGCGCTGATCCGTCGCTACATTGTGCGGCCGATTCGGATTGAGCCGACGTTTGAAGCGGGATTTATCCTGTTTTTGATCTTTGTCATCGTCACGACGACGTTCCTCGTCGGGGGCCTTGATGCGGCGCGTACGGGCGTGATGCCAGGCATGGCGGCGCCGATGTCGAACCTGTTCGGCCATCTCTTTTTTGGCGTCAGTCCGGTCGTGGCGAGCGTTTGGATTCAAGTGTTGTTTTGGGCGCACACGCTTTCCATCTTCGGGTTTCTTGTGTTGATTCCACGCTCGAAGCACATGCACATGATCGGGGCGATGGTGAATTCGTATTACCGCAATTTGGGCCCCGTCGGCAAGATCAAAACCCTGGATTTGTCGGACGAAAGCGTGGAGGAGTTTGGCGTCGCAAAAGTGACGCAATTTACGTGGAAGCAGTTGCTCGATGGGTTTGCGTGTACGGAGTGCGGGCGCTGTCACGTCAACTGCCCCGCAATGATGAGCGGCACAGACTTGTCGCCCAAGTATCTGATTCTGAAAATGAAAGAAGCGTTGGTGGAGGCGGGGCCGAGTCTGGTCAAGCGGCAAAATATGGCAAAAGCGGCGGGCGCCGAAACCTTGGAAGAAGTAGAGTTGCCGTCGCTGGTCGGTGAGGTGTACACGGAGAACGAGATTTGGGCCTGCACGACCTGCCGTGCCTGCGAAGAAGCCTGTCCAGTGTGGAATGAACACGTCAGCCTGATCATCGATTTGCGCCGCAACCTCGTGTTGACGGAGGGCAAGGCGTCGGGTGAGATCAATCGCGCGTTTACAGGCCTAGAGCGGCAGTCGAACGAGTGGGGGCGCCCGCGTTCGGCGCGGCTGGAGTGGGCGGATGGCCTTGATGTAAAAACGATGGCGGATGTCGAAGGCAAGGTGGAGTACCTGTACTATGTGGGGTCAGCGGCGTCGTTTGATGTGCGCAATCAGAAGATCGCGCGGGCGTTTGTGGAGCTTTTGCGGCAGGCAGGGGTGGACTTTGCCGTGCTGGGGACAGAAGAAGAGAGCGACGGCGACACGGCGAGGCGTCTTGGCAACGAATTTCTGTATCAGGAACTCGTGCAAACGAACGTGGAGCTGTTTAAGGAGTATGGGGTCAAAAAAATCATCACCACCGATCCGCATGCATATAACAACTTCAAAAAAGAGTACCCGGACTTCGGTCTTGAGGCGGAGGTCATTCACCATACGGAGTTTTTGGCCGGTCTGATGAAGGCGGGTAAGATTCAACCGACAAAGGCCGTGGAGCGCACGGTGACGTATCACGACTCCTGCTATCTGGGACGCTACAACGATGTGTATGACGCACCGCGTTACATTCTGTCTCGGATTCCAGGGCTGAAGCTGGTGGAAATGGATCGTACGCGCAACAGAAGCATGTGCTGCGGGGCCGGCGGCGGCTCGATGTTCAAGGAAGAAACGGGCAAGCAGCGGATCAACGTCTTGCGCACGGAACAGGCGCTGGCGACAGGGGTGACGACGATCGCGACGGCCTGCCCTTACTGCATGACGATGATGATCGACGGCACGAAGGCGAAGGGCGTCGAGGAGGAAGTGTTGACGTTCGATGTGGCGGAGCTGTTGCTGCAGGCGATCTGATTGATAACCGTCGCTAGAAGAATAAGGCCCGTTCAGTGACATATTGTCGCTGAACGGGCCTTTTGCTGTTGGCGAGATGAGGGATCAGGTTACGATTCCGCATATCGCAATTAATTTCTTCTTTCCCCCTTTTGAGAGTGACAAAAATATGATAATCTAGAGCAAACGACCGAACGAACGCTCGGTCGACAACGGAAACGGGGTGGAACACTTTGAAAAGTGTGATCGTCGGAGCGGCGCGTACGCCGTTTGGTAAGTTTGGTGGGGCGCTGGCTAGTTTGCCCGCAGTGGAACTCGGCGGGGTTGTGATCCGCGAGGCGTTGCAAAGAGCAGGAGTGGCGCCAGATGCAGTCGACGAAGTGATCATGGGCATGGTATTGCAGGCGGGAGCGGGGCAGATCCCCTCGCGGCAAGCCGCACGAAAGGCTGACATCCCTTGGGAAACGGCAACAGAAACGATTAACAAGGTCTGCGCATCCGGTCTTCGCGCCGTCACGCTCGCGGATCAGATGATTCGCGCGGGCGACATCGAGATCGCCGTCGCTGGCGGCATGGAGAGCATGTCGAACGCGCCATATGCGCTTGCGAGTGCGCGCTTTGGCCTGCGTATGAATGACGGCAAGGTGGAGGATCTGATGCTGCGTGACGGGCTCATGTGTTCCTTTCACGGTGTGCATATGGCCGTTCACGGTTCAACCGTGGCCAGGGAGTACGGCATTACTCGCGAGGCGCAGGACGAGTGGGCGCTACGCTCACAAAAGCGTGCAATCGCGGCGATGGAGGAAGGCCGTCTATCTGATGAAATCGTTTCCGTCACGGTGAAGGGCAGAAAAGGCGACACCGTCGTGTCTGCCGACGAGGCACCGCGTAAGGACACGAGTCTAGAGCAACTCGCACGGCTAGGCCCAGTATTTGATCCGACTGGTTCTGTGACGGCCGGCAACGCGCCCGGCGTCAACGATGGCGCGGGGGCGCTCGTCGTCATGAGCGAAGAGCGGGCGCGGCGCGAGGGTCGTGACGTACTCGCCATACTGCACGGTCACGCCGAGGCGGGAGCCGAGGCGAAGTACATCGCCACTACCCCGGCGCTTGCGATGCAAAAGCTGTTTGCAAAGACGGGCAAAAGCGCGAGTGATATTAAGCTGTTTGAGATTAACGAGGCGTTTGCGGCGGTCGCGCTTACCAGCATGCAGATGATCGGCATTGACCCCGAACTCGTCAACGTGAACGGCGGCGCGGTCGCGTTTGGTCATCCGATCGGCGCCAGCGGCGCACGGATCTTGATGACGCTCATTTACGAACTCAGGCGACGGGGCGGTGGACTTGGCGTGGCTGCGATTTGCAGCGGTGCCGCGCAAGGAGACGCCGTGTTAATCGAAGTGCCAGGAAAGGACGTTTGATACGATGACAAAATTAATGATTATAGGTGCCGGCCAAATGGGAAGCGGCATCGTTCAGGTGGCGGCGCAGTCTGGTTTTTCCGTCATCATGCAGGACGTGAAGGACGAGTTTACCGAGCGCGGGATGAAAACGATTCGCACGAGCTTGGAACGGTTCGTCAAAAAAAGCACACTGACGCAAGAAGACGTGGAAGCGACACTTGGCCGCATCCGCATAACCACCGATCTTGCCATGGCCGCCGAGGCGGACGTGGTGATTGAAGCGGCCATTGAAAAAATGGACGTCAAGAAGGAGATTTTCCGCAAACTGGATCAGATCGCGCCGCAGGACGCGCTGCTGGCGAGCAATACCTCGTCGCTCCCGATTACTGAACTCGCGGCGGTGACTCGTCGCCCTGAGCAAGTGATGGGCATGCACTTCATGAACCCCGTGCCGATGATGAAGCTCGTCGAGATGATCCGCGGACTGCAGACCTCTGACGCGACGTATCAGGCGATAGAAACACTCGCAAAAGACATGGGCAAAACGCCCATCGCGGTGCGGGACTTTCCTGGGTTTATCTCCAACCGCATATTGATGCCAATGATCAACGAGGCGATTTACTGCCTTTATGAAGGCGTCGCAGAGCCCGCAGCGATCGACGAGATCATGAAGCTGGGCATGAGTCACCCGATGGGACCGCTGCAACTCGCGGATTTTATTGGGCTGGATACCTGTCTATACATCATGGAGGTACTTTACGAAGGCTTCGCCGATTCCAAGTACCGTCCGTGTCCGCTGCTGCGCAAATACGTGGAGGCAGGGTATTTGGGCAAAAAATCAGGGCGCGGGTTTTATCAATACGCCTGATTGGTGAGGAGGTGCGCGGCCATGGATCTGCGCTTGACAGAGGAACAAACCGCCATGCGCAAACTGGTGCGCGATTTTGCCAAAAAAGAGATCATTCCGCACGCTGCGAGTATTGACGACAAGGATGAGTTCCCCCGTGCCATCATTCGCAAAATGGCGGATCTTGGTCTGCTTGGACTGCCTATCCCCGAAGAGTATGAGGGGGTAGGTGCCGACTACATGTCCTACATGCTTGCGATTGAAGAGATTTCCTATGCCAGTGCCGCCGTTGGCGTAATTCTCGCTGTACATACGTCGGTGGGCACACTGCCCATTCTCCACTTCGGTACGCCAGAACAACGCGAGAAGTATGTGGCGAAATTAGCCACAGGGGAAATGATCGGCGCTTTTGCGTTGACTGAGCCCGGTGCCGGGTCGGATGCGAAAGGGATTCAAACGCGCGCGGTGCGCGACGGCGACACGTACGTGCTAAATGGCAGCAAGGTGTTCATTACAAATGGCGGTGAGGCGGACGTCTACAACGTGTTCGCGAAAACCGACCCGGCTAAAGGTTCGCGCGGCATCACCGCTTTTCTCGTCGAGCGCGGAACACCGGGTTTTGTGATTGGTCATAAGGAGCGTAAAATGGGGTTGAACGGCTCGGCCACCGCGCAGCTTTTGTTTGACGATATGCGGATTTCGGTGAACCAGCGGCTTGGTGAAGAGGGCGAAGGCTTTCGCATTGCCATGTCGCAACTCGATGGCGGACGCATTGGCATCGCTGCGCAGGCGCTTGGCATCGCTCGCGCTGCCTATGACACCGCGGTCGCCTACGTGATGGAGCGGCGCCAATTCGGGCGTCCGATCGCGGAATTTCAGGCGATCCAGGAGATGCTTGCCGATATGGCAACAGGCATTGAGGCCGCGCGACTGATGACCTATCGCGCCGTGTCGCTTCGAGCGCGCGACCTTCCCTGCACGCTCGAAGCGTCGATGGCCAAGCTGTACACGACCGATATGGCCATGCGGGTGACGACGGATGCGGTGCAGCTTTTGGGCGGCTACGGCTACACGAAAGAGTATCCGGTCGAGCGGTTTATGCGGGACGCAAAAGTGACGCAAATTTACGAAGGTACCAACCAGATCCAGCGAATTGTGGTGGCTAAGGCGTTGACTCAATAACGGAACTGACGAGGGGGAACTGCCATGGATTTTACTTTGAATGACGAGCAGCAGGCGCTGCGCAAAGTGGTGCGTGATTTCGCGTTGAAGGAAGTGGCGCCGAGCGCGGCGGAGCGCGACGAAGAGGAGCGCTTTGACCGTACGATCTTTGACAAGATGGCCGCACTCGGGTTAACCGGCATTCCTTGGCCGGAAAAGTACGGCGGCGCGGAAATGGATTTTTTAAGCTATGTGATCGCGGTCGAGGAACTGTCGCGAGTTTGTGCCTCAACGGGCGTGACGCTGTCCGCACACCTGTCCCTCGCCTCCTGGCCGATTTACAAGTTCGGGAATGAAGAACAGAAGCTAAAGTACCTGAAACCCCTTGCCGAAGGTGCGCAAATTGGCGCTTATGGCTTGACCGAACCCAGCGCCGGAACGGATGCGGCCAGTTTGCGTACGACGGCAACGGAAGACGGCGACTCGTTCATTTTGAACGGCAGCAAGGTGTTCATCACCAACGGCGGCGTGGCAGATACCTATGTGGTCTTTGCGAGTACCGATCCAGATCAAAAATCGCGTGGCGTTACGGGTTTTATCGTGGAAAAAGGAATGGAAGGCTTTACTTTTGGCAAAAAAGAAAAAAAGATGGGTATCCGTTCATCACCGACCGTGGAACTGATTTTTGAAGACTGCCGGGTGCCGAAAGAAAACATTCTCGGCGAGCGCGGGCAAGGTTTCAAGATCGCCATGATGACGCTGGACGGCGGGCGCAACGGCATCGCGGCGCAGGCGCTCGGCATCGCACAGGGGGCGCTTGATGCGGCGCTTGAGTACGCCAAAAACCGCACGCAGTTCAACAAGCCGATCGCCGAATTTCAGGCGATCCAATTCAAACTGGCCGACATGGCGACAGCGATTGAAACGGCGCGTTTGCTGACGTACCAGGCCGCCTGGCTGGAAGATAACGGCCTGCCGTATGGCAAGGCGTCGGCAATGGCAAAAATGACGGCATCCGACGTGGCCATGCGGGTGACGACGGAAGCGGTGCAGATCCATGGCGGGTACGGTTACACGCGTGATTACCCCGTGGAGCGAATGATGCGCGACGCTAAGATCACGCAGATTTATGAAGGCACCAACGAGGTGCAGCGCATGGTGATCGCCAGTCAACTGCTGCGCGACGCAAAGTAAAGCGCTGGGGCGGGATTGGAACCATGGCAAACGGATGGAGCCAGGTGCTGGAGGGGAATCCGCGTGCAATTGCGCGGGCTCTCTCTGTTGTGGAACAGGGCGGCGCCGAAGCGGAACGCCTGCTTGGCCGGATCGAACAAGGCGTGCTTCAAGAGGTTCACGTCATTGGTCTCACGGGTGCGCCGGGCGCCGGCAAAAGCAGCCTTAGTGACGCCTTGGTCGGACTTTTTCGCCGTGATGGTGAACGCGTGGCGGTGATTGCTGTCGATCCGAGCAGCCCCTTCAGTGGCGGCGCTGTGCTGGGCGACCGCGTGCGCATGATGCGCCATACGCTTGATGACGGGGTGTTTATTCGCAGTATGGGGTCGCGCGGTAGTTTGGGGGGGCTCGCTAGGCCGGTGCGCGACGCCATCAAGGTACTCGCAGCGGGCGGTTTCCACAAAATCGTGCTGGAAACCGTGGGCGTCGGTCAATCGGAACTCGATGTGATGTACGTGGCCGATACGGTGGTGGTCGTCCTCACCCCCGCTGGCGGCGATCAGGTGCAGGCCGCCAAAGCGGGCGTGATGGAGACCGCTGATTTGCTGATCGTGAACAAAGCCGATTTGCCCGGCGCCGAGCGCATGAAGGGCGAACTTGAGGACATGGTCAAAATCAAGCAAAGCGCCAAGCGCACATGGGATCTTGGCACATTTTCCGAATGGAGTGAGCCGGTATTGCTAACCTCCGCTCCCACAGGTGACGGGGTGGAGGGCGTGGCGCAGGCACTCTCGCGACACCGTGCTTTTTTGGCTGAAGCGAATCGCCTTGACCTGCGGCGGGGGCGGGGGCGCCTACAGGAATTGCGCGAGCGCCTCGAAGAACGGGTGGTGTCAGAGGTGCGGCGATTGTGGGTGGAGGACACGCGTTTTGACGAGTTAAAACAAGGGGTAGTCGACAACTCGGTGACCGTTTCGCGGGCGCTTATGAGGGCGTATACGCTGATGACGCACGAACACTGATTGCCCGGTCGTCGCATTGTGTGATTTAATACTTACGTAGGCACGTAGGGAGTGATGGCTGGTTGGCTAAGCAAAAAATGGGATCTATTTCAATGGAGCAAATTCAGAATTTGCCGCTGATTGAACTTGCGTATCAAGTCTTAGCAGACACCAATGAACCGCACTATTATCGGGATTTGATGAAGAAACTAGCCGGGCTTCGGCACATGGATCAGTCTGAGGTTGATGAAGTGATTGCGCGGCTTTACACCGACATCAACATCGACGGTCGCTTTGTGTGCATTGGCGACAGCGTTTGGGGGTTGCGGCGTTGGTATCCGGTGGAGCGCGTCACGGAACGCGGTACTTCCAAGCGGTTTGTGCGCAAAGAAGTGGTGGAAGACGATGAGGTGGAAGAGGTCGAAGACGAGTCCGAACTCGAAGAGGAAGACCTGATCGAGGAAGAGCCGTTTGCCTTTGAAGACGATGACGTTGTGGATGAAGAGGAATTTGAAGAAGAAAGTGATGAATTTTTAGAAGAATCAGAGATCGAAGAAGAAGATTTGGACGAAGACGACCAGGAAACGGATGAAGAAGAGGAGTATTAGTGAGCGCGGTTTTGCTCCTTGACAGTAGAACGGTCAGTTTGTACGATAGGTAAGGCAAAATCATAACAGAAACGTTCGCGTTCTGGCGGAGGCCAGGACGTTTGTTTTGTAGGTTGCGGCGGGAGGGCATTACGGTGACGAAGTATATTTTTGTGACGGGTGGTGTGGTTTCAGGCCTTGGCAAAGGGATCACGGCCGCTTCGTTGGGTAGGCTCTTGAAGAACCGCGGATTGAACGTGACGATTCAGAAAATCGATCCCTACATCAACGTCGATCCAGGCACCATGAGTCCATATCAACACGGCGAAGTCTACGTTACAGAAGATGGGGCGGAAACAGACCTAGATCTCGGGCATTATGAGCGTTTTATCGACATTAACTTGACGCAGGACAACAATGTCACCTCAGGCAGGGTGTACTACTCGGTCATCAATAAAGAGCGGCGCGGCGATTATCTGGGCGGAACCGTGCAGGTCATCCCGCACATCACGAACGAGATTAAGGAACGGATCATGCGCGCTGCAAAACCAGGTGTCGATGTGGTCATTACTGAGATCGGCGGTACGGTCGGCGACATTGAGAGTCTGCCGTTTCTTGAAGCGATTCGGCAGTTGCGCGGCGACGTGGGGCGAAAACACGTCATGTACATTCATGTCACCTTAATCCCTTATATGAAGATGGCTGGAGAGGTTAAGACCAAGCCGACCCAGCACAGCGTGGCGGAACTTCGCAGTATCGGCATTTCTCCGCACGTGATCGTGTGCCGCACCGAGGTGCCGCTTGCGCTTGACGTCAAACGCAAGATTGCTCTCTTTTGCGATACCGAGGAAGAAGCGGTTATTGAAGCGCGGGACGCCTCTACGATCTACGACGTGCCGCTGATGCTAGAAGAACAAGGCCTTGATGACTATGTGGTCAAGTTCCTGGGCTTAATGGTGCCCAAAGCGGAGATGAGCGAGTGGCGCGAGCTTGTCGGGCGAATGAAGAACCTCAAGACAAAGGTCAAGGTGGCGCTCGTCGGTAAGTATGTTCAGCTTCACGATGCGTATCTCAGCGTGGCGGAGGCGCTGTATCACAGCGGGGTGGCCAATGGCGCGGAAATCGAAATTGACTGGGTATCGTCGGAGGATCTTACGGAAGCCAACGTTGACGAATGGTTAAGCGAAGCGGACGGTATTCTCGTGCCAGGCGGGTTTGGCGATCGAGGGATTGAGGGCAAAATCATCGCCGTCCGCTATGCGCGGGAACACAAGGTGCCGTTTTTCGGAATTTGCCTTGGTATGCAAATGGCGGTGATCGAGTTTGCGCGCCATGTGATCCAATTGGAAGGCGCGCACACCACCGAGATCGATCCGCTGACCCCGTACCCTGTCATCGACCTGATGCCAGATCAGAAAAATGTGGCAGACAAAGGGGGGACCATGCGCCTCGGACTTTATCCCTGCTACATCCAACCTGGCACCAAGGCGGCGCTCGCCTATCGCCAGTCCGAAATCCGCGAACGGCACCGGCACCGTTATGAATTCAACAACACCTTCCGCGCTTCGATGGAGAAGGCGGGGCTGGTGATCAGTGGCACGTCTCCTGACGGAAGATTGGTGGAAATCGTCGAATGCAAGGATCACCCGTGGTTTGTCGGCGTCCAGTTCCACCCCGAATTCACGTCGCGCCCCAATCGCCCGCAACCGCTGTTTCGGGATTTTATCTCCGCATTAGTGGCGTATCAATCCAACAGGCAGTCTGTCAATTGAGGTGAAGATTCTTGAAAAAAATCATGGTGGTCGACGATCAGGCTGGCATTCGCATGCTGCTGAGCGAAATTTTTACGCGCGAAGGGTATGAGGTATACACATGCGCGAACGGGCCGGAAGCACTTGCGCTTCTTCACGAACACGACCTGTCGTTGGCCATTTTGGACATGAAGATTCCCGGTATGGGAGGGCTTGAGATTCTGCATCAGATCCGTGAAATCAAGCCCGATTTGAAAGTGGTGGTCATCACTGCGTACAATGAACACATTGCGATCCGCGAAGCGGAGGAACTTGGCGTGATCGATATCTTTTCTAAGCCTTTTGACATTGACGACATTCTGCACGCTGTTAACCAGGAAATCGGAGAGTTGGCAATGTGAAGCACCTAAAACGATGATTGTCACAAAATTATTATAAAATCGTCAGGATGGAGTTGCACTCTCGTCCAGACACAGTTATAAAAGAATCATACATGTTTAATTTCCAGTGCGGGTCGCGCAAACTAAGCAAGATCGTGTGATCGACGCGCCGTGCGCGTTGATGACCGGTACGATGAGTTTCGCGGAGGCTGGGGGATTTGCGCTTCATTTTGAAAACTGGCCGTGAGCAAGAGATGGACAAGGCTCCTCAATTCGGATTTGTCGATGGAGTCTTTCTTCCCCGTGCAGAAGCGGAACGGACAGGCCGCCACTACGACAACCTGATTCGCTCGTCCTTGAAACACCCATATTCCATGATTGGCATTGAACTCAAAGCACTTTCCTCACATCAGTTGGCAACAGAACTAAGTCCTTATCAACAAATGGATCCGGCACGCATCATCGCATTTGTGCCCATGACGATCGCCAGTCTGCAATTGGCAGGTACCCGCCCGGCTGCGGTTCGAATCGGGGTTCAGCATGCCGTGACACTGCTACAGTCGCTGGCCAGCGCTCGCGCCGGCGCTCATATCCTGTTTTTCAATGCCAGCCACTTTCACGCCATGAGTATTGATCTTGCGGAGTTGATCGTCAGCGTACGCCAACACCTGCGGCAGGAGGACGGTCACTGTGAAGTGTGGGTGGACGATGCGCCGACGGTGGCGGAGGCGAACCGAATTGCGGCGCTGGGCGTGGATGCGCTCGTCATGACCTGGAATATGCTGCGGGAGGTTGTGTATCATCCGCTGACCGATCGAGCGATTGTGCGTGCGCTTACCCCTTGGGTACATCCAGGAGCCAAAGAAACCAAGTAGGAAGGAGGGTTGTGGTTGTTTGGCTCTTTTTCTTCTGGCATCGTTGTGTTGTTTATGTTCGTACTCGGGATTTTGTTGCTGCGCGACTATCGGCGGAACCACCGCGTACACGCTTTTTGGTGGGCGGTTTCGTTTTGGCTGGCGTTTTTGGCGGCCGTGATGGACTTCATCTCTTATTTTACACACGGTTGGAACCTCTGGCAGTACCGCTTATACTTGTTTGCCGCAGCGACACTCGTTGCATACATGGGCGCGGGAACGGTACACCTGTTTTCAAGACGGATTGGCCGCATTTACGTGGTCGTAATGTCGCTCATCGCGTTGGCGATGCTGGTGACCCTGGCAGTTACGCCAGTCCTCCATCTTGCGACGATGCCCGCCGGGGAAAAAGCGCAGAATTTTGTGCCGAGGTCTGTCGATGTTTTCTTCGCGCTCCTGAGCGGAATTGGAGCCATTGCTGTTTTTGCTGGAGCCGTCTATTCATGGATTCGCACAAGAAGGGCGTTCAACGTTTGGATCGCGGTTGGCGTCTTGTTGTTTTCGATTGGCGGCGCCGTGGGGAAAGCCGCCAACATTTACGAAATGTTTTACCTGTTTCAGGCACTCGGCGCCATGGTTTTATATTATGGGATATACAGCAGTAATCAAAGAACATAGGGGAACTAGGCGGAGAGGGAGGCAATTTGCATCGTGGAAAGTTACATCCAGGGGTTGTTTGCGGAGCGCATTGGCGGCAAGTCGTTTGGTAAGGATACGGTGCTGTATAAGTTCGAGAAAATCAAACGCGCCAAGGCGGCGGCAAAACTCGCGCATCCAGACGTTCCGTTAATTGACATGGGCGTCGGCGAACCGGATGATCGGGCGGACGATGGCATTGTCGATATTCTCGCCAGCGAGGCGAGATTGCGCGAAAATCGGTTTTATGCGGATAACGGCATTCCTGAATTCAAGCGCGCGGCGGCGCGTTACCTTGAAAATGTATTCGGTGTCGCAGGCATCGACCCGGAGCGTGAGATCAATCACGCGATTGGTTCAAAGCCCGCGCTTGCGATGCTGCCGAGTGTGTTCATCAACCCTGGCGAAGTCAGCATCATGCCGGTACCCAATTATCCGGTGCTAGGGACGCACACAAGGTGGCTGGGGGGCGAGGTATATCACCTGCCGCTGATCCGGGAGCGTGGGTTTTTGCCCAACCTTGCAGAGGTGCCCGACAGCGTGGCAAAGCGCACAAAACTCCTCTATCTGAACTACCCCAATAACCCCACTGGCGCTACCGCCACGAGAGAGTTCTTCGAAGAAGTGATCGCCTTCGCCAAGCGCTACGAGATCCTGGTCGTACATGATGCCGCGTATGCGGCACTCACCTTTGACGGGATGGAACCGCTGTCATTCTTGTCGGTGCCGGGCGCAAAAGAGGTGGGGATCGAACTGTTCTCGTTTTCCAAGGCGTTCAACATGACCGGCTGGCGGCTCGCTTTTGCGGCAGGCAACGAACTTGCCATCAAGGGCTTTGCGACGGTCAAAGACAACAACGACTCGGGGCAGTTCATCGCGATTCAGAAGGCGGCGATGTACGGGCTCGAACACCCTGAGATCACGCGCCAGATCGCGGCGAAGTACTCGCGGCGTCACGGACTCCTCGTCGCGGCATTGAGGGAGCTGGGCTTTGCGGCGGAGAAGCCGAAGGGATCGTTTTTCCTGTATACGCCTGCGCCAAAAGGCATCGTGGATGGACCGAGGTTCGCATCGGCGGAGGCGTTTTCGCAGTATTTGATCACAGAAAAGCAGATTTCCACCGTGCCGTGGGACGATGCGGGGGCGTTTGTGCGCTGGAGCGTGACGTTTGAGGCGGACGGGGAAGAGGCAGAACGGGCGGTCATCGCCGAAATCAGCCGCAGGTTGCGCGGTGTTAAGTTTGAATTTTAAGTGTAAGGATCATGGGAGGGGACTCATATGGATCGGGAATTGACGATGGAACTGGCGCGGGTAACGGAAGCGGCGGCGATTGCGGCGGCTAAGTGGATGGGACTGGGCAAGAAGAACGAGGCGGACAACGCAGCGACGACCGCGATGCGGGCGGTATTTGATACGATCGAAATCGACGGCACTGTGGTGATTGGCGAAGGGGAGATGGACGAGGCCCCGATGCTCTACATCGGAGAAAAACTCGGCAGCGGGAAGATGGAGGTGGACGTGGCGGTCGATCCGCTGGAGGGCACCAATATTGTCGCCAAGGGGCTGTGGAACGCGATGGCGGTACTTGCGGTGGCGCCGCGCGGATCGCTGCTGCACGCGCCCGATATGTACATGGACAAGCTGGCTGTGGGACCTGCCGCAAAAGGGCTGGTTGATATTGAGGCGCCAATCGAACACAACTTACGCGTGGTGGCACATGCGACGGGCAAGCGTGTGGAGGACGTGGTGGCCGTGATTCTGGATCGGTCGCGCCACAGCGAGATCATCGAACGGGTGCGCAATGCAGGCGCCCGTATTAAGCTGATCACCGACGGCGATGTGGCGGGCGCAGTGAATACGGCATTTCCCGAAACGGGCGTGGACATCCTGTTCGGTTCGGGCGGCGCGCCGGAAGGGGTACTCGCGGCGGCGGCGCTCAAGTGCATGGGCGGCGAGTTTCAGGGCAGACTGCTACCGCAAAGTGACGAAGAGTACAAGCGCTGCGTGAGTATGGGCATCGAGGATCCGTCGCGAGTGTTGCGTATGGATGACCTGGTGCGCGGCGACAAGGCGATTTTTGCGGCGACAGGCGTGACGGACGGCGAACTGCTGCGCGGGGTGCGCTTTCTGGCGGGAGACGTGGCGACGACACACACGCTGATTATGCGGTCAAGTACAGGCACCGTGCGCTTGATCGAAGCGCGCCACAAGTTGCAGAAAAAGCCCCACCTGGTCATGATTTGAACAAGTCTTTTCTTGGCTAAACTGAATATAGTATGGATACGCAGACACCTGAACCATCATGCGATCATCAATTCATAATCTGAAAAAAAGGGCGAGGGCAGGTTCAATTGCAAATCAAAGAGCTAGAAACGATGAAGCTCACGGAGCTGTATAAGTTGGCGAAGGAGTTTCAAATTCCTCATTATGCCGGCATGAAGAAAAAAGAACTGATTTTTGCCGTGCTGCGCGCGCAGGCGGAAAAGGACGGGCTGATCTTTGCCGAGGGCGTACTCGATATCATGTCGGATGGGTACGGGTTTTTGCGTCCGATCGGGTATCTGCCGAGCGCGGAAGACATATACGTCGCTGCCTCGCAAATTCGCCGTTTCGACCTGCGTGCGGGTGATCTGGTTTCTGGAAAGGTCAGGCCGCCGAAGGAAAATGAGCGGTACTTCGGGCTTTTGCAGGTGGAGGCAGTCAATGGCACTAGTCCCGAGTCTGCCGCCGAACGCCCCCACTTTCCCGCGTTAACACCCTTATTCCCTCAGCACAAACTAACGCTAGAAACAGACGCGAACCGGTTTGCGACGCGCATCATGGATCTCTTGTCGCCGGTGGGGATGGGGCAACGCGGGCTGATTGTAGCGCCGCCAAAGGCGGGCAAAACGATGCTCCTGAAGGAAATCGCAAATAGCATCTCGGCCAACTATCCAAATGTAGATTTGTTTGTTCTGTTAATCGATGAACGACCAGAAGAAGTGACTGACATGCAACGATCGGTACACGGCGAGGTGGTGGCCTCGACGTTTGACGAACTGCCGGAAAATCACATCAAAGTGACGGAACTGGTGCTGGAGCGCGCCATGCGCCTGATTGAACACAAGCGCGACGTGGTGATCTTGATGGACAGCATCACGCGCCTGACGAGGGCCTACAACCTCGTCATTCCGCCAAGTGGCCGCACGCTGTCGGGCGGCATCGATCCCGCTGCGTTTCACCGGCCGAAACGATTTTTCGGCGCAGCGCGCAACATTGAGGAAGGCGGTAGCCTGACGATTCTCGCGACAGCGCTGATCGATACCGGTTCGCGCATGGACGACGTGATTTATGAAGAGTTCAAGGGCACTGGCAATTTGGAGTTGCACCTTGACCGCAAACTGGCGGAAAAACGTGTGTTCCCCTCGATCGATATCCGCCGATCGGGCACGCGCCGGGAAGAGGTGCTGCTGACGGCAGAGGAACTCGATAAAATTTGGGCCTTGCGTCGATCGCTCGGGGACAATAATGAGTTTACCGAGATTTTTTTGCGCCGCTTCAAGCAGACGCGTTCAAATACGGAGTTTCTGGCGACGCTCGAAAGCACAGCGGAGTCGCGCGACAGTAGTCGCGACTCGGTGCGGGAAGGATCAGAAGGGAAGCGCGTAAGCGCTAGAACGTCGTGAACATTGTCTATGCGGACGCCGACGGTCGTCTGTATGATTCGCAAACCCTGCTTGCGGCGGGTCGGACAGGCCGAGCGGCAACGTGGATCGATGACGTGGAGTGGATTCCGCTGCCAGAGGGAGCGGCGCTCGTGTCGCTTCCTCATTCGCGTGCGCTCGGTTTCGATCCGATCACAGGTGCGCTCAAGGCCATGCCTGCCGTGAATCACGCAGTCGGGGCGCTGTTGCCGCAAGGGTTCACTAGGTTGTACTTGCCCGCTTATCACAAGCAGGCGGGCAGTGAGCCGTATCCCCTGTTCGGGTATACGGCGGTGGGGTTCGACAAGGGGCGATTTTATGTCGCGGCGACGCAAAGCGACGACCCGACGCCTTGGAACCCGCTTCAGTATACGGCGGATGCCACAGCGGCAAAGGTGGCGAACATGCGACAGAAATTCCCGCAAAACCGATTGTACGAACACCTCTCACAGTGCGCACTTGACTACGAGTGCATGACCGCAAGGAATACGTTTTTCGCCCGTCAAGAAGGTGCGATACCCGTGTCCTCCACCTGCAACGCGAGGTGTATTGGCTGCATCAGCGAACAGCCAGACGATGCAGGCTTTGTATCGCCGCAGACACGCTTAACCGTGCGACCAAGTGTGGACGAGATGGTCGAGTTGATGGTTCACCACCTGCGAACGACGGGGGATGACGGCGTGATCTCGTTCGGCCAGGGGTGCGAAGGTGATCCGTCGCTGCGTGGCAGGGAGATTGCCGCCGCTATCGCTTGCACTCGTGAGGCCACCCAAACGGGCGCGATCAACATCAACACGAATGCGGGTCTGACGTCGCAGATCCGGTCGATCGTCGACGCGGGACTAGATCTGATGCGGGTATCGATCATCAGCGCGATGCCTGACCATTACCATGCGTACTACCGACCGCGCGGGTACACGTTCGCCGATGTCGAAGCGTCTGCCCGCTACGCGAGCGATCACGGTGTGATCGTGTCGCTCAATTACCTGAACTTCCCTGGTGTGTCCGACACGGAAGAAGAGGTGGAGGCCATGATCAGGTTCGTCCATCGGACAGGCGTTCGTCTGGTGCAACTGCGCAACCTGAATATTGATCCTGACGTGTACCTCGATCAGATTCCTGAGCGAATTTCCGAATGCGGCGGCGAACCGCTCGGCATCCTCGCCATGATTGACGCACTCACCAGCGAGTGTCCCGGTCTTCGCATCGGCAGTTATACGCACCCGCCAAGTTGGTACCACGAAATGCAGAGGTGAACAGATGTGGACTCCTATATTTTGGCGATTGATCAAGGAACGACCAGTTCGCGTGCGATCTTATTTCGCAAAGACGGCACGATCAAAGCCGTGGCGCAACGCGAGTTTGCGCAAATATTTCCACAATCCGGGTGGGTCGAACACGATGCCCTAGAAATCTGGGGTTCTGTGCAGTCCTGCGTGTCTCAGGTACTCGCGAGTCATGATGTGAGTGCAGGCGAGATTATGGCGATCGGCATCACCAATCAGCGCGAAACGACCGTAGTGTGGGATCGGGATACTGGCTTGCCGATCTACCACGCCATCGTTTGGCAGTCGCGGCAAACGGCGGCGATTTGCGATGACCTGAAGGCACGTGGGTACGAAGAAAGTGTCAAAGCGAAGACCGGACTGCTGATCGACGCGTATTTCTCAGGCACTAAGGTTAAGTGGATTCTCGATCACGTCGATGGGGCGAGAGAAAAGGCACAGCGCGGCGACCTGCTCTTTGGCACCATGGACACCTGGCTCGTCTGGAAGTTGTCGGGGGGGAAGGCGCATGTGACCGACTACTCGAACGCGTCGCGAACTTTGTTATATAACATATATGACTTAACATGGGATACCGAGTTGCTCGCCATGCTCGACGTACCGAGGGCGATGCTGCCGGAGGTGCGACACAGTTCCGAAGTGTATGCGCATACAGAACCAAGCCTGTTTTATAACGAGCGCGTGCCGATTGCGGGGATTGCGGGCGACCAGCAGGCGGCACTGTTCGGACAGGCGTGTTTTGCGCCGGGGATGGCAAAAAACACCTACGGCACGGGTTGCTTCATGCTAATGAACACAGGGGACAAGGCGGTGCGCTCTACGAGCGGCCTACTCACGACACTTGCGTGGGGGATTGACGGACACGTTGAATACGCGCTGGAGGGCAGCATTTTTGTTGCGGGGTCGGCGATTCAGTGGCTGCGCGACGGCCTGCGCATGCTGAAAAGCGCAGCGGACAGCGAGGCGTATGCATTGCGGGTTGAGTCGACGGACGGAGTGTACCTAGTACCGGCGTTTGTGGGGTTAGGGACGCCGTACTGGGACAGTGATGCGCGCGGTGCCGTGTTCGGTCTGACGCGCGGCACGACGAAGGAACACGTGGTGCGTGCCACGCTGGAGTCCCTCGCCTATCAGACGAAAGACGTGTTGGCGGCGATGGAAGCGGATTCCGGCATCGCGCTGACCACCCTGCGCGTGGACGGCGGGGTGACGATGAACGATTTTTTGATGCAGTTTCAGAGCGACATGCTCGGTGTGCCGGTGGAGCGTCCAGCGGTACTGGAAACGACCGCGCTCGGCGCAGCATACCTAGCAGGGCTTGCGGTGGGGTACTGGCGCAGCAGGCAAGACATCGTAAACAACTGGCGTCTGGGACGCACGTTTCACAGTCAAATGAGTTCGAACGATCGTGAGCAACTTTATTTTGGCTGGAAAAAAGCGGTCGCCGCGACGCGCGCGTTTAAATAACACAATTCAATCTGGGGGCAGTGACATGGGCATCAAGTTTACACAAATGGAACGCGCGGCGATGATTCGAACGCTTGTGGACGAGCCGCTTGACCTGCTCGTGATCGGCGGCGGCGTAACGGGCGCAGGGATTCTGCTGGACGCGCAGACCAGAGGAATGCGCGTTGCGCTTGTGGAGATGCAGGACTTTGCGGCGGGGACGTCCAGCCGTTCGACCAAACTGGTACACGGCGGCCTGCGCTACCTCAAGCAGTTCGATATTAGCGTGGTGGTGGAGGTCGGGCGGGAACGCGCGATCGTGTATGAAAACGCGCCGCACGTGACGACCCCGCTGTGGATGCTGCTGCCGATTGTCGAAGGGGGTACCTATGGTAAGCTGATGAGCGCCCTCGGCCTCATCGTGTATGACCGTTTGGCGCGTGTAAAGCCAGCGGAACGCAATCGCATGCTGACCAAGGAGGAGGCGCTACGGGTCGAACCGCTGCTGAATCCGACCGGTCTAAAAGGCGCGGGGTATTACGTGGAGTACCGCACGGACGACGCCCGCTTAACACTGGAAATCCTCAAGGAAGCGGTGGCGCGCGGAGCGGTGGCGCTCAACTATGCCAAAGCGGAAAAACTGGTGTACGAGCAGGGCTTGGTGCGCGGCGCGACGGTGCAGGATCAGA
>JAJZCL010000105.1:1365-6032 GCA_021846165.1 Bacillota bacterium | reverse complement strand
TCCGATCTGCAACTTCAAACCAGAAAAATCAGCGCAAAAGAAACGGTCGATGATTATTTAAGGCAGATTGAGGCGCTTGATCCGATGCTGAATGCGTATCTCTTCGTTCCCGAAGATGCGGTGCGGCGCTCGGCGGTGGAAGCGGACGAACGGCTGGGGCGAGGCGCGGGCAGGCCATGGGAAGGCGTGCCGCTTGCTGTCAAGGATTTGTTCGATACGGCTGGCGTGGCAACGACGGCGGCTTCGCGGGTGATTGCGGAGCGCGTCCCTGCTGAGGACGCAGAAGTGTGGCGGCGTCTGCGCACAAATGGCGTGATTTTACTAGGCAAGCTGAACATGCACGAGTTTGCTTACGGCACGACCTCGGAGAACCCTCACTACGGTGCGGTTCACAACCCGTGGGATGTGGCGCGCATCGCGGGTGGATCGAGCGGCGGCAGTGGCGCGGCAGTGGCGACTGATTTGACGCCCGCATCGATTGGCACGGATACGGGCGGGTCAATTCGCATTCCTGCGGCGCTGACGGGGGTATATGGCCTGAAACCGTCGTATGGCCTTGTGAGCCTGCGGGGGGTGATTCCGCTCGCGTTTTCACTCGACCATGTGGGGCCGCTGGCGCGCTCTGTACGCGACATCGCTTGGATGCTAGAGGTTATGGCGGGGTACGACCCGCTTGATCCGCACAGCGTCAAGTTTAAGCAAAGCGATTACCGCGCGGCGGTTGGTCAGTCGATCAAGGGCATGACGGTTGGGTATGAAGAGGATTTTTTTCAGCGCGACATCGATCCGGAAGTGGCGGAACGGGTGCGGGAAGCCCTGCGCGCGCTCGAAGAGGCGGGAGTGCGTCTGCAGCGGATCGAGGAGCCGCTGTTGCAGGAGGCGCCACAAATTCACAGCACGGTCATCGCCACGGAAGCGTTTGCCTTGCACGAAAAGTGGCTGGCCGATCCAGCGGCGCCGTATGGAGAGGACGTGCGGGCGCGGCTTGTAACTGGCGCCAGCATTCGCGGTGCTGATTACGCGAATGCGCTGCTCGCGCGGCGGCGGTTGACGCGGGCAATCAGCCGCTGGTTTGAGGCCGTTGACTTGTTTGTTGCGCCGGTCGTCGGGTTCCCGGCGACGCCAATTGGCGACCGTATCATGCACATTGCAGGGCAGGCGTATGAAATTCGACCGCGCCTGAATCGACTGGTGAGTCCGTTCAATCTGAGTGGGTTGCCTGCGATGTCCATTCCCTGCGGGCTGTCGCGCCAAGGGTTGCCGCTCGCCGTGCAAATGGTGGCGGCAAGCGGTGGCGAGGCGACGTTGCTGCAGGCTGCCGCCGTGCTGGAACGAGCATTTCCGTTTCAGGCACCGCCTTTATTTGCGCATCGATCATGAGTGAAGAGAAAGAAGGGAATGCAGTGTCGGCGGAGGAGTTATGGCAGGCGTGGCGGGAGGATGACCGACTGGAAGCAGCGCTAAGGTCGGAACTGGAAGCGTTGATCGCCGCCAAACGGCTGGATGATTTGCGGGATCGGTTTGTGCAGGACTTGGCGTTTGGGACGGGTGGGATGCGCGCTAGGCTTGGCGCGGGCATCAACCGCATGAATGTGCATACGGTGCGGCGAGCGACGTGGGCGGTGGCAATGTGGCTTGCTGACAAACACCCAGACAAACGCAAGTTGGTCATTGGCTACGACGGGCGGCACCAGTCGCGCGAGTTTGCCGAGGCGGCGGCGCAGGTGGCGGCGGCAAGTGGAGTGGAAGCCGTCATCTATAGGTGGCCACGCCCGACACCGTACCTCTCGTTTGCGGTCAGGCACCTCGGCTGTGGCGCGGGGGTGATGATCACCGCCAGCCACAACCCGCCCGAGTACAATGGCTACAAGGTGTACGGCGCCGACGGCGGGCAGATCTTAAACGACGACGCGCAGGCGATCGAACGGCTTATGCACGGTCAGGCGGATGTGTTCGCGGTGCCATACCTGTCACCGCAGTCGCCTGAGTTTGCCAAGCTTGTCGCGGAAACGGACGCTGCGCTTGAGGAAGCGTACCTGCGTGAGATCGTGCCGCTGCACGGGCTGGCAAGTGACGCGGAGAAAGCAGGTTTGCGCATCGTGTATACCCCGCTTCACGGCACGGGTGCGGAAACGGTTCCCGAGGCGCTGCGGCGCGCGGGGTTTGCGAATGTGATCACGGTGCCGGAGCAGATGACGCTAGATCCTGACTTTAGCGACACGAAGTCGCCGAATCCGGAGGAAGAGGTGGCGTATGAGAGGGCGCTGGAGGTGGCACGGGAAGTGTCCGCCGACATCATCTTGGCGACCGACCCCGACACAGATCGCGTTGGCGTCATGGCGCGCGGCGCAAACGGGGCGTATCAGCTATTATCCGGAAACGATGTGGGCGGTCTGGCGCTGGATTTTTACCTTGGCGCACTGCGCGGGAGCGGCCAACTCCCTGCTGACGGCAGGGTAGTGACGACGATCGTCACGTCCGACTTTGGCGCGATGGTGGCCGCATCTTACGGCGTGGCGACGGAGCGTACGCTGACTGGGTTCAAATACATTGGCGACAAGATTGGCGAGTATGAGCGACAGGGGACGGGGAGTTTTGTGTTCGGGTATGAAGAGAGCGTCGGTTACCTGGCACTTCCAATTGTCCGCGACAAAGACGCTGTACAGGCGGCGGTGCTGATGGCGAGCATGGCAGCGAACTGCAAGCGTCGGTATGGGGATTTGCTGGCGGGTCGCGGTGCGCTTTTTGAAAAATTCGGGCATTTTCGCGACAAATTGTTCGGTTACACGTTTACGGGAGTAAGCGGAATCGAGCAGATGCAAAATTTTCTAAATGAACTGCGTGAGCGACCGCCTGTCGCGGCGGGGGTTGATCTGGTGGCGAGCGAGGACTACGTGTCGCGCCAGCGCGTGGAGGCTGCGACAGGGCGTGTGACGGCGCTGACGCTGCCTGAGGCGGACGTGATCAAGCTGTTCTATCAAGGAGGGAGTTGGATGGCGGTGCGACCGTCGGGTACCGAACCGAAGCTAAAGGTGTATTTGGGTGCGAAGGGTGATCGCGCGGAAGAGGCGGAACGGGCGCTAACGGCGCTAGAGGCGGCATTTGCCGAGCGGATTCGGCCTTTCCTGGAAAGGGAATCGACGTGAGAGAGTTTACTCCTGTTTTACAACAACGGGTTTGGGGTGGTGAGCTGTTGCGCGAGTGGTTTGCGGGTGCGCGTACGGCGTTGCCGATTGGCGAGGCGTGGTTGCTGTCTGATCATCCGGCCATGCGTACAATGGACGAGCGCGGCCTACCGATTACCGGAGCGGATGATCCCAATGAGTGGTTTCCGGTACTCGTTAAGGTGTTGCATGCAAAGTCAGACTTGTCCGTCCAGGTTCACCCCGACGATCACCTGGTCGCGCAGCGTGGCGACCGTGGCAAAACGGAGGGGTGGCTGATCCTCACGGCGGAAGAAGGGGCGCGGATTTGCTATGGTCACCATTACGAAGACGGCGAAGAGATGCGCCGGGCAATCGCGGAGGATCGGCTGCAAGAAGGCTTGCGATACGTGCCTGTCCGTGCTGGGGAGTATTACCCGGTGCCGCCCGGAACTGTCCATGCCCTGGGCGCCGGGGTGGTCGCTCTGGAAGTGCAGCAGTCGTCGGACCTGACCTATCGCCTTTATGATTACGGACGGCTGGAAAATGGCAAGCCGCGCGCTTTGCACGTTGCGGAGGGAATCGCCGTCGTTTCGTTCCCGCAACGCGTGAACGAAGGGCGGGCGGGGGCGCTGGATGCGCTCGTTGACGTGTTTGAACACCCAGTCGCGGGCGCGCTCTTGTATGATCGCCAACCGTACTTTGTGTTCGCAACGCTTGAAGTACACGGTGAGTGGCACAATGTTGCGCACACGTGTGTGCGTTCGCTCGTCGTTGTCGTGTTGTTTGGCGATGTGCGCATGGATGCGGTCGCGAATAATGGACGCTTATTTCGTACCTGGTTGCTGGCGCCCGGTGAACAGGTGCGGCTGGTGGGCGACGGCATGGTGGCGCTGATTGGAGTGCCGCGCTGAGAGGCACAAACGCACACACACAACGCACACGATGTGTGGTATAATAAATCAAACGTGCGAAAGGGTGTGTGTGATGTGTTTTTTACCACTTATGAAATTGCGTATCGACTCGACGTTTCTGAGGAGACGGTACGGCGGTGGATTCGTACTGGGCAACTGAAGGCGGATGACTCGACAGGCAAGTACCTGGTCAAAGAAGAGGATTTACAGGCCTTTGTGCAACGCCGCGGCAATCCCGCCAGTCGGGCGGTGAGTTGGCTGGCCAGCGTAGGCAGTGCAGGGGTGCGGGCAGCCGCGCCGGGAATCGCCTTTGCCGCGTCCAATATCGCGACCAACGCGGCACTGTCCGGACTGAAGCTGTATAAGGTACTCTCGGGGTTGGAGCAGGTCGGAGCGGATGAGTTGTCGTCGATGATCGACGAGATCGACAAGAGTATCGCAAGCTTGCAAGACAACCTGAAGCTGATTGTGGAACAAAAGCAAAAGCTGGAGGACAATATTGACGAGTTAAAGGAAATTCGCCTGAAGCTTGCTCATGTGTAGGGGTGCGCGATGAAAATTCAGAAAGTGGCGGTCACGGTGACCCAAAGTGATCTGGAAGACGCAGCGA
>JAJZCL010000105.1:0-1355 GCA_021846165.1 Bacillota bacterium | reverse complement strand
CGCTCGAACGCTTGCGCATATTTCATGCGGGAATTTTGACCAGCCTGAAGACGCCGCTGTTGCGCTTGGATGTATGGCTGCGTTATGATCAGGAAATTTCGCCAGGTGTGTTTGTGTTCTCGGTTGAGGCGTCCAAAGGGCTTAAGGTGCCGCGACGTGTCATCCAGATGGCGTTAAAAAAACTCTCCGAATACTTACCGAATGGGATTGCCATCGTGGATCACCGTGTGCTTCTTTCTGTGAATGAGCTGCTGGCGCCGTTTGTGTCGACTCCGTCAGTGAAGCTCCAGCTTGACGACGGGGTACTCACGCTGGAGGCCGAAGCGCTTCAAATTATGACGCATCCGCAGCGCATTCCAAGCGAGGATTAGGTCGGCGTGGGAAAGGAACTGACGTACCTTTGCACGTAACGTGGGAAACAGTTGTGCTGTTGATGGCGGGCGGTTTTATCGCTGGTTTTTTTGACTCAGTTGTGGGGGGCGGTGGCGTCATCACACTGCCCTCACTGTTATGGGCGGGACTGGCGCCTTATGCGGCGCCTGGCTCGGCGTCAGCACCGTGCTGCGGATCAATGAACGATACTTGCAGGTCATTATTCTGGTCGCGATCGTGTTGATCACGGCCTTCACCATTTTCAAAAAAGACATGGGGCAGCGCAACCGCTTTCGGGGCGTGAACGCTGGGACGCTGGTGGTCGCCTTGCCGCTGGCGTTTGCGTTGGGGCTGGACACATGAAGTCATTCGCGATGTAGGTTCTGGTCTTAATTACCATAAAAAAGGTTTGAGAGAACTTTTGCAACGGATCATGCGAAACGACGTAGAACGTCTAGTCATTACACACAAGGATCGACTGTTGCGATTCGGCGCGGAACTCGTCTTTGCCATTTGCAAATAGTTTCAAACCGAAGTGGTCATTGTGAACAAATCGGAAGATACCGGCTACGAAGAAGAATTGACACAAGATGTACTAGAGATCATCACCGTGTTTTCCGCAAGATTGTATGGTTCACGGAGTCACAAGAACAAAAAACTGATCGAACGCATGAAGGAGGCGACGACTCATGATGAGGACAAGACGAAGGCTGATTCGACAACCGAATAAACAAAAAGCCGTGCGCCTTCATGCCCTTATTGATGCGTATGCCAAACAGAAAAACGCGTACCTAGTGGAACTGGCCAAAACGAAAAATTGGCACATATGGCAAGCCACTCGCAAGGAAAAACGTGAGTTTGCAAGGCAATACAGTCACAATACATTGCCTGTCCACATCGAAGATCAGTGTATCTTTGATGCGATCACGACCATGATCGCGTGGGTGGAGAGTGCCAAAACACGCGACCATTGGAAAGCGTTG
>JAJZCL010000104.1 GCA_021846165.1 Bacillota bacterium | reverse complement strand
TCGCATAGGGAGAGTAATCGTGGTGCCGTTGACCGTGATTCGGTTGGTGGGGGAAGTCGGCGCCAACGCCAAAGGAACAAACGCAGCGTTGGCGGGATGCGCGTTCGGTGGCAGAGGGTTCAGTTTATCAGTGAACACCGCCGGGGGGGATTTGCCTGCGGCGGTTCCGGTGGTGGATGCGTAAACCGTCGCCATCGTGCTTTTCGTTGCGTGATTGACGGGAGCGGCGCACGCTGTGAGGGCAAAAACCGACGCCAAAGTGACGCCTGACGCCACATGGGCAATCTTTGCATTCAACAGCAAATTCCCTCCATTTCCCAATCCCTATTCATGACTTCATGATAGCAAATCAAACGAGTTCTGTGTAGCGTGTTTCCCGACCGCTGCGATTCATTTACTGCCTTAGGGGCGTTCGTAGCCTTCTCCCATCTGGGATTTTTTGCGAAATCGATCCGCAAGCTGAATCAGCCACAAGCGGTGGTAAGGTTCCATGTAAAACACCGGTTCTACCCGTGTGTCACCAGTTTTTTCGATTTTATACTGCCAGATCGTGGTTTTCGTGGTTGCCCCTTCGTTCATTCGCACCCCCGAGTGGATCGAGTCCCGATATCCATTTTTGTAGGAAATGAGCGTGAGTTGACCGTGCAATTCGTTGACAAGCAAACGGAAGCGCGAGCTTCGAATCACGGGCGCCTCGATCCACGGGGTCAAACCGCTTTTGTCGGTTCGGTAGCGCCTGCCGTTTTCTACCAACACCACTTCCGCATCGGAAAGCGGCTCCATCGTGCGCCCATCTACGACTTTGACGCGCAAGTGTCCGAATTTTGAACTTTTTACCGCAGGATCGTAGCGGGCAGATTGGTGCTTTTCTTCTGAACTGGTTTGCGCGTAGCCTTTTTGCGATGTTGGGAATTCCCATGCTGTCGCAAGTGCAAGCAGAAGCGTCGCGCAACGAAGACCCCCGTTGAACGTCATGCTCAAAGCCCCCCCACTTTGGGAATGGTGGTCAGCACTTTACCCGAGTAATAAAAATTCAGGATTTCATAAGGGGTTCGGCCAAGTTCCGCTAAATACTGCGAACCCCATTGCGACATTTTTTGGGCGTTGCGGTACTGCCAGTTGGGGCTGTTTTGATAGCCCGCACGGTAGGGCAGCTCGGTAATCACCAAATTCGGGTTCACGTAAGCCAATTTTCTGGTCTGGTAATACGCTTGATCCGTCGTGTCTTGGTTCGATTGTGCGCGATACAATTGGAAATTGACCGTGTTGTCGACATCGAATGTAAACCCGCTGACGGTCACCGGATGCAGGTGGTGATACCAGCCGAACATCTTGACCGCAATGGCGCCCGCTTCAAGCGCCGCCGGTCGCCACGTGGGGAACCACTCGTTGGGAATGACGTCGCGGCAGTACTGATCAAAGTTCACGGTCTTTACGTAGATGATCGCGCCTCTTGTGTCTGGTTCACCCCAGGGGTTACTCTCGCGAATGGCGACTCTGATATAGCTCGGGAAGCCAGTGTTGTTCAGGTTATTCGTTTGCGCTTCGACTTGCCGAGGCAGTACGGCCAGTTCCATCGCGGCAGCCAAAAAGCCTCCGACAAGAGCCATGAACTTGTCATTTTTTACAGGATTCACGCTCTTTCACCCCTAATGATCAAAGGTAGTTACTTTCAATTTCCCCGATTCCCTGGAATTCATACTGAATTGACGGTGGGATTTTTGTTATAATGGTCAAATTGAAACGCCAACTGAAGAGGGTGTAGAGTAGTTGTGGGAGCAATCGCAAACCCCGCTATTTTCCGGGTTAATTCGGCATGCGCAAAAAAAGCCGCTGCAGTTTCATATCCCCGGCCATAAAACCGGTCGTGGCATGGATGCGGAGTTTCGGGATTTTTTTGGGGAAACCGCGCTAAGCATTGATTTGATTAACATCGGCCCGCTGGATGACCTTCACCACCCGGTAGGCATGATCGACGCAGCACAACGTTTGGCTGCCCAAGCGTTTGGGGCGGATTACACGTTTTTTTCTGTGCAAGGAACGAGCGGCGCGATTATGGCCATGATCATGTCGGTGGTGGGGCCTGGCGAAGAAATTCTGGTGCCGCGCAACATTCACAAGTCGGTGTTGACGGCGTTGATATTAACAGGAGCGAAACCGCATTTTTTGCAACCGGAAGTGGATCTTGAACTTGGCATTGCGCAGGGCGTGCGCGTTGAAACGGTTCGGGAAAGCTTGAACAGATACCCGAACGTGAAGGCGATCCTGCTGATCAATCCCACGTATTTTGGCGTATCCATGGACATGGCGAGCGTGGTTCAGATCGCCCATGAGCGCGGCGTCGTGGTGTTGGTGGACGAGGCGCACGGGGTGCTGACGCACTTTCACCCGGACTTGCCGCAATCCGCTATGGACGCGGGGTGCGACATGGCGGCCACCAGTGTGCATAAGCTGGGGGGGTCGTTGACGCAAAGCTCTGTCCTGAATGTTCGTGAAGGGTTGGTCAAAGCCCGCCACGTTCATTCGATCCTGTCGATGTTGACGACCACGTCGACGTCATACCTGCTGCTCGCCTCCCTTGACGCTGCGCGGCGCAACCTGGCGATGTTCGGTCGGGAGCAGATTGAGCGGGCACTCCACCTCGCGCGCCGAGCGCGTGAACGGCTCAACGAGATACCAGGGATTTATTGCTTTGGCCGGGAGATCCTCCGCACCTCCGCCACGCACTCGTTCGATCCGCTGAAATTGACGGTGCATGTGGCGGAAACTGGCTGGTCGGGGTATGAGGTGGAAACCCACCTGCGCGCTGAGTTTAACATTGAGGTCGAGCTTTCCGACCTTTACAACGTGCTGTGCATTGTCACCTTTGGCGACAGCGAGGAGACGATGGAGCGGCTCGTCGAGGGTTTTAGGGCGATCGCCAAAGAAGCGAGAGCGGCCTCGCGCTCGCCTAAACGAATTTTTGTGCCGTCTACACCAGTTTTGGCAATGAA
The DNA here is from genome assembly GCA_021846165.1 of Bacillota bacterium. GTDB lineage: Bacteria > Bacillota > Bacilli > Alicyclobacillales > SLC66 > JAJZCL01. Next base: position 3,157 of record JAJZCL010000104.1, on the reverse strand, counting down.
TCCGCGCGAGGCGTTTTATGCGGATACAGAGGTGGTGACGCTGCGTGCTGCGGTGGGGCGGACAATCTCGGACATGATCATGGTGTATCCGCCAGGGATTCCTATCCTTTTGCCGGGTGAGGTGGTGACGCGGGATAATGTTGAGTTTATCGAGGAGAACCTGGCGGCAGGGCTACCTGTGCAAGGTCCCGACGATCCGACCATTCGGACCGTTCGCGTGATCAATAAACCTTAATTGACAATGATTTCAGCGTGACAAAATGGTATCATTTTGTTAAGATTGGCACTAAGTTGTACGTTTGATAGATCTGCAAATCATGCCGAATCGCGCAGAGCGTACGGAGGAACCACATGATCTGGGGTGAATCTGCCAGTTGCAGAGGGGCTTCCCGCCCTAACCCGTCAGCTAACTCCGAAGGCACGGGAGGTTGTTATGTTTAAGTCGGGTGTGCTTAGTTTGGTCATATTTGCCATCACCGCGCTCTCCTTGGGCACGGATTTTTCTTTTTCAGGAGCCACTGCCATGGCGGCCCAACTGCCCAATGCACCTTATACGGTTGCGTCTGGCGACACATTGTACAGCATTGCGCAAATGACCACCTTTCCGATTCATGATTTGCTGAAAGTCAATGGGTTCACTATGCAATCGACCATCTATCCGGGTGAGGCGATTGCGTTGCCATTTGTGTACAAGGTGCAACAGGGGGATGCGCTGTGGTACATTGCGCATCATTATCAGACGACGGTGGCGCAAATCATGCGTCTGAACGGGCTGACAAATGCTAATATTCAACCGGGTATGAAGCTGCTGATTGCGAGAGGAAGTCGTTTGCTCAAAGCCCGTCATAGCCAAACGCTCGCGTTCACGTCGGCAAATGTCAGTGCGCAAAGCCCTGGAAGCATTGGCGTCACGGGTAACGGAGCGGCCAATCATGCACCTGCGCAACCGCAAGGCGTTGCAACGATAAGTGCGGTGGCGACGGCGTATGACAGCAGCGTGGCAGAGAACGGGTCGGCGGGCGCGGTGGATTACTTTGGCGACCTTTTGAAGTTCGGGGATATCGCGGTGGATCCCAGTGTCATTCCGCTGGGATCGAAGGTGTATGTCAGCGGATATACAGACCCCGCGCTCCCGAAGGGCGGGTTTTACGCGACGGCCGTGGATACGGGAGGGGCGATTGTGGGCGACCGGATTGACATCTTTCTAAACTCTCATGCGGATGCGATCGACTTTGGTGTGGAAAGCGTGAAAGTGACCGTGTTTAAGAACTGAGGCCTTCTTGCTATACTGTTCATGATCAGAGTTTGCGACAGGCAAGGGGTGTATCGTGGTGGCCATTATAGAAGGACAGGCTGCGCCCGACTTTGAACTGGGCGCTGTCAATTCGCCTCAGACTCCGCTTAAATTGGCTGATTTTAAAGGGAGATGGGTGGTGCTGTATTTTTATCCGAAGGACATGACTTCGGGCTGCACCAGTGAGGCCAAGGACTTTCAGGCTCATTTGGAGGACTTTGCACGTCATGGCGCCGTCGTGTTCGGTGTCAGTCGGGACAGTCTTGCGTCGCATGAAAAATTTGCGGAGAAGAATGCCTTGACATTTCCACTTCTCTCCGACGAAGACGGCGCAGTGTGTGAAGAGTATGGCGTGTATAAAGAGAAAACAATGTACGGCAGGTCGTATATGGGCATTTGGCGCACTACGGTATTGATCGATCCCGAGGGTAATGTGGCGAAGGTGTATCCAAAGGTGAAAGTGACCGGTCACGTCGCGCAGGTGCTGAAAGAACTGCAAAAGCGCAGTTGAGTAAGGTGGTTTAGCGCCTTAAAAAGCCGCCAGAGCATGGCGGCTTTTGTAAGTGATTATTTGGATTGCATTTGGCGGTTCCGCATCCAGAAGAGAACGACGGCCACGATGAGAACAACGGCGAACAGGTAGGTGAGCGCATGACTGTGCGACTCGATGACAGACCAGTTTTTCCCGAGTTGGTATCCGACTTCCGACAGTATGTATACCCAGGGGATGATGCCGATTGTGGTGAAGATCGTGAATTTGCCCAGGTTCATTTTGGCGATACCGGCGGGGAGGGAGATGAATGTGCGAATCGCGGGCAGGATTCTGGCGATGAGAACCGTAATGCCTCCGTAACGCGAAAACCACCTTTCGGCAGAGGCAAAGTGGCGTTCGGAAAACAACACATAGCGTCCGTACCTGGCAAGCAGCGGTCGCCCGCCCCACTTGCCGATCGCGTACGCGATGAGGGAACCGACGAGATTACCGAGAATACCGGCAATGACCGCTTCGACAAAGGAGATGTGGCCAAGCCAGGCTTCAAATCCCGCAAACGGCATGACGACTTCGCTGGGGAGCGGAATACAGGCACTTTCCAGTAGCATGGCTAAAAACACAGCAAACACGCCATACTGTGTGATAGCATGCTCTAGAAAGACAGACATATTATGCACCATGAACCTTCTTTCTTGGTTGGGATCGAATTGTCTTTATCAGTATACAGATTTCGCTGGCTTGGCGTCTACTTGTCTTGTGAATCACGCGACGCAGATCGCGCTCGCCGCGAATCGTGACGAGCGTGATCGTGGGCAGTTTGGCTGAGTGGATGCGGCTATGTGTTGTGTTAAGGAGGCGCATGCGGTTATTCGTGCGCGAGCATAATGGCGAGCGCCTGTTCGCCTGTTGTTCCTTTGCGGATGCCCATGGCAGCTGCCGCGTCTGTCACGCTTTCGAGTGGAGCCGACAGCAGTTCGTCTGTGTTGCGCACGCCGACGGCTCTTCCTGCGACAATGCCGCGATCTTTAAGCCGTGTGTTCAGCAGTTCGATATCGAGAGCGCCGCACATGATGTATCCAATGCGCGTGCTGATGCTGACAAGGCGAGTTTTTGGCAAGTCGACCTCAGTCGCGAGGCACGGCTTTCCATTAATAAATACGGGTTTAACGTAAATCATGCTACATCGCCACCTTTCCTCATTTATAATGTATGGGGTAGTGAAACCAGCGTGCATCTAGGGGAGGTCAATTTGTGTGGTTGAGTGAGTTGTTGGTTGGGATTTGGAATAATACGGCCATTATGGCTTCGATTACAGGGATAATTGTTGCGCAAGTGATAAAAGTGCCAATTTATTTTGTGACTAAGAGAAA
>JAJZCL010000103.1 GCA_021846165.1 Bacillota bacterium | reverse complement strand
CGTCTTGCTCGCCACTGTCCTCGCGTATAGTGCGCAGATGGCATTTCAAAAATTCACCACCGCCACGCGCACCGCCCTTGTGTTCTCGATGGAACCCGTGTTTGCGGCGCTGTCCGCCTACGTCCTTATCCGCGAAACGATGACGCCAAGCGCCCTCGTCGGCGCCGCACTGATTCTCGCCGGCATGCTGGTGGCGGAATTCGGCGGGGGAGAACACGCTGTGCGCGACTCCACATAAGCTCAAAAAACGCCTTCGACCACCGCCTGTTCGATCCGCTCCCACACCGCTTCGATGCCGTAGCCCGTTTCTGCGGAGGTCGCGATCAAGGAATCAACGGAAAGTCCTAGCTCCTTGCGAATCACGGAAGCGTTTTTGGCCTGCACAGCGCGCGACAGCTTGTCCGCCTTAGTAGCGACCACCACAAATGGCCGGCCAATGTGCAGCAGCCACTCGGCGGTCGCCACGTCGAGCTTAGTCGGCGGGTGCCGCAGATCGACCAGCATCAGGACAAGCACAAGCTGGGGACGCTTCAGCAAATACTCCTCGATCATCGCGCCCCAGGTGCTTTTCTGTTCTTTTGCGACTTTCGCATACCCGTAACCCGGCAGGTCGACAAAGTAAAACGCTTGGTTAATATGGTAAAAATTAATCGTCTGCGTCTTGCCCGGCTGACTCGACGTGTGCGCCAGCCTGCGCCGGTTCAGCAGCTTGTTGATCAATGACGACTTACCGACGTTGGAACGCCCGACAAAAGCGACTTCGCGTCCACCTTCTGTCGGGTACTGGTTCTGCCTGACTGCGGAGAGGACAAACTCCGCCGACTTAATGATCATGACGGATTCACCAGCGCGTTCTCCAGCACCTCGTCCATGTGCCCAACAAACACGATGGCCAAGTCCTTGCGTACGCTGTTCGGGATGTCGTCAATGTCTTTGCGGTTGTCAACTGGGAGCAACACCGTCTTGATCCCCGCCCGATGAGCACTGAGCGATTTTTCCTTGACCCCACCAATCGGAAGCACGCGCCCGCGCAAGGTGATCTCGCCCGTCATCGCCACCTCCCGGTTAATCGGCCTCCCGGTCAAGGCGGAGGCGATCGCCGTCGCCATCGTGATCCCCGCTGACGGCCCGTCTTTCGGAATCGCCCCTTCTGGCACGTGAATGTGAATGTCTCGCTCATCCATGATGCCAAGCGGCAAGTCCAGTTCGCGCAAGCGCGACCGGACGTAGGAAATGGCCGCCTGCGCCGACTCCTTCATCACCTCGCCAAGCTGACCGGTCATCGTGAGCTTGCCTTTGCCCTCGACAATCGATACCTCAATGGCCAGCGTATCGCCGCCCGCTTCCGTCCATGCGAGGCCCGTTGCCACGCCCACCTGATCTTCCGTTTCCGCCATCCCATAATGAAAGCGCGGCGGTCCTAAGTACTTCTCCAAATTGCGCGTAGAAATCGTGACGCGCTTTTTTTCGTCCATCACGATCTGCTTGGCCGACTTGCGCAACAACGCGGCAATCTGCCGCTCCAGGTTGCGCACCCCCGCCTCGCGCGTGTACTCGCGAATCACCTTAAGCATCGTTTCTTCGCCGATTTGCAGTTTGTCCTTGTCAAGGCCGTGCGATTCGCGCTGCTTGGGCAGCAGGTACTCCATCGAAATGCGCATTTTTTCCACTTCCGTATAGCCGGAGATAAAGATCGTCTCCATGCGGTCAAGCAACGGTTGCGGTATCGTGTACGCATTGTTGGCTGTCGTGATAAACATCACCTTGGACAGGTCATAAGGAATCTCGATGTAATGATCGCTGAAGGTGGCGTTTTGCTCGGGATCGAGTACCTCCAGCATGGCAGACGCAGGGTCACCGCGAAAGTCGTGCGCCATTTTGTCGATTTCATCGAGGAGAAAAACGGGATTGGTAACGCCCGCCGTCTTCATTCCCTGAATGATCCGCCCCGGCAACGAGCCGACATAGGTGCGCCGATGCCCGCGAATCTCCGCATCGTCGCGGACGCCGCCAAGGGAGATGCGGACGAACTTGCGATCAAGCGCACGCGCCACGGACTTGGCGAGCGACGTTTTGCCGACGCCAGGCGGCCCAACGAGGCACAGAATCGGCCCCTTGTGTTCGCCGGCCAGTTTCTGCACGGCAAGGTACTCCAAAATCCGTTCCTTGACCTTCGTTAGACCGTAGTGATCCTCGTCGAGGGTAGCCTGTGCCTTATTCATGTCAATCGCCGCAGCCTCGGAAACGCCCCAGGGAATGCCAAGCAGCCAGTCGATATACGTGCGGATCACCGAACCCTCGGCAGACGTCTGCGGTACCTTTTCCAGACGATCGATTTCCTTGCTAACACGCACCTTGACGCCCTCCGGCATCGCCAATTCCGCAAGCTGCTCGCGCAATTCGTCGACCTCACTCTGGCGACCGTCCTTCTCGCCGAGTTCCTTTTGAATCGCTTTCATCTGTTCGCGCAGGTAATACTCCTTTTGCGTGCGTTCCATCTGTTTGCGCACGCGCTGGTTGATCTTCTTCTCCAGTTCCAGCACTTCCTGCTCATTGGAAAGGATCTGCAACAGCCTCTCCAACCGCTCCTCAATGTCGACCGCTTCGAGGATCGCTTGCTTGTCCTTCATTTTCAGCGTCAAATTCGCCGCGATCGCGTCGGCCAAACGACCGGGGTCTTCGATATCGGTCACAATGGCGCGGAGATCAGACGTGTTTTTCCTAGACAATTTCAAATAGATTTCAAACTGTTCGATCACGGCATTCATCAGCGCACCGACTTCCGGGTCGTAAATCTCCTGATCCTCCAGTACCTGCGCACTGACCTCAAAGTACTCTTCCTGGTGAAAAAAGGAAGAAATTCTCGCTCGTTTCAATCCTTCGACCAGCACCCGCAACGTGCCGTTCGGGAGCTTCATCATCTGTTTGACGCGAGCCAGCGTGCCGATCTGATAAATATTGTCAGGGTCAGGATCCTCTGCCTGCGTGTCCATTTGCGTGGAAAGCAGGATCAGGCGGTCTTCCACCATCGCCTTATCCAGCGCACGGATTGACTTCTCCCGTCCCACGTCGAGATGGATAACCATCGCTGGAAAGACAAGCAAACCGCGCAAAGGCAAAAGCGGCAGAATTCTATCGTTCGCAGTGGACGAAAGATCCACAAAGCGCACCCCCTAGCTAACATCTCACCGCATTGTATCGAAATTAGATGGTTTTGTCTAACCGCGTCACACCCCACCCTGTGCGATGACAGGCGATTCCAACGGCAGTGTTGGCGTAGTTTGCTCCTTAAGTACACTGCGCACCTCACCGTCCAACACGAGAGCCAGCACTTCAGCGAGCGAGTTCACAAAGTGAAGTCGCAGTCCGTCACCAAGTCCCGCAATCCCGCGTTCCGCCTGATTGGCCGACAAAATGACACGCTTCACGCCCGCTTTTTTCGCCGCTTCCAGTTTGGCAAGAACGCCGCCGACCGGGCGCACCTCCCCTTTTAACGAAACCTCCCCGGTTAGCGCCACCTGATGATCGACGGGGATGCCTGTCACAGCCGAATAAATGGCGACTGCAATCGCAATGCCTGCGGAAGGCCCGTCGACCGGCATACCGCCAGGAAAGTTGAGGTGGACGTCAAAGTCTTTGAGCGATTCGGGCAACAGCCGCGCCAGAGCGGTCATCGCGTTGTCGAGCGAACAAAGCGCCATGCTGCGACGCCTGATCACGCGTTTGCCGCCGTTGATCTCTTCCTCTTCTACCGCTCCCGTCAGGCTCGCCTTGCCGCCGCCGGGTGTACGCGCCCTCTGTGCGTCCGCCTCAATCGTTAACAGCACCCCCGACATCGGCCCCGTCACAGCAAGTCCGTTCACCACGCCGACCTGCGGCGTCGTCGCGATGCGCACGTCGATACGCGGCGGCAACTGGCTGCTTTGCGCCACCCACTCCACGTCCGTTTCATCAATGTTGCGGCGGTTCTCCACGAGTGCGATGCCTGCCGCCAACTGCACCATGTTGACGGCGTCACGACCGTTTGTGGCATAGCGTTGTACCGCCCCCACAGCGGCCTCCGTCATACGCAAGTCCACCTTGGTAGCCGCTTTGCGGACAATTCGCGTGATTTCGTCAGGCATCAAGGGTCGGAAAAACACCTCAATGCAGCGTGAGCGGATGGCAGGCGGCAGTTCTTCCGGACTGCGCGTCGTCGCGCCGATCAAGCGAAAGTCAGCAGGAAGGCCGTTTTGGAAAATGTCGTGTATGTGCTGCGGGATATTCGCGTCATCCTGATTGTAATAGACGCTTTCCAAGAACACCTTACGATCCTCCAGCACCTTAAGCAGCTTGTTGATTTGAATCGGATGAAGTTCCCCAATTTCGTCGATGAACAACACGCCACCGTGCGCCTTGGTCACGGCACCGGGCTTGGGCTGAGGTATCCCCGCCACGCCCATGGAACCAGCGCCCTGGTAGATCGGGTCGTGAACGGAGCCGATGAGCGGATCGGCAATGCCGCGTTCATCAAAACGAGCAGTGGTCGCGTCCATTTCACAGAACACTGCATTTTGGTGAAATGGGGAGTGAACCATCCGTTTCGCTTCTTCGAGCAGCACACGGGCAGCGGCAGTTTTGCCGACGCCGGGCGGGCCATAAATAATCACATGCTGAGGATGGGATCCGCACAGCGCCGCGCGCAAAACGCGCAGACCGTCTTCCTGCCCGACGATGTCTGACAGCATGGTCGGCCTCGCCTTTTCCGAAAGCGGCTCAGTCAAACTAATCGCTCGCAACAGTTTTAGCTTTTCCATTTCGCGAACCGAATTGCGATCAATCGACACGCGATGGCGTTGCTGGTGCTTCATTTGCGACACAAAATACACGGCGACTACGCCGGCAAAAACCGCTTGCAATCCCCCAAACAACAATAAAGCGGGACTCACACAACCGCCTCTCTCTCGACCATTGGTCTTACTAAGTATATCCACGCGAGAAGCGACTTAATCGATCGATCATGCGATCACTGTACTTGCGTTGGCGACGAACCACCATGCTAATTCCATCAAAAAAAAATCTGCCGCCACAGCCTCGAACTTGGCCATAGCGGCAGATTAGGTTTCCTTACGCGGTTTCTTCTTTTTTCTTTTTTTTCTTGGTGTCACTAGCCGGGCTGGAATCGACCATCAAGATCGGCTCCTCACGCTTCAACACGGTATCTTTCGTAACGAGGCACTTCTTGATGTCGATCCGCGCTGGAAGTTCGTACATGGCGTCGAGCATGATCCCCTCAATGATCGCGCGCAGTCCTCTCGCCCCGGTGTTGCGCTTAATCGCTTCTTTCGCAATTTCGGTCAAGGCGTCTTCAGCAAACTCAAGTTCCACCGCATCCATGTCAAGCAAACGTTGGTACTGCTTAACAAGCGCGTTTTTCGGTTCGGTCAGGATGCGCTTTAAGGCCGCCTCATCGAGCGCCTCTAGCGTCGCCACGATCGGCAGGCGTCCCACAAACTCAGGAATCAGGCCATACTTGAGCAGGTCTTCCGGCAACACTTTAACGAGCAGATCCTCATCATGCACATCATGGGAGCTTCCTTCGGTGGCAGTGCCAAACCCAATCACCTTTTTGCCAAGGCGGCGTTTGATGATCGGCTCAATCCCGTCAAATGCGCCTCCGCAAATGAAGAGGATGTTCGTGGTGTCAATTTGGATGAACTCCTGATGCGGGTGCTTCCTTCCCCCTTGAGGGGGCACACTCGCCACCGTACCTTCAAGAATCTTCAACAGCGCCTGTTGCACGCCCTCACCCGACACGTCTCTGGTAATCGAGGGGTTTTCCGACTTACGAGCGATCTTGTCGATCTCATCGATGTAAATGATGCCCTTTTCCGCCTTCTCCACGTCGTAATCGGAGGCCTGAATCAACTTGAGCAAAATGTTTTCCACGTCTTCGCCAACATACCCCGCTTCAGTCAAGGAAGTGGCGTCGGCGATCGCAAACGGAACGTTGAGAATCTTTGCAAGCGTTTGCGCCAGTAGTGTTTTTCCTGATCCTGTCGGTCCGATCAGCAAAATATTACTCTTTTGCAACTCCACCTCGTCGTTCTTGGTACTCGAATTGATTCGCTTGTAGTGGTTGTATACCGCCACCGCCAGCGACTTTTTCGCGCGTTCCTGACCAATCACGTACGAATC
>JAJZCL010000102.1 GCA_021846165.1 Bacillota bacterium | reverse complement strand
GCAACACTATCTACGATACAAACAGCATTGCAACAGTATTATACGGATCATGATGCGTACCCAACTGAATTAGCGCAACTTACTAACAAAACTGATGCAAATGGTTTAGCGGATTCTGCCGGTGTGTATGGCCCCTACTTGGATGGACCCCTCGTGGAGAACCCACCGACCGTGAGTGCAATCGAAAAGGATGCATGGGGTAATGCCATTTCTTATTACAATCCTACTGGTGAATATCCTGCAAATTTAAGTACTACAGGGTATGTTCTGGCCTCGAATGGACCATCTGGATCTGCAATTACACTTAATACGGCAATTCCTACTAATGATATTTATTGCGCTGGCGGCACGGTTACTGGCGTCACATCAACAACACCAGTTGTTGTTACAGGGACTGGGAGCAAATTGCCTAATACAGGTTATGTTACCACGGAATGATTTAATGATGATGGTTTGGCTTTTTGTAATATGGAGATGAGCCTGCGTGAACTGCTCGCCAAGCGCCTGATCACGGACGCGCAGTTCAATGAAATCGCAAGTGAATGGAGTGGATTTGCTTCGCTGAATTGACGCGCGAATGGGGCGGGAGGGGAATGCGGGATGCCGGAATTTACTTATTAAGCGATGAGCACAAGCGGAAAAAAAAGCGCGGTGTCACGAAGGCGCTGGATCGCACGATGGCTGTGCAAAACCTTCGCGACCAAGGCTTGTACGTATTGAAGATTAAGGAAAATCCGGAAGTTGAGCCGTGGTACAAGCGCGAAATCTACATTGGTGCCAAGGTGACGGCACGAGATTTTGCGGTGTTCAGTCGGCAGTTTGCGACGCTGATTCGCGCGGACGTGACGATTCTTGAAAGCGTGCGGATCATGGCGGATCATGGCGGAGCAGGCGGAGTCTAAGCCTCTGCGCAAGGCGCTCACCAAGCTCAGCGTGAAGGTGGGCGCAGGGCAGTCGTTTTCCGACGCGGCGGCAGAGAGTCCAGATATTTTTCCGAAGGGGTTCATCAATATGGCGCGCGCTGGAGAGGCGGCTGGTAACCTGGATGACATTCCCGAAAGGGTGGCAATCTTCTTTGAACGGGAGTACAATATGCGTGGGATGATTAAATCAGCGCTGACGTATCCGGCGGTTGTCGGCGTGATGTCGATCGCGGTGACGGTGTTTTTGCTGGTTGCGGTCGTGCCCACCTTCGTCGGGATCTTCGCCTCCATGCACATCAAGCTGCCACTGCCGACGCGGATTGTGCTGGGCGTGAGCCACTTCGTCATTCGCGACTGGTGGATAATAGTGATGATTGTGGTCGTGTTGGTGGCGACGCACTTCGTGTTGCGGCGTCAGGAGAAGTACTTGCTGGCGCTTGACCGCCTCAAGTTCCGCGTATCGGTGTTCGGGTCGCTGCTGCAAAAGTCGGTGGTCGCGCGAATGACGCGCACGCTCGGATCGTTGTTTGCGAGCGCAGTGCCGATCCTGCCTAGTCTGAAGATGGTCAGCGAGGTGGTGGACAATCGGCTCGTGACGTTGATTTTGACGGAAGCGGGTGATAGCTTGCAGGGTGGCGGGTCGCTCTCCGATCCGCTGAAGAAGGGCAACATCTTTCCGCCGCTCGTTTCGAACATGGTGGCGATTGGGGAACAGACCGGGAGTCTGGACTTCATGCTGAACAAGATCGCCGACTTTTATGAGTCGGAGGTGGAGATGATGGCCGATCGACTAATGTCGCTGATTGAGCCGCTGATGATGAAGGTGGTGCTTGCGGGGTTCGTCGGGACGATCGTGACCGCCGTCGTGTTGCCGGAGTTCACGCTGTACTCGCACTTGCAGTGACGACGGCAGGTGGGGATGGGATATAGTTCATTTTGATGATAGTCCATTTTGATGATAGTCCAAATGGACTATTGAGCATAGGAGCCTATTTAGTAGTATTATGAGATGTAAGCGGATAATCTATATTCGGTGACTATAGGTGGGTTCTCGCTTGCAATGACTTGGTATCATATTTCGTATATTTTGGGGGGATCTTGGTGAACATCATCCGGAGCGTAGTACGCAACTGGAAGCAATACTGGGGGAACATGAAGAAGAAGGTACTTAACGAAGCAGGCTTGACGTTGATCGAGTTAATGGTGGTCGTCGTGATTTTGGGAATTATTTCGGCAATCGCAATCCCGTCAATTTCCAATGCAATTAATAGTGCGAAGCAAAATACAACCATAGCAACACTATCTACGATACAAACAGCATTGCAACAGTATTATACGGATCATGATGCGTACCCAACTGAATTAGCGCAACTTACTAACAAAACTGATGCAAATGGTTATGTGGATACTGCCGCCGGTGTGTATGGCCCCTACTTGGATGGACCTACCAGTGGTACTACTATTGAAAAGGATGCATGGGGTACTGCCATTTCATATTACACTCCTACTGGTCCATATACCTCCGGTACCGCCACTACTTATAGTTCTACAGGGTATGTTCTTGCTTCAAATGGCAATGGTGGATCTGTCATTAAGATTGATACTGCAATTCCAGCTAATGATATTTATTGCGCGGGCGGCACAGGTACTGGCGCCACATCGACGACACCTGTTCTTTTAAGTGCTGCTAGTTCATTTACTTTAACGAATGCAGGCGCTGTAACTACGGATTGATTTAATGATGATGGTTTGGTTCTTCTTTTTGGGTTTATTATTCGGTTCTTTCTACAACGTGGTGGGAATGCGCTTGCCAAAAGGGGAGTCGATCGTGGCTCCTCCTTCCCGTTGCGACAATTGCGGTCGGCGCCTCCCTGCGTGGGAACTGGTGCCGGTTGTGTCGTGGTTGGTGCTGCGCGGCAAGTGCCGCTCGTGCGGGGCGCGGGTGTCGGTGGTCTATCCGCTCGTGGAAGTGGCGACGGGTATTTTTTTTGCGCTTGCATTCTTGCACGTTGGGCTTCATTGGGAACTTCTAACCGGACTTTTCGGGGTCAGTGTGTTGGTCGTGTTGTCGGTGGCAGATCTCCACTACCAGCGGATACCGAATAAGATTCTGTATCCGTCAATGGTGGTGCTGGTTCTACTTCGTGCCCTCAGTCATCCCCTAGGGATCATGACGTATGTGGAGGGCGCCGTCATTGGGTTTGGCGTCATGTTCCTGATTGCGCTGATCAGTCGCGGAGGTATGGGGTTTGGAGACGTGAAGTTATTCTTCTTTGTGGGACTGTTCGTGGGATTAGCAGGGACGTTGATGACGCTTTTTTTGTCTTCGCTGATCGGTACCCTCGTTGGACTTTCTATGCGAGTTGCGGGTAAACTTAAGCCTAGGCAGCCGTTCCCGTTTGGTCCGTCGATCGGCCTCGCGGCCATTCTTGTGTACCTGTATGGAGAGGTGTGGCTGTCTCTTTACTTTCATATGTTGTAACACCATGGGAAGGGGACGGTGAATGTGTGGGGAAAAAATGACTTGCATGAATCGGATTCCTCATCCTCCACGAGTGAAGCGGTGGAACCAGATCGTCATCATCATTCTACCGTGTCGATGCAATCGTCTACTGATCATTTGAACGTAGATAAGAATTCTGTCTGGAGAAATTTATCAGTTCCCAGTGAACCGTTACCGAGTCGTAAAGATCGATTCTCCAATAAAAAACTTAGAAAATCAAAATCAACGTCACAGAACGAAATAAAATTCAATGCGAATGAAACGGCAGCGAACCCTGAACGCAAAGGGTCGCGTACTGCGACAAGACCCACAGGGCTTTCAGTCAAGACAACGACCGTTTTCAACTCATCGAAAAACCACGTTGCGGGATTGGATACGGGATCAAATGGGGCGCCATTTGATGGTCATGTTGCTCACACATCAGAAGAGATCGTTGTTCCGGTAGCCAAAAAAAAGACTGTGTTTATGCACGCGAGGACTTCGGTGAGGGAATCCCAAGAACCAGTACAAGCGGTTGTGCCATCGCCAATCAACTCAGAGTTACCAGCGGTTAAAAAGACAGTAGTCTTCAAGGCGCTAGGTGGCAACAACGCGAGTGGCGCAACAAATGGTGCAAATTTCATGCCGGATCAGGGTGTGACGCAAGAACCAACTGGCTTCGTAAGTTCATCAAACAAAAAACGAAAAGTATTTAAGGCGTCAAAGAGCATCTCGTTGGATAATGAGGGTAATAATCCCAACGCATCATTTGTGATAGAGGAACCTTCTCTTCAAATTATACCGTTGGATGATCAGGAACCAGCATTGGATGTTCCACTGATGGAAGAAATGGAGCAGGTGTTACAGTCTTTAAAGTGGGCAACTCCCGATGAAACTGCGGATCATGTTCCAGTGTATAAATTAGCCCCCCCCTATGAGGAGGGATTTACTTCCGATCAATTGGAAATCACCGATTTTGTGGCTGAACCGCAAATGGCAATGAATGACGAATCATCAATTGATCACTCAGAGGCGTTCTTTCGCGAATCGGAACCCAACAAATTCCCACAGGGAGAGTCACCAAAGGGCAAAAAGCAAAAGCGTTCAATGGCATTAAGGGTGAAAGCGCGAGGTAAGTTGCCGATTGGTCTTTCCTTAGAGGGCGATGTACTGATCGGGACTGAAATTGAACGCATAAAAAATGGGTTTCGCGCACGCACTCTAATGGTCAAGCCTCTTCAAGGGATTCGTTTTCCGATCCCCGAAGAAAAAATCGATGAGTTTACTGACATGCTGCGCGAGGTGGTACAAATCGCTCGTTGGAATCATGGTAAGGTGCTGCTTTCCGCACCCGTTGAGTATGTGATGTTGCGTCATATCACGGTTCAGCCGATGAAGCAAAAGGTACTCAAAATCGCCATCCAATCTGAGGTGAAGAACAACCTTAGTTTTCCTTTTGATGATCCGCATTTTGATTACAAGGTGTTGGAAGATACCTGCGTTAAGGATCCGAATGATAGCAACCTTGATGTCGTCATCGTGGCGGCGCCAGGGAAGGATCTTGAACAATATGCAAACTGCGTGCGTCTTGCTGGACTCGTCCCGATCCGATTGGAACCAGGGATTTTAAGTTTGCAGCGGTTGATTCAAAGCAGCGGTGAATCCATTGACCCCAAGCTGTTGTATGCGATTGTACACCTTCGCTACGACGGTGCGGAGTTCGGATTCTTTGAAGGTGGTACACTTCTCTTTATGCGTCATATGGAGATGCGCCCGGACAGTTACCCACATGATTTTTTTTCAGGCGATGAGGATGCTTCTGTGCTAACCACCGATGCACTAGAGTCGGGGACTCAAAATGATGGCTTACCTGGTGTTATTGATGATTTTGAAATATCTGCTTATTCGGCTGACTTGAGTTCTGAAATCGATCGCTCTTTAAACTTTGTTCATTATAATCTGATTAAAAACGAAATGAAGGTACAACTCGTATATCTAGTCTGTGCGATGCTCGACACAGAGCCGATTGTGGAGGCAATGCAGGAACGCATGGAATTGGAAATTCGAGTGATTGAGTCGCAGCTTGTTTTTGAACGTCCCGAACAATCTCATGTTGAAGGAGCGACGCCTTGGACAGTTGAGGGCGCTCATTATGCCGTCACCGCTCTCGGACTGGCGCTTCCGGAGGTAAACGGATGAAAGTCAATCTGCTACCGCCACCGCCGCCAAAATACAGGCGCAACTTCGTCATTTATTTTTTGGTGATCGGCTTGTTGGTCGTGTGGAGTTTGCATAGTTCTGTTAATTATTATTTAGACAAAATTTCACTTTCGTCAAAAAATGCATTACTCGCCAACACGAACGCTTCCATCCAGCAGTTACAGTCAAAAACAACGACGCTGCAAGGTGTCGTTAGTAAATGGAGTCAGACCCAACAAATATCGCAACTTCGCTCACAACTTCCCTTGCCGATTGAAGCGATGGATAATCTGCTTTCACTGCTTCCTAGCGACGGATCGTACAGTGCGATCAATTATTCAAGCGGCACGATCAGTACAACCGCTACGCTGAGTTCGTATTATGAAGCGGCTGCGTTTATCGTCGGCTTATATAATGATAAAGCTTTTGCTAGCGTGTCTGTCACTTCGGTTTCTTTAAGTAGTGCCGCGTCTGGCGCTGCTCCAACCAGGGGAGTGGCGGTGTCGTCTTGGAATACCAGCACGGCGTCCGATATCATGGCGATTTATTCTAAAATCAAACAATCATCGAGAAGCGGTGGTACACTAGGATCACTGACACCGTCTGAACAATCGACGATTTCCGCACTCTTGAATT
>JAJZCL010000101.1 GCA_021846165.1 Bacillota bacterium | reverse complement strand
AGTTTTTCCGCTTCCAAAAGACCGACGAAACGATCCGCATCCCGCACCGATGCCTGATCTGGAGTAGTCACGACAATCGCCTGATCCGCTCCAGTGACCGCGACCCGAAACCCGTGTTCAATGCCAGCCGGGCAGTCGATTAAAACATAATCAAAATCAAGTTTCAGCTTGTGCACGATCGCCCGCATCGCGCTGGTGCTTAGCGCGAGCTTGTCCTTTGTCTGCGCAGCCGCAATCATGTACAGCGATTCAAAGCGTTTGTCTTTGATGAGCGCTTGTTCGATCCGGCAATTCCCAGTCGCGATATCGACAATGTCAAAAATAATGCGATTCTCCAGACCCATGATCACATCAAGATTGCGCAATCCGATATCCGTATCAACTAGACAGACTTTCTTTTCCAGTAAGGCCAGGGCCGTGCCAATATTAGCGGTCGAGGTGGTCTTGCCAACACCGCCTTTCCCGGAAGTCACAACAATCGCTTCGCCCATGCCTTTTCCTCCTTAGATCACTGCACGATCAGACCTCGTGACCAATTGAAAGTGCCGTAAATAGGTGATCTTTTCCACTGACATTTGATCGCCGTCCAAGTGGGCAAACTCCATCTCGCCAGGGTGGTGATACGCTTCCGGCGACCTGCGAAGTTCTGACGCAATCCGCACCTGAACAGGCTCAAAATACGCAGCGGCGACCACCGCGCGCACGTTACCGGACGCACCGGCGTGGACATAGCCGCGCAACCTTCCAAACACGTAAATATCGCCAGAGGCGACAATGTGTGCGCCAGGATTCACGTTGCCAATAATAATCACGTCGCCATCGTACTCGATCAGTTGTCCTGAACGCACAGTGCCTTTCAAAACATACGGATCAATAGGTGACGGCTTCTTGTCGGTTGCCCCCTCCTCGTCGACAGACTCCTTCTGAAAACGCTTGACCGGAATTTCACCGACTGCCAAAAACGCTTTTTCGACAGCTTCCTCGATCTCCGGCGTTGGTTCCCGATCGCCGTAATCCACATATGCGACCACCTTGCCAGCGTAAAAATAAGGGGACGCACCAGTACCCAGCTTGTTCGACAGTGCATCGAGTACCTTCTCAAAATGCACATCGTCAGCCAACTTAAAAATGAGTCCGTTCTTATACCCTTTGATGACTACCAATTCTTGACCGGCAGGTTCCGATGCCACGTTGGTCAACATTAACAAGCTCGTCCTCCCGTCGAAAACTTTTCAACGTTCATTTATTCAACGCGAGATTTGTTTTTTCCTGCTGAAAATTAAAGAAATGATCCAACATGGCGCGCACAATCGGACCTGTCGAATCAGCGCCATGACCACCGCCGGGAACCGCCACGGCAATCGCAATGCGCGGATGAGAAAAAGGCGCAAATCCGATAAACACTGCGTTGTCAAACCCGTCAATCCCCGTTTCCGCCGTGCCGGTTTTCCCCGCTGGATCGTAGGCGACTCGTTTCCCCACGTGAAACGTGGCGTACGCAGTGCCGCGCGGGTCGTTGCATGCCCTATGCATACCGTTCATGACTGCCTCCCAATCCGAGGCGGACAACCCCGTCCCCGCCCGTCCCATACGCTTGATCGGCAAACGCTTCTCACCGACCTTGGACACCACACGCAGCTCCACCCGTGCCCCGCGATTTGCCAAGGTCGAAGCGTAGTGCGCGAGTTCAAGTGTAGTAAACACCTCGTTTTGCCCGATCGCCGTATAGGGAAGATCCGTCACCTGACCCGAGTGTTCATTGACATACCCCGTTTCCGCGTCAGGCAAATCAGTAACGCACGCGCCCAGCCCAAACTCCCGCTGAAACGCCTTAAAGTCATCCAACACGCGCTGCCGATCCACCTTTAACCAATGCGGAATTTCTTTTACGGAAGATGGCGGCCAGTGACCGTAGCGCATGCTGATTTTATAAAAAAACACATCGCACGATTCTGCCAAAGCCTGCGGCAATGAGATCACGCCGTGGTGGCTCCAGCAGTGAATCGACGTGCCGTCCGTTTTCGGCAGCTTATAGCTGCCGTCGCAGTTCTCCCGATCACCTGTTCGCAATGAGCCATTTTGCAGAGCAAACAGCGCTGTCAATGGTTTCATCACAGAACCAGGCGCAATTGGCATTTGGGATGCCCAATTTTGTTCCGCTGGTAAAAATTTCTCCAGGTACATCCTCTCACTCATGCCCTTAGCCATCCACGAAGGGTCGTACGTCGGATAACTGGCGAGCGCCAAGATGTCGCCCGTTTGCGGATCGACCGCAACCGCCATCGCGTGACGGACGTGCGCATGCCCGTGCAAAGAGAGGTAGCGCACCTGCCGTGCCAGAATCGCTTGCACCTCCCGCTCGAAACGACTGTCGATCGTCAACGTGATTGGCGCGCCTTTGATCGGCATGCGATGATCCGTCGAAACACGGATCGGCGCCCCCTGGCTGTCCACCTCGACGGCCATCCTGCCCGGCAACCCGCGCAACGCCTCGTCCCATGATTTTTCAACGCCACTCCAGCCGACATTCGCGTCCTCCGGGAACCCGGCCTTCACATACGACGACATTCGCTCGTGCGGAATCGCATGAATGTAGCCAAGCACATGACAACCCGTGTCTTGCATCGGATATACTCGAACCGAACCGGGTACGATCTTCACCCCAGGAAGTTGACGCTGGTGCTCCGCCACAAACGCCAGCGCAAGATCCGACACGCCCTTTTTGAGAAACACCTGTAATCGCCCGTCGTTGTTTCCTTGCAAGAGTCTTAAAAGCGACTCCGAAGGCACACCCAGCACGTCAGCCAACTGCATCGCGCGTTCCCGTCGGATGGGCGCGAAACCGCGTGTGTAAATTAAGTGAAACACCGGTTGATCGTACGCCATCAAACGGTGACGACGATCATAGATCTCACCACGCGGCGCCGAAATAGGGAGCAAGTGTACGCGATTGCGGTGCGACATGGCGGAATACACGCCATATCCTACCCACTGCACCACAAACAGCCGCGACTCCATTCCAAACGTCAACAGCGTCAGCAGGGGAAAGAAAAACCGCAATCTTCTCACCCGTTGTGGCTGTTTGCGCTTTGTTCTGGGTTTGGTTGTTTTCATCGTTCGCTACCTTGAATTGCCGAATTCCCGTGCCTCTCCCAAACGATAGGGTTTGCAATCAGGACTCATTTGTTTCATCGGGATAAGACAGCTTGGCTTTGGGAAACAGCACCTTGCGATACAAAGGATAAAGTACAAGGGTGAAGGCAATCGTGGAGAGCGCCATGTGCGTGGATACGACTACCGCCGCTTGGACGCCCACGTCCAATTGCCCAAACAGACGACTAATCGCGTAAGTTAACCAAATATAGATCTCCGTGCTGACGCCAACCATCAGCAATGACATAAACAATCCCACTCGCATTAGCAAACCGCTCAGGTACCCACTAAAATATCCGATCAACGCATAGGCAAAAGCACTTTGGCCGAGAAACGAACCAAAGCTTGTGTCTTGAATAAGACCAATGACAATGCCGAACAACAGTCCCTCGCGCGAGCCGCGAAACACCCCGATCAACACCAGCGCGATCACAATCAGGCTAGGCGCAATCGCTTGCAACCCAGGCGCCTGAAAGACCGTGGATTGAATGATCAAGCTAAAAAACAGCAACACAAAGTAAAGAACCAGTCTCATGGCTGCACCTGCCCTGGTTTTGGAGCCAGCACAAACACATAGTTCAATTGATTCATGTTGGCAAGCGGCTTGATCAGTGCAGAGCGCGTGATGCTAGTGCCATCGGAAATAAAGGACACGACGCGGCCAATGGGAATTCCCTTCGGATAGATCGTGCTAAGACCAGAAGTGACCACGAGGTCACCGGGATGAATGCTCACTGCCAGTTGCGAAATAAACTGCATCAACAGCAGTCCCTGGTGGGTTGACGAACCGCTGATCACACCAAATACCGGCGCACCGCCCGAGAGGATCGAGGCGGAAACGCCGTCAGACGTTTCCGTCGAAGTCAATAGCTCAGCGGCTGAACTGTACCCGGCCACCGATTGCACTTTGCCGACCAAATCACCGTATTGATCCAGAACTGGCATGGATGACCCTACACCGGCCTTTTGTCCGACAGAAAGCACAATTTCAGAGTTCCAAGAAAGCGGACTGCGCCCCGTCATCTCTCCTGGAATCAGATCAAACTGAGGCACTGTCCCCTTGTACTGAAGCATGGTTTTCAGTTGCGCATTTTCCTGTTCCAATTGATTCAACTGAACGCGAAGCAACAAATCCTCGCTGGCCGCATTTTGTAATTGAGCATTTTCTGCATAAAGGGTTTCCAGGTCTTTAAGCCGCGAAAAAAAAGTTTCCGCCTGAAACACAGGGCTGTAAAACACCCTGCCCACAAACGAGGTGATATCAATGGTGAACTTCTCTGGCCACGACATCTCTGTCAACCGCGAACGAAGTGAAACCCCCGCCAACACGACGAGCAGGATCACCGCAGCCAAAAACGCGAACAGGCGGCCACCAGAAAAAAAACGATTCACGAATGCGCCTCTCCCCTACCCCACCGTCATGCTAGCGATGGACGCGCTTTTGCGATTGGACTTTTCTGTCTCTTAATATTTCAATGTTATCGAGCGCTTTTCCAGTACCGATCGCCACGCAATCCAACGGATTGTCGGCCACAAACACCGGCATGCCCGTTTCTTTGGACAGGTATCGGTCAAGCTGGTGCAAAAGCGCCCCCCCGCCCGTTAGCACAATTCCCCGATCCATAATGTCGGCGGCAAGCTCTGGCGGGGACTTTTCCAACGTTACCTTGACCGCTTCCAGGATACTCGTCACCGTATCGGAAAGCGCCTGCGCCACCTCGTTTCCGGTGATATTGATCGTCTTCGGCAACCCCGACACCAAATCTCGACCGCGAATCTCAAGTTCTCCCCGCGCCTCGCCGGGCAGTGCCGAACCAATGCTGATCTTCAGATCTTCGGCGGAACGCTCGCCAATTAAAAGATTATAATTACGTTTGATGTGATTCATGATCGCCTCGTCCATCTCGTCGCCCGCCACCCGGATCGAACGACTGGTGACAATCCCGCCGAGGGAGATAATCGCCACCTCCGTCGTCCCACCGCCAATGTCGACGACCATGCTGCCTGTGGGATCCCCGACAGGCAGACCAGCGCCGATCGCCGCTGCCATCGGCTCCTCAATCGTCGCCGCTTCTCGCGCACCCGCCTGCAAGGTTGCGTCAACGACCGCCCGGTTCTCCACCGCTGTCACACCCGAAGGCACGCAGACGATCACCCGCGGTTTACCGGCAAGCACTGACTTATTCGTCAATGCTTGCCGAATAAAATGCTTGAGCATCGTCGTGGTCGTTTCGTAATCGGCGATCACGCCGTCCTTCATTGGGCGAACGGCGACGATATTGCCTGGCGTCCTGCCAATCATGCGCTTGGCCTCTTCCCCAACAGCGCGGATCACGCCCGTATCGTTGCGCATCGCCACCACGGAAGGCTCGCGCACGACTATCCCCCTTCCCTTCATATATACCAGGGTATTGGCCGTTCCCAAATCAATACCTAAATCACGCAAATTGCCAAACATTCGTCGTGTACTCCCCTCAATCGATCCGTGCGGTTGCTAACCGCGAATGATTCCTTCTTCACGCAAACTGACGTAATGATTATCACCTATAATTAGGTGATCAAGCAAGTCTATTCCAAGCAACTGTCCTGCCGATACCAGGCGTTTGGTCACTTCAATGTCCTCACTACTCGGCGTTGGATCTCCACTCGGGTGGTTGTGCGCGCAAATAATCGCGGCGGCACTGCGCTTCAGCGCCGTTTTGAAGATTTCGCGGGGATGGACAATGGACGAATTGAGCGACCCGATCGACACAATCTCTTCCCCAAGCACCTGGTGCTTCGTGTCGAGGTGCAAGGTCATCAAGTGCTCTTTTCGCAAAAATCGAAGCTTGTCCATAAAGTAGTTGGCAGCATCCCGAGGAGATGTGATTTTATGTAGATCCGCACGACTGTCCTGCAGTCTTCGACCAAGTTCCAGCGCCGCCAAAATCGTGACGGCTTTTGCAAGACCCACGCCGGGCACTTGCCGCAACTCCTCCACTTCCACATCAACAAATTCCCGAATCTCGCCAATTTGCCCAAGCAATCGCGCCGCCACCTCTAGCGCCGACTCACCGCGCCTGCCAGTGCCAAGCAAGACCGCCAACAGTTCCGCCGTCGACAACGAACGCGCACCTCTT
>JAJZCL010000100.1 GCA_021846165.1 Bacillota bacterium | reverse complement strand
AAGAGAGCCGGGAATTGATCATGAATTCTTTAAACGGTGCGGACATGGTCTTTGTTACCGCAGGCATGGGCGGTGGCACAGGCACAGGCGCTGCGCCCGTCATTGCGGAAATTTCTAAGGAGATTGGGGCGCTCACTGTTGGCGTCGTGACCAAGCCGTTCAAGTTTGAGGGAAAGCGCAGGATCAATCATGCCGAATCGGGGATCGCGGCGCTGAAGGAAAAGGTCGATACGTTGATTGTCATCCCCAATGACCGACTCCTTGAGATCGTTGATCGCAAAACGCCGATGCTCGAAGCGTTCAGAGAGGTCGACAATGTGCTTCGGCAGGGGGTGTCGGGGATCTCCGACCTGATTTCTGAGGCTGGTCTGATTAACGTCGACTTTGCTGACGTCAAAACCGTCATGACCGAGCGGGGGTCTGCACTGATGGGCATCGGCATCGCCTCCGGCGAAAACCGCGCGGCGGAAGCAGCGAAGAAGGCGATTAGTAGCCCGCTTCTCGAAACCTCCATTAACGGCGCAAGAGGCGTTTTGATTCAGGTGGCTGGCGGCGAAACCCTCAGTTTGTTCGAGGCGTACGAAGCGGCAGAAATCATCAAAGACACAGCCGATGAGGATGTGAACCTGATTTTTGGTGCCGTGATCAAATCGGAACTGAAAGACGAAGTGGTGGTGACCGTGATCGCCACTGGGTTTGAGGGGCAAAGCAATTCCTACTCTGCGAGTCCGGTCGCAAGCAGAGATAGCAAAAAGGGAACACAGGGGAATCCTCGCCCACCTCGTCATAACAATAATGAAGATCTCGAAATTCCGGCATTTTTGCGGAATCGTAATCGTCAATAGTACTGCAGTTCGAATGGAAAACCCGGGAGTATGCCCCCGGGTTAGTTGCGCGGTTGTGACGTGCTTTTTTTTGACCTTACTTTCGAAACATCGGAAGTCCTGAAAGCAGGATGGAAAGGCAAAAAAGCAGGCGAAGGAACCAATCGTTGTTCACTGTCGCGTCACCCCTCACTAAACAGTGCGAGCAAGCGCAGGATGAGGGGACGCTAGAGCGGAAATTCGCGAATCGTTGTGCGCAGTTTACCGGATGACTGTCGTTCAATGGCAGGCACTCGTTCCACCTTTAGCTCGATATTGCCCATTTTGTCCACAATCCCTTGCACAAATGCTTTGATGTCCGCATCGTCGAGTTGATCGTGTTCCAGCAATCGCAGGATCAACTGGTTACGCGCTGTCTGAACGACTTGAAACTGACGGATCGTCGGTAGGATGCGAGCCAGGTTCGTAAAGTATTGGCCATTCACGTACGCCCCGTCCAGCGTGACGAGCGTGTCGGTTTCCCTGCCGTCTAAGCTTCCCAACAACGGGAGCGCACGATTACACTCGCAGACTTCATCTGTGAACGAGATCACGTCGCCAAGCTGGTACCGCAGTCTTGGCATGGAAAAGTTGTTCAAGTCGGTCACGACGATCAGGCCTCTTTCTCCGGTTCTGACAGGAGTTTTGTCCTTCATGTCGACCGCCTCGATCCATGCTGTTTCCACATTGACATGCATGTGACCACTGGGGCACTCGTAGGCAAGCAGTCCGCCGTCACGCGCACCGTATTCGTTAATGACAGGGCACTGGAACGCTTTTTCGATCACTTCGCGATCACCTGGGTGGAGGGTTTCCGCCGTGTTCAAAACGGCTTTCACGGGTCTGCGCAAGTGGCGTTGTTCCTCTTGCATGAGGTCAGCAAACAGGCGTAGCGCGGACGCCCAACCGAACAGGTATTTTGGTCGGAAGCGGTCGATAAGGTCGAGATACTCTCGAAGTTTTTCCCGCCGCAGGTCAAAAGACGGGATAAACACCTGGTTTTTCAGGTATCTGTCTTTCATGCGTTGCAGTCGCAGTTGTTGCCGGTTCAGTTCAATCGGTGAACCCCAGATCATCACGCAGGGGTCGCCGATTTCGATTCCCCACCAAGAAAGACCGCGCCATCTTGCTGCTTCATAATACTCGACCGTATGGCGATCTATGTAAAATAATGTCGGTTGTCCGGTAGAACCACCAGTGCGGTTGAGGATGAGTTCGTCGCGGTTCGCTGTATCTGCCACGAGGCGATCAAAATGATCGCGCACTACGTCTTTGGTCAAAATCGGAAAGTGTTCAAGCGCCGCAACGGGATCGCGTTCGATCAAAGGCCTCAGTTCAGCAAATTCGCGATAAAAAGGGACGTGTTCGGTCGCATGCAACAGCAGTGTTCTCAGCTTGTCCCGTTGTAATTTTTGCAGTTGAGCAAGCGAAAGGCGCTCTGACTCTTGCAGTTGGATCAGGTTAGCGCGGATGCGATTGCCCTTGACGCTCTCCATGAGCGGATAAACAACGTGTTGGATGAAGGCGGTATTTGGTCTCAGTTCAGATCACCTCATGCAGTCAGTATACCATACCAGTACCAATGATTTTTCCAAGCGAATTCGGTACA
Source organism: Bacillota bacterium (assembly GCA_021846165.1). Classification (GTDB taxonomy): domain Bacteria; phylum Bacillota; class Bacilli; order Alicyclobacillales; family SLC66; genus JAJZCL01. The sequence continues at coordinate 3,827 of JAJZCL010000100.1, read as the reverse complement.
ATGGAGTCGTTACTGTTTGGTGAGGGGGAAGGCTTTTGCCGCTGATTGAAGTCAAAAACGATGTTTGTTTTGAAACGACGATGAACAAAAAGCTGGTACTGGCGTTGGAGGATCATGGGATCGGCATTATGCATCGTTGCGGTGGCAACGCGCGTTGCACCACCTGCCGTGTCGAGGTGATAGCAGGGGCGCCCACGCCAGCGCAACGCGAGGAACAGGACATTCTCTTGCGCAAGGGGTTCGACCCTCAACGCTTCCGGTTGTCGTGTCAAATTCGAGTGCAGGGAGATCTCGTTGTTGAGCCTCTGTTAACTGTAGAAACGGCGGGAATGGACGCAGGGCCGCGTCCTGCCGATTGAGATGGCGAAGAGCGAACGATTTCCGGCGTTCATGCGGGTGTTGGGGCTGTTAATCGCGCTGTTACTGATACTGATCGCCTCTTTGCGTTGGATGCTGGAAACGCCCCACACCATCGCGGCGTTGCTTGCGCACACGAGTTTTGCCGATGCGCGTGCGACGCAGGCGGAGGCGGTGGTGCTAGCGCACGTACCCCAAAAAAGCGCGGAGGTCATTTTGTATTTGAACCCCGATGACATCGGGGATAATTTCTACCGCCTTCGTTATGCTTTGTACCCGATCCAATTCGTGCCGTACTGGTCGTGGACAAACCCCAATCAAGGCGGTAGGGTGTGGACGATTCCTGAGTTTACAACGGTGCAGGGACTGACATCCACCATGCTTAAGTACCATGTTGATTACGTACTCGCCGTAAGTGGGCCGAACCTGCTCGACTTCCTGCACCGATCGCACGCACATAACTACCTGTTCCAGGTTGATGCAAGTAAACTTGCGGCGGGAAAAGGGTTAGCGCAGTCGCTTGTCGAGGTGGATCAATGGTCTTAACTATCGTAGCTTGGGTGTTGTTTCTATTTACCGTTGGCGGGAGCGGGTTTGTCGCTCTGCGCCCGTTTCCGCTTTTTCGCCTGGAGCGGGTGGCGGTGGGGGTAGTGGTCGGCGCGACGCTGTTGCCATTTGGCTTGTTTTTGTTCAATTCGGTGACTCACGCGGAAATTCTAGATGAAGGAAGAGCTGGCTTTTTCTTTTCCGTATTGGTGGTCGTCGTGATCTTTGCGCTTCTCTTCTGGGAGTTGTTTTCAAAGCGCACATCAAAGATCATCACCCTCAAGCCAGCGCAGCCCCCTCTTCCGCCGTTGCACAACCTTGTGCGCTGGTTGTTGCTGTTGTCTTTGGTGGCGTTTTTTTATGTCGTCGTGGAGGGCGTGACAAAACCCATCTTCGGTTGGGACGAGTTTTCGTACTGGTTGTACGCCGCGAAGCTGCTGTACCTGACCGGTGGCGCCAGCACGGCGCTCCGTCATGACCTGTACTCCTCGTATCCGCTAGGTTTTCCGTACCTCGTGGCGTGGTGTGACCACTTTCTCGGCGTGACATCGATCAGCGCGGCCAAGTGGATCTCACCGATCGTCACCCTTGCGACGCTGGTCGCGCTGGAACGTGCGCTGGAACGCTCTGGCGTTCGTTCCCCTTATGCGCTGCTCGGGTGCGCACTGACGGCGTGGGGATCGTTTATGATGCTGAATTACAACTGGTTGGCTTTTGGGGAAATGGTGTTTGTGGACACCTACGCCTTGGCCGCGTTGTACGTCGCCATCTGGTTGCGAGAGCGGCGTGGCGAGGATCTGGTGCTGTCGTGCCTCTTATTAGGACTGACGACGTTTTTGCGCGTCGATGGCACCTACATCGCTGTATTTACGTTGGTGTTGCTGTTCATTTCGAACATTCGCAACGGTTTTGCGGCGTCACGCAGGCAGTGGTTCAGCGCGTTCGCCCTCGCCTTTATTCCCGCTGTCGCCTGGTATGCGTTTCGATTTGTCAATCACATGAACAGCGGCTGGACGAAGCGCATTTTCGCCGCCACTGTGACGGCGCGGTTGCATTCGCCGGTTTTGCCTGCGCTTTTGCATTCGATGTGGGCAACCGTGGGCAATTTGGGTCAGTATCCGATCGATTTGCTGCTTTTGCTTTTGGTGGTGACCTGGCCGTTCTCTCGACGCAGGGACGTATTTTTCTTGACCGCGCTCAGCATTGCGCAACTCGCGTACTTGTTTGTCACGTACCTGACCGTGTTCACGACGTATGAAGCGATGCACGCATCAAGTTTGCCGCGCTATATGCTGCGCAATGATCCGCTCATTGCGATCGCGTTCGCGCTTCTGATCAGCGGTGTTGGTAAGACTGCTGTTTCGTACCGCCGCCAAGCGGGCAAGCGGCGCAACACCAGCCGCATCAAGGTGAGGCACAAGGCGGCGAACGGTGCTATGCGCCGGGGTCACAATTGAGCGGCGAGAGCCATTAGATCCGTGACGATGTAGTCAGGCATTACACCCAGTTCCTCACTTGCTTTGTCCGTCCGGTTGATCCACGTCCCGGGTATAGTCGATCAGCAAGTTCTGTTACAGAGTACACGTCAAATAATGTACCGTATGCGTCAAACACAATCGCCTTCATTGCTTGGTCCCCCCCGAAAAAATCATTCATGAGGTTGTCCGAACAACCTCATGCGGCTTGTTTTAGTGTATCGTTCTGCAAGTTAAGTGACAAGAAAATACTTGGGGAAGTTGCGCAGGATCCGAAATGATAATGGCACAGGCGACTGTGCTTTATTTTTGTGCGCGAATTTTGTCAGCAAAAAACATGGCTGTGTCCGCAACGCTCGACAGTCTTTGCGCACGATACGGACTATACTGTGGGCAACTTGGTGGGAGGTTGGCCCATGGTCGTGTATGTGGATCTTGCGTTCGCAATCAATTTTTGCATCGATGCCGTGCTGCTCGTGACGACGGCTTTGTTGTTTTCAACGCGCATCCGCTATTGGCGGATCGGTGCTGCGGCGGCAATCGGGTCGCTGTACGCCGTGGCAACCCTGTTCCCAGGCTATGGCGCGCTTGCGGATACGCCCGGAAAACTGGCGATTGCCTTGCTGATGACGGTGGTGGCGTTGGCAACACGCGGCGATTGGACAAAGTTAGCCGGATGGCGGCGCTTGTCCCTGCGGTTGGTCGGATTTTTCGTCGTGTCAGCCGCGAGCGGCGGAATCATCATGGCGATACAAAGTGTCTTTTCAGACTCTTCCACAGGACTTGGTCAACTGGCCTATGTGCGCCATCAAGTGGGGTGGTGGACTAGCCTTGGCACGGTCGCATGGTCGATTTTGTTGCCGCTTGCCGCCGTCGTCGGGATGACGCTGCTACGGCGCAGCGGGCGGGTGTTGCGCGTGCGTCAGTGGTACGTGAACGTGCGGATTTCGATGGACGACGTGGCGGATGTGGAGTTGCGTGCGTTGGTTGATTCTGGAAATATACTCAAAGACCCCATCGCTCATTTGCCTGTCGCAGTGGTCAACATTGATGCGATTGCGGCGATGTTGCCACTGTATGTCTATCGCACGCTATGTGCCAGTGCCGACCCTTACCAGGCCGCTCACGACATCGCGCTAAATGCCCCTGAATTCGCCAACCGCCTGCGTTTCATTCCTTATCGCGGCATGGGCAAAAAAAGCGGCGTGTTGATCGGCGTGCCGCTGGCGCGGGCGGAATTGGCGAGCGCACAAAAACGAGAAACGTTGCCTCCTATGCTGGTCGCTTTCGCAAAGGCGGAAGATTTTCCTGAGGCGGATTTTGACTGCATTTTGCCGGTCGCGAACGTTTTTTCAAAACAAGGGGGGATGGAAACGGATGCAAAAAACGCTGTATCTTCAGATCAAGCTGTTCATACTACAAATTCAGCTTAAATTCGGAGGAGAGTCT
>JAJZCL010000099.1 GCA_021846165.1 Bacillota bacterium | reverse complement strand
TCAATCGACCACTTGCTCATTCCCATAAAAAGATCACTCGCAATGATCACCGGACACTGGTACTTCTCCGCAAGATTGAACGCTTCCATGCCGTAGCGAAAACACTCTTCCGTCGAAGACGGCGCGAGTACGATGCGCGGGAACTCGCCATGCGACCCGTAAAGCGCCTCCAACATATCGCTTTGTTCCGTCTTCGTTGGCAAGCCTGTACTCGGGCCAGCGCGCTGTACATCGACGATCACCAGTGGCGTTTCCGACATCCCCGCCAGTCCCATCGCCTCCATCATCAAGGAAAAACCCGGTCCCGAGGTCGACGTCATCGCTCGCGTCCCTGCGTAGTTGGCGCCAATTGCCATATTGACGGCAGAAATTTCGTCCTCCGCTTGCACCACGATCCCGCCGTACATTGGCAGGTACTTCACCATGGCGTACATGATCTCCGTGGCAGGCGTAATCGGGTATGCGGCAAGCAACCGACACCCGCCAGCTAAGGCACCGAGCGCCACCGCTTCGTTTCCCGAAATGAACAGATGCCGCTTTCCGTGCAAAGCCGGTTTTGGCGGCAGCGTAAAATGAACGTCGCCGTGGTACTGATTATAGAAATCATACCCATTGCGCAGCGCGTTCAGATTGCTGGCAACCACCTGATCGCCCTTGTTCTTAAACTTTTCTTCGATGAAAGGCAAAAAATCATCCGGCGACAATCCGACAATCGCAGCACTGACACCCACGGCCACCATGTTTTTCATGATGGCGTCACCCGCTTCCTTAGCAAGACCGACGAGCGGGATTTGGTAAAAATGTACCCTTGCATCCTCATCGACGGGGGTCAGGTGACCCATCGTCGCATCCGCAATGACCACTGCGCCGTCGACGAGTTCATGCCAATTGTAGTTGATTGTTTCCTGATCAAACGCCACAAGCACGTGAACATCATCGCCGTGGTGCTGCGCTTGGCGATTCGTCACGCGAATCTTATAGTTCGTGTGCCCGCCCTTAATCCGCGACATAAAGTGTCGGTAGGCAAATACAAAGTATCCCAAACGATGCATCGTCCAAGCAAAAATATCTCCTGTACTATCAATTCCCTCGCCCTGTTCGCCGCCGACTTTCCAACCTATTTCTTGAATCAACTCAATCCCTCCTTCAAAAAAAGCTCAGCTTGAATTGTGTCTGTTTTATGTCTATTTTATCACTGTTACGAAATAATAAAAGCAGGAATTCAATATTTCAGCATCAAAATGCATACGAAAAGCAAAAAAAGGCAATGGATAAGCTGGATAAAAAATCGCGAGGTGATTCCCACGATGAGACTTGCCAGGGTTGGCGCTGCAATCTTATGCGGAGCGATCCTGATGAAGGCGCCGATCATTTCCAGCGCGGCGACCATTCAAACGACACCAGTGGTTCGTCATGCGACAAAAAAAATGAATCATAAGAAGATTGACCAGGTCGAATCGATCGCCACCATGTCCCCCGTCCTCAGAACGGTGGAAAGCATGCCGAAACTGCTTGTATCCAAAACATTGTTGTGCAAACTAACCGCATACGGACCAGGCTTTGAATCGACGGGCAAACGACCTGGAGATCCCGGTTACATGGTGACTGCAAGCGGCAAACTGGCCACCCCTAGGCGAACCGTCGCCGTGGACCCTAGATTGATCCCGCTCGGTTCGCTCATCTACATCGACGGCATCGGTTACCGGGTGGCAGAAGATGTGGGCGGTGCCGTGAAAGGCGAACACATCGACGTGTACTTTCCGTCTGATCACGAAGCCGTTCGATTCGGCGTCAGAAAAAACGTAAAAGTGACCGTTTTCCACGCTGCCAAAGGCTCTATTAAAAAATGACAACAAGGGCTTTCATTCCACATTTCATTCGCTATAATGGGAGTGGTGTACTGCAATCGATCTCAGGAGAATTGTGATAATTGTCACAGTTCCTGTAGTAAGAATCGGCGATCATACAAGGACTTCGATGGAATGGTGGTTTGGCCGGGTCGAAGAAGGGAAGTCGAAGAATACCGCAAAATTTGCAGATCATGATTCGCTTTTGATCTTTTGAGCCTGATCAGGGCTTCATTCGTTTGCAGCGGAACACGCCGAAGCGGCGCGAGCTTCCGCAAGATATTAATAAGGAGTGGAACATGCGCATGTTGCAAGAGCTTTCCTGGAAGGTGGGGGGTCAGCAAGGCGAGGGAATCGATTCAACCGGTAAAACCTTCGCCACCGCCCTTAATCGCATGGGTTATTATATATATTCCTATCGTCACTTTTCTTCGCGCATTAAAGGTGGACACACCAATGACCGCGTGAGAATCAGCACCGATCGAAAGAACTCGATCGCGGACGAATTGGATATCTTGCTTGCCTTTGACCAAGAAACAATCAACCTCAATGCCCACGAATTGAAAGCGGGCGGCGTGATTGTTGCGGACTCCAAATTTTCGCCGACGCTACCGACCAATGTGGCGGCAAACGTCCAGTTGTTCAACATTCCGTTCACCAAGATCGCCGAGGAAACCGGCGCAGCAATCATGAAGAACATGGTAGCGCTCGGAGCCTCGGCTTACGTGATCGGACTCTCTCCAGACTTTTGCGCACCTGTGATTCAAAAGTTGTTCGGGCGCAAGAGCCAGAAGATCGTCGACCAGAACATGGCTGCCGTACACGCAGGCTATGATGCGATGGCCAGCCAAAACACAGACTTCTCAGGCTTTCAATTGGCACCCGCAACCCCCGGCGAACACCTGTTCATGATCGGCAACGAAGCCGTCGCGTTTGGCGCTCTCGCAGCCGGCGCTCGCGTGATGCCCGCTTATCCGATCACCCCGGCCTCGGACGTCATGGAATACCTGATCAAGAAACTCCCAAGCGTCGGCGGCGTCGTCGTGCAAACGGAAGACGAGATCGCTGCGCTCAACATGACAATCGGAGCGGCTTACGGCGGCGCGAGGGCGCTCACCGCAACGTCAGGACCAGGACTCGCGTTAATGATGGAGGCGCTTGGACTTGCGGGCATGACGGAAACGCCAGTGGTCATCATCGATACACAGCGCGGCGGTCCCAGTACGGGACTCCCCACCAAACACGAACAGAGCGATATGTTTGCGGCTCTCTTCGGCAATCATGGCGAGATCCCAAAGATCGTCCTCACTCCCTCAACACCGGAAGAGTGTTTTTACATGACTGTCGACGCGTTCAACTATGCGGAAAAGTACCAGTGCCCCGTCATCATCTTGACAGACTTGGCTTTATCGCTCGCCAGCCAATCGGTCGAAAAGTTCGACTTTTCCTATGTAATGATCGACCGCGGCAATTTGGCCACAGCGGAAGAACTCGCCAAAGTGGAACCAGGCAAACTGTTCAAGCGTTATGAACTTACGCCTGACGGCATCTCCCCGCGCGTGTTCCCAGGTCAAAAAGGCGGCATTCACCATGTGACAGGCGTCGAACACAGTGAGGTGGGGCGCCCCAACGAATTGACCAGTAACCACGTCGCAATGATGAATAAGCGCCTGAACAAGATCAGCGGTATCGAGATGCCGGGCAGCGTCGCTTATACGGGCGACGACACCCCCGATATCCTGATCATTGGCACTGGATCTAGCGTGGGCGCAATTGGCGAAGCAGTGGCCAGACTGAACCGCGACGGCGTCAAGGTCGCCCACGCTCAGATCAAGGCACTCTCGCCCTTCCCTTTCAACACCATGCAAGCACACATGAGCCGCGCGAAGCGCGTCATCGTAGCAGAAGCCAACGCGACCGGACAGCTGTTCCACCTGATCCTAATGAATGGACTGCACCACGAGGCGATCAGCAGTTTCCTTAAATACGATGGCACTCCATTTATGCCAAAAGAAGTGGAAGCCCACCTGAGAGGAGCCGTTTCAGCATGGCAACATTAAAAGACTTTCGCAATGATGTGCGCCCGAATTGGTGCCCCGGTTGTGGTGATTATGCGGTGCAGGCCGCCATCCAGCGCTCGCTTGGCAGCTTGAATCTTGAACCTGAACAAGTGGCGATCATATCGGGCATCGGTTGTTCGGGACGCATTTCCGGCTACTTTAACACCTTTGGGTTTCATACCATTCACGGCCGTTCCCTGCCGGTCGCCCAAGGGGTCAAGCTCGCCAACCGCGATCTCACCGTCATCGCCGCAGGCGGCGACGGCGACGGTTTTGGCATTGGTTTAGGGCATTTTATGCACGCCGCACGCCGCAATATGAATATCACGTACGTGGTCATGGACAACCAGATTTACGGCTTGACCAAGGGACAACACTCCCCCACCAGCGCGTTTGGATTTAAGGCGAAGACCACTCCGGCTGGCAACATCGAGAATGCGATCAGTCCGTTGCAGATTGCGCTCGCGGCAGGCGTCACCTATCTCGCGCAAGGATTTTCCCACGACGTCAACCAGTTAACCGAACTGATCACAAAAGGCATCCAACACAAAGGATTTTCGCTGATCAACGTATTCAGTCCCTGCGTGACGTACAACAAAGTCAACACCTACGAGTGGTACAAAGAACACGTGGTGCCGCTCGATCAGTTTCCCGACTACGATCCCACCGATAAGACGTCGGCAGCCGCCAAAGTGATCGCGACAGACGGACTTTGCACGGGTCTGATTTACATCGACAACGACCGTCCTGCTTTCGACGAACTGATCCCAGGCTACCTTGAAACGCCGATCGCGCAGCAAGACTTCCATATTAATCAGGATCAGTTCGACAAGTTCATGGCAGAATTCGCATAAAAAAAGGCCAGCACATGCTGGCCTTTTTTTTAACCTATTCGCCTGCGATGCCGACAAAACTGTCGATGACCTGCTGCGCAACTGCGTGTTCGGACGCCGGCAAATACACGTCAAGTCGAATCGACCCGCCACTGCTGATGTTCGCCACCACTCCCATATCTGGGTTGGGATTGTTCGGGTTCGTCAATTCAAACTGCACGACCTGGTTCGGCACTAACCACTTTGCGGAACCAGATTGCGCGGTGTAGAATTGGCCCAGGTCGCGAGTAAAGGTCTGAATGCTTTCACTGACATATTGCGATGGGTCTTTCAGGTTGATCCATTTGACAGTCGTTCCTGAGCTTGCGTAGGAATTGGATTGCATGGTCCATCCGACAGGCAGTTTGACAGATGTCACGGACTGAGCGACTGGAACAAACCCATTGCTCGTTCCGTTGGTGCTAACAGGCACCGAGATCAAATTCGTGCCACCGATTCCCCCGACATGAATCGTGACGCTTTCGGACGGGGTGCTGCCAGGTTGAGACGCACTGCCGCTTTGCGTATGCGCCTTGCCTTTGCCGACAGTGGTCGACGATCCTTGCTGTTGACTGGCCGCAGTGGGATTCTGCCCTTTATGTGGAATTGACTGGCCGCCGCCTTGCGCAGTCGACACCTGTGTCGGTTGAGTCTGCGGTTCACTATTCGTGCTTGTCAAAACGCCACACCCGACAACCGCGAACGATGTCAAGAGCGCAACGCCGACGAGAAGATTGCGGGTTCGTTTGCGCATCATATCACCCTCTTGTTGATTCAACCTATCCATACTATACACGAAGTTGCACAAAAGAAGGAGTGTGAAGGTTAGAGTGGAAACTGATTGGAAAACGATCAAACTGAAAAAAGAAGCGGAACTGCTGCGCAAAGAACAGTACGTATACCGGATCGCAGAAAAAGAATACGAAGTAGAATTATTTGAAACTGCGGAGGGGAAGTACTACGCCATCGGTCAACCCGTGTATGCTGACAAGTTGACGATCTATGGAAGCGGTGTAGTAGACACCCCCCAGCAGGCGATCGAACAAACGTTACGCAAAATCGACCGCGACGCGACTCACCGTGAGGTGGAGCAGGTTGGCGAAGATGTCCACCACGACGAAAGCACGGATGAATATCAGTGAAACGCAAAAAAATACCCGATCAGAATGCCCAGAAGAGTGCCGATAAACACCTCAATCGGACGATGCCCTAACATTTCTTTGAGTTTTTTCTGATAATCGTCGTGATTGGCACTCGCGCTCGAACGATCCACAAACCAGCCGATTCTTGCCACGAGGTTATTGATGGCGATCGCCTGTTCCCCCGCATGACGGCGTATGCCAGCCGCATCGTACATCACGATCACAGCAAACACAACCGCCAACGCGAACGCCTGCGACTCGACTCCCGAACGGACACCGATCACGGTAGCAAGAGAAGCGACGGCCGCTGAATGGGAACTGGGCATCCCACCAGTGGTGAACATAATCGAAGCGTCCCATTTTCTCTTGGGCACAAAATAAATTGGCACTTTTATCACTTGCGCAACAATTATCCCTGTAATCGAAGCCATAATGGCCGTATTATTCCAAATCCCAACCAACAACTCACTCAACCACACAAATTGACCTCCCCTAGA
>JAJZCL010000098.1 GCA_021846165.1 Bacillota bacterium | reverse complement strand
CGGACAAAAGGCAGCTTTGAATGGCGTCATCAATTGCAGCGTGCTAGATGGTTGGTGGGCGGAAGGGTATCAAGGCGACAACGGTTGGGCAATTGAGAGCGACGCGACTCTGCCGCCTGAAGAAATGAACCTGCAAGACAGCGAGACACTTTACGGTTTATTGGAGAATCATATATCGCCCATTTATTATCGGCGTGACGATCATGGGTTGCCGATTGAATGGATTCGCCTGATGAAGCAAAGCATTCACTCGCTGGCGCCTTTATATAACACGCAGCGCATGGTGTTTGAATACGTTGATCACTTGTATGCACCCACTGTCGAGAATCAGGGAATTTAGTAAGGAGGAGATTATGCGTGGAAATCATCGACGGGGAAAACTCGCACTGGCAACGTCTAAACCAACGCAATCGCATGCGTTTAATGATGGTTGACCCGTTCACTTTGCACGTCTATTGGGAGGTATCTCCGCTGCGTAAGCGTCTGGCGGAGGAACACTTTCAATGTAACTGGTATGATTTACCTTTGTACTTGCACTTGTATGACGCAACGGGTGTCAATGATGAACACGCCAACATTTCCCCAATGCGAAGTGACCGTGTCCACGCCGAATCGGATCATTGGTACTTTCGTCACCTTGCACCGCAGCGAAGGTACTACGCGCAGCTAACCACGACCACATGGCTGGGAAGCGATTTTGCGCTGCTGCAGTCGAATCTGGTGGCAACCCCTCCCCTTCAAAACAGCGCTCCGCACGACGATGTTTTTTTCAGATCTGAGTTTGATGGGTACTCTTTCAGCGAAGGGAGGGAGTCTGTTTGAACAGAGGACACTTGGCGATCGTTTTGCACGCGCACCTTCCCTATGTGTTTCATCCTGCATCAGAACACCGCCTTGAGGAAAGGTGGCTGTTTGAGGCGATCACGGAAACCTACATACCTCTCCTTGAAATGCTGGAACGCTTAAGACATGATCACGTGGGTTTTCGCATGACGGTTTCCCTCACACCGACACTGCTGACGATGTTGGCGAATAAGGAATTGCAGTCCCGCTATCTCCACCACATTAACAATTTGATCGAACTCGCGGAAAAAGAAGTATCGAGAACCGCAGCCACTCCCGATGTTCATCGACTCGCGGAAATGTACTTGAACCGTTTTCAGGGAATCAAAAAATACTATACGAGCCAGCGCGCCAACCTGATCAGGGCCTTCCTCTCATTTGAGGACAGCGGGCAACTTGAACTCATTACGTCGGCGGCGACGCACGCTTTTTTGCCGCTGGTGAAAACAGAAGCGGCGGTAAGGGCGCAACTTGCCACAGGCATCAGCGAGTTCAAGCGCCGCATCGGCCATTTGCCGAAAGGTGTCTGGTTGCCTGAGTGCGCCTACGCGCCCGAGTGGGACGAAGTGATAAAGGAGTGCGGCGTGGACTACTTTTTCGTCGACGCGCACGGATTGACCAGTGCCGCCCCTTCCCCCGTTTACGGCACACTGTCGCCTGTTTTGACCCCACACGGCAACGCCGTGTTTGCCCGTGACTCGTCCGTATCGCAATCCGTATGGAGTTCAAAAGAAGGGTACCCGGGTGATTTTGCCTATCGGGAATACTATCGAGACATTGGGTTCGATCTGGATCGTGAGTACGTGCAACCCTATACTCACCCAGAAGGCATTCGCGTTAACACCGGCGTTAAGTATTATGCGGTGACGGAAACCGGCGACCATAAAGAGTTGTACAACCCGGAACTAGCGAGTGAGCGGGCAGCACGCCATGCGGAACACTTTATCCACAATGTGTGGACAAAGTTGTCGCAGGCAACGGATCGCATGCCGCAAACGCCGATCATCGTGGCTCCATTTGATGCGGAACTATTTGGTCACTGGTGGTACGAAGGGCCTATTTTCCTGGAAATGCTGTTTCGCAAACTGCACTTCGACCAGACCGAGATCCGTTCGGTGACGCCATCTGATCACTTGCTTGCACCGGGCGATATGCATGTCGCCAATTTGCCGATGTCGACGTGGGGTCGGCAAGGCTATGCAGAAGTGTGGTTGGGAGAAAGCAATGACTGGATCTACCCGGCGCTCCACCTTGCTGAAGACCAAATGATCGAACTTGCTGACGCATTTCAGAACCCCAGCAAACTTGAACGCAGAGCGCTTAAGCAGGCTGCCCGCGAATTGATGCTCGCTGAAAGCAGTGACTGGGCTTTCATCATGGACAATCGTACCATGGTGGATTATGCTGTGGAACGCATAAAAACTCACGTTAACCGGTTTTTGACGTTACGCAAAATGCTGTTGAATCATGCGATTGATGAGGACAAACTAACTTTAATGGAAGAATTCGATCATATTTTTCCGCGTATCCGCTTTGAAATGTATCGTAGTAACCGCCTTGCCACAACCTCGCCAGCCCCGGGGCGCAAGCGTGTATTGTTTTTGTCTTGGGAGTATCCGCCGCTCACGGTGGGTGGCTTGTCGCGTCACGCCTACGACCTTTCGCGATTTCTGGTGATGGAAGGCTGGGAGGTACACGTGGTTACTTCTGCCGTACCCGGCAGTCCTGCCCGCGAATCGATGGATGGCGTGGAGGTACACAGAATCAATGTGCTGAGGCCAGACGGCGGCGAATTCATCCACTGGGTCTTCGCGCTTAACCTAGCGATGGTTGAGTATTGTCAAGACTTACTCTTCCCCACCGTATCGTTTGATTTGCTCCACGCGCATGATTGGCTGGTCTACGACGCCGCCAAAGCCCTCAAAGACGAATTTGCGCTGCCGCTGATTGCCACGATCCACGCCACGGAACACGGGCGCAACAACGGCATCCACACAGAATTGCAAGGCCGCATTCACGGCATTGAGTGGAAACTCACCTATGAAGCGTGGCGGGTCATTGTGTGCAGTTCGTTTATGCAGCGCGAGGTGGAACACATCTTTCATTTGCCTGCGGATAAAATCATCATGATCCCCAATGGCGTGGATCCGCAAAAGCTGGCGTTTGAAGCCATTACGTCTGGACGTGACAAGTACGCGCTTGCGAGCGAAAAAATCGTCTTGTTTATCGGTCGTATGGTCAGGGAAAAAGGCGCTCATGTGTTACTTGAGGCGATTCCTGAGATGCTCGCCAAAGATTATGACATGAAGTTCATTTTCACCGGCGAAGGTCCCATGCGTTCCAGTTTGATGGAACGGGCAAACCAGCTTGGAATTGCTCATAAGGTTTATTTCACTGGATTTATTACCGATATAGATCGCAACCTGTTGCTCAGCAACGCCGCCGTTGCCGTTTTCCCCAGCCTTTATGAACCGTTTGGCATTGTCGCGCTGGAAGCGATGGCGGCCGGAACGCCAGTTGTCGTATCTGACGTAGGAGGACTCACGGACATTATCCGCCACGAACATAACGGACTCACCGCATTTTCTGGCGATTCCCATTCGTTCGCCATGCAAATCGGCAGGGTATTGCATGATCCAGAATTCGCAAGACGTCTCGCCGACACGGCGCACAGTGAGGTGGGACGATTTGATTGGCGACAAATTGCACTGAATACCATTAAAGTCTATACGCGCGTATTGTCTGAAGCGGGCAGAATGTAATACGGATCCTCATTGCGTTTTTGAATCGCTCCCTATAAATACTTAGGGGCGCTTCTCCTATAAGGAGTGCGCCCTTCTTTGTAGTTTTTCTAATCTGCTGAATATAATTTCCTTATTGATTTAAAATATCTGTCAATTGACTTAACATTTCCGATACTTGCGCCACGTCTTTATCCCCGCGACCACTCAAATTGATGATGATGATTTTGTCTTTATCCAGTGTCGGGGCGAGTTTCATTGCGTACGCAACCGCATGACTGGATTCGAGCGCCGGGATAATCCCTTCTGTTTTCGACAACTCGACGAACGCACTCAGCGCTTCGTGATCCTCGACAGCTACATATTCAGCGCGCCCGATCGCTTTGTAGTAGGAGTGTTCTGGACCGACACCAGGATAATCGAGTCCTGCGGCGATAGAGTGGCACTTGTCCGGATCGTCCATCACATAGCAGCGAAAACCGTGGATCACATCTGGCTTTCCGAATGTCAAAGGAGCTGCGTGGTATCCAGTCGATAGTCCCTTGCCACCTGGTTCGACACCGATCATGTTTACGGACGAATCGTCAACAAAAGGGTAAAATAAGCCGATCGCATTGGAACCGCCTCCGACGCACGCGATCACATAATCGGGCAACCTGCCTTCTTTGGCAAGCACCTGCGCCTTCGCCTCACGTCCTATCACCGACTGAAAGTGCCTGACCATGAGTGGATACGGGTGCGGTCCCACTGCGGAGCCGAGCAGATAGAATGTGTCTTCATGATTCATCGCAAAGTCCATCAGCGCCTCGTCCACCGCTTCCTTGAGCGTGCGATTGCCGGACTTGGCCGCAACCACCTTGGAACCAAGCAGTTCCATGCGGAACACGTTGAGCGCCTGGCGCTCCATATCCACTTCGCCCATGTAAATCGTGCAGGGAATGTTAAAAAGCGCCGCCACTGTAGCGGTGGCCACGCCGTGCTGTCCGGCGCCTGTTTCAGCAATGATGCGTTTTGCGCCCATCCGCTTGGCAAGAAGGATTTGGCCGATGGTGTTGTTGATCTTATGCGCACCTGTGTGATTGAGATCCTCGCGCTTCAGGTAGATCTTCGCGCCACCCAGTTTTGCGGTGAGATTTTGCGCGAAATAGAGAGGGTTTTCGCGTCCGACATACTCCTTTAGGTAGTAGTTGTATTCCTCAATGAACTGTGGATCATCCTTGTACTTGGCGAATGCGTCTGCCACTCGGTGAAGCGCCGTTTCCAACGCTTCCGGAACAAAGGTGCCGCCAAACACCTCTTCCCCTTCGCCAAATACCCCATGTTCCGTTACTTTCACTACGCTCATCTAATGCTCTCTCCTCTGATCTATTTCCCTTCATCATATCATAAAATGCGTGAATTCTTTGCTTATTCAACGCCTATTTGCTCGGTCAACGGTTCGACGCTTTTCGTCGCCCCGGCTTGACGAACAGGTAGATGACTGACGTCACGAAAAGGATCAGAATGAACGCATAGAATCCGTAAAGCTGATCTTTTTGCAGCAAGGCATACCCGGCAAGCAACACGATCGCCCCCATCACGACAAACGTCATCACAGGTTTGCCGATCGCCAATGTCGACACAAACTTCTCTTTTCTTTTATACTTATATTGCCATACCAAGAAAGCCCACAAGATCAAAAACCAGCTCAAAAACGTAAAGAAGCTTGATGCGCTGATCAGGAAGTTGTAAACGTTGGCTGGGAGGAGATACGATACAGCAATCGCGATCGCGATCCCCACCGTAGTGACGAGCAGGCTGCCGAATGGCACACCTTTTTTCCCTATACGCATCACAAATTTCGGCGAGTCTCCCATGTCGCCAAGTCCCTGTAGAATCTGATTGGCGGAAAACACGGAGCCAGCCATGACGCTGAATGATGCAATCACGATGATTCCGTTAAACACCTGCGCCAACCAAGATACACCCGAATGATTCAGCGCGACCACAAATGGACTCATGTTGGTACTCACTTCACGTAGTGGCAGGACAATGAGTAGCAACGCGATGGACACAATATATAAGATGGTTAGAATCAGCATCATCAGCCAGGCGGCTTGTTCTATGCGTTTTGGATTGCGCATCTCCGTGGCCGCAGTGCCAAAGACACCTACACCCGCATATGCGAAAATGACAATTAGCATTGATTGTAGTAGTCCACTCACGCCGTTAGGAAACACACCGAGCTTAAACGCATTGCTGCCAGACGTGACGATCCCCGCGCGAAACATGCCCGACCACACTAGCCCAATCACCAAAATGAACCCTACTAAAGCAGCGATTTTCACTACGCTCATCAGAGATTCTACAATGCTGAAATTTTTCGTGCCAAATGCGTTGATCAGTATCACTATGGCTGCGTAAATCGAAGTGGTGATCCAATTTGGCATCATCGGCATCCACATTTTTGTGAATACGGACATCGCAACCGCTTCGCTGGCGATCACCAGCACGCTCGACAGATAATACCCCCATCCTTCTATGTATCCCGCGAAATTCCCTATGTATTCTTTGGTATATACCATAAATGAACCTTTTATGGGTTGATCCACTGCCAGTGTTGTCAACGCCCCTGCGACGTGTGCGGTGATGATCGCGCCGATTAAAAACGCGATGAGTACCGCCGGCCCTGCGCTGCGGATGGGGAGACCGACCCCCAAAAAAAATCCGGCACCGATGATCCCGCCAACGCCAATCAAAACCAACTGAGATACGCTTAAAGTTCCTTTTTCTGACGAATGTTTGATGACGTGTCCCAGACGCTCTGTCGGAACTGCGCCATTGTTTTTTGACTGAAGCAACACATCGCCTCCCGCTGGATCCTGCTTGGTAACTTGTATGATTACCCGCTTGATGGGTTT
>JAJZCL010000097.1 GCA_021846165.1 Bacillota bacterium | reverse complement strand
TCCGATCTGCGGGCATTCCCGTCGAAACCCTGCTCAGCAAGGAGACGCTGGACAAGATCGTCCAACGCACCCGTCAAGGCGGCGCGGAGATCGTCAACTACCTGAAGACTGGCAGCGCCTACTACGCTCCCGGCGCTTCGATCGTTGAGATGGTGGAAGCCATGCTGCGCGACCAGAAGCGAATCCTGCCCTGCTCCGCACTTGTGCGCGGACAGTACGGCGTGAACGACCTGTTCCTTGGCGTACCGGTGCTGCTCGGCAAAAACGGCGTCGAGAAGATCATGGAGATCGAGCTTACCGAAGAGGAACAGTCCGCCCTGCACAAATCCGCAGACGGGGTTCGCAAGGTACTTAGCAAGCTATAATCATACAATAGTCACACAAGGGGGAACAGCGCTGTGCGACTGTTTCCCCTTTTTCACAAGAGGAGGCATGATATGAGCGATTTGCGGCGACGTGACGGCAAACTGAAGGTGTTGCACACGATCATTGGCGACTTTGGCAAGACCCTGCGCCAGGTCGCAGAACTAGAGACGGTGGACGCGATTTTGACCGGTACCATTTCGCCGTCAAAAAGCTATCGCGAAATCCTCACTTTTCAATATTTTACGGATAACGGAGTGAAGTTGCTCGCCAAAACGACGACGGCGGTGCAGGAGATTTTTATCGTCACCCCTTCCCCCGAGTTGTTGTTGGACGAACTGATCAAGTCCGGCTTTTTGGACGAAGAGCGCAATGACGTCAAGCACTACCGCAAAAAGCGAACACACTCACGCAAGCACAATGACAACCGCAAGCAGAATCACGACATAGCGCGGGAATCGGCACCGCCAACCAAGTCTGGCCCTAAAAAATCGAATTCACAGGAAGAAGACCCGTTAACCCTACGCCAGATGCTTCCGCAAGACCAGGTGAACGCGCTGCTAAAATTAAAAGAACAGGTATCGCCTCCACCATCGGCAACGGTGACAAAACCAGACGGAAAAAAAAGCGCGAAGCAAAAACCCGCCGACGAAGAAGATTTTGCATCGCTGTTTGCACCTGAAGACGACGAAGAGTCATTTGAAGAGTTGTTGAAGCGGTCAAAACTTGATCCTAAATTTTTTAAGTAATGTCATACGGTTGTGAAATGCACTTCAGAAAGGAGCCATGATGGGGAATGGGTCAGGAAGAAAATAAGCCCAAAATACTGATTGTTGACGATGTGCCAGAAAACATTTACATACTGATGGGAATTCTTAAAGACCGTTATACTGTCATGGCGGCAAACAACGGCGCGAGAGCCTTAAAAATCGTGGAGATGGACCCCTCGATCGGTCTTATTTTGCTTGATATCATGATGCCAGACATGGACGGATACACCGTGTGCAATACCCTCAAAGCGGATCCAACATTAAAGGCGATCCCGGTGATCTTTATCAGCGCAATGTCTGACCTGCTCGATATTGTCAAGGGGTTTGAAATGGGCGCGGTGGATTACATCACCAAGCCTTTTCATCCTCAGGAAGTGCTGGTCAGGGTCAACACCCACTTGGAACTGCAAAACGCCAAATCCGACCTGCAGACGCTTTTATCTAAAACCCTGACGGGCAGCATCAAGGTACTCGTGGAAATCCTCTCGTTTGTGAGTCCCCCCTTAGTTGAGAAGTCGAACCGAATTCGGCGATTCGCGCGTGAGATGTTTCAAGTGCTACCGATTAACTCGCAGGAAGTGTGGATCATCGATTTGGCGATTATGCTTTCTCATATCGGGTGTCTTTCCATGACCGATATTCTAAAGAAGAAAAGCACAAATGCTGGGATGACCAAAGACGAGCAAACTCGTTATGAGCAACACCCCATCATTGGTGCCGACATCGTGGCCAAAATCCCCAGAATGGAAGATGTGGCGGAGATTATCAGCCGTCAATTGATCTATCCGGTTCGTTATCCAAGCAATCTTCCTGATGTTGTTTATTACGGGAGTTCGTTATTGAACCTCCTGCTATCTTACGATGATCTGATTACCTTTGGACATACGCCCAAACTTGCCGTTTCGAAGTTGATTGATCCGGTATACGGGTACCCAATCGTTATCACCGATCGCCTGTACAGGTTGATCAATCAGGATGTCTATCTACGCAGGCATATTGTGAAGTCGGATAAGTTAGTTGCTGGCATGGTATTGAACGAAGACATCGTGACGAAGACTGGCGCGACGCTTCTCACCAAGGGAACGGAATTAACCGACAACCTGATTCAAATGATTCAACGCTTCGCCAACAGCGGCAACGGTATTCACGAGAACATCTCGATTATGGAAACGGAAGGATGACAGACGGGTGCCTGCCGACATGGCGGTCACAAGGGGAACCATCCACGCTGGTGGGTAGAGCGGGCGCGGTAGTGCCCGCCCTAATACCCCAACTGCGTGCGCGCCTGTTCTGACATCATTTCCGGCGTCCAAGGCGGGTTCCACACCACATCCACCGTGACCGTTTCGACGCCTCGAACGAGCGCCGCCTTCCATTCCACCGCCTGGCTGATGTTGTCGTGCGCCGGGCACCCAGGGGTCGTCATGGTCATCGCAATATACAGCTTGCCCTCCTCCGCTTCTTCCATGCGGTAGACAAGCCCCAAATCAATCACGTTGACGCCGATTTCAGGGTCGTACACCTCTTGCAGTCTGGTTCGCACCTCATTCAAGTCAATCAATGGCCGTCAACTCCTTGATCACTTTTTTCGGATGGATGACGATCAGCATTTGCACGCAAAACACCAGGATCGACAAGCTGATCAACACACACGCCACGACCGTTGCAAAGAACCAGTCCGCCATCGTCCCTACCGTCAGCAGCAACAGGCCCAACGTAAACCCCCAAAGCGCCGGGCGCGCGTGGTGGGGATGCAGCAAATCCGCGATCATGGGCGTTTTGTTCTTTTCCACATTCTTGCTGAAGCGTTGGTTCCAAATCAAAAACGGCACGATTTTATAAGCAAACCCCATCACCGAAAGCGTGATCCACCCCATCACATAGAGCGCGACAACCCCCTGCCAACCGGGCGCTTGCAGCGCCATGCCAAGTTGCAACAGCAGTAGCGCCACCGCACCCATACCAACGAGAGCAGCGGCCAGTACGGCTTTGAGCGGCACCTCGACCACTTTGCGCAGGCGCTTTTTCACAATCTCGAACAAGGTCATGCCATGATTGACAAATGCGGCCAAGCCGACGACTCCAGCACCCCACAGCCACAGGCGTGAGTCGACCCACACCCCCGCGACCAACCCCCACAAGGCGAGATTGGCGAAGAGCAGCGTCCATGTTTGCCGGGCGCCGGAAAATCCGTGCGCCAATGTGAACATCGGCACCAGCTTAAAGCTGAATCCCATGACAAGAAACGTAAAAAAACCACCCGTCGCAAACAGTATGTGCGTCCACAACAGTTTTTCAATAACACCCGCCAAAAATCCGCCGCCTTGCAGCGACACGATCATCAGCCACGCCACCGTCACAGCAACCGCTAGGTAGAGGTGCGCCAATCCGACAAACCACAGCATCGTCCCCCGCGTTTTGGCAGTCGCAATCGACCAAGCGATCAGTCCTGCGTACAGGTATATGGACACTGCCGTGAGCGATCCGAAGACCATCATCCCGACCAGCCACCACTGCGCCATCGACACCACCAGCCCCGTCGCGCCCACCGCGTACAACCAGAAGTTTAGCCTGGCGACACGCAGCGCGCGAATCGGAATCAGGAACGCCACGGTCGTCAATTGGTACACCGCGCCCATGACAAAGGCGAGCAACGAGCCGAGGGTCAAGGTGTGCGTCAGCGCGACCACCCCTGGGGACCATGTGCGGTTGGCGCCGAGTGCCGTCGACTGCCACGCCAGATCGAGCGCAAACACGCCGAACCCGACAACACCAAGGAGCAGGTAGCGCATTGGCAGTGTAAATGGCGGCGACTGGCTGGTAGCGATGCCGCCGCGCGGCGAACTCACTCCTTGCATGACGGCTCCCCCCTACTGATCGCGCCAGATCCTCACTCGCACGAGATCCGCCCCCTCATCAACCAACCGGTACTGATAATCGCGTTCGTCAAGCTCCGGAAACAAGAGCGCAGGCGCGTGCAGGTTCCAGATTTCCAGCGCCATCTCCCCCGCTTCGAACGGCTTGTGGTTCGACAAAAGATCAAGCGTCCGCACCAGCGGTTCCGGTGGCTGCAAAGCGCGGTTATCGATGTGAAACGTCGGCAAATCCGTCGCTTCTTTGTAAAATTGCACCACAAAGTGTTCCGGCTCCCACTCCAGCCAGGCGTGACGAAACCCGCCCGTCATCAGTTTTTTGATCATCGGATCAGGGCAAAACGTGGCGTGCAGTTCGAACACGTCTTCCTCATTCAGGCGCGCGACCGCCGCCATGATCTGCTCGAACGGGTCTTGCTTCGCTTGCAGAAACTCGCGCACATCCAATACCACTAGGTGATTTAGCACATCCAACCCTCCAACCCTTAGGCCTCTTCTTGCCATTCGCATGTCTTGGCTTTAGTATGCGCGAAAACGCCCAAACGCACAGTGAGGCACATCACAGTGTCGCTCAATGAGGTAATGCGAATCATCGTTGCGCACCACCATGACAGATCATTCCCCCAGTACACCTGGAGCCAGTTGCAATGCCGCACAAAAAAGCCTCTGTGTGCCAGCAGCATCGCCAGAGGCCGATCTTTGCAAATTTAGTTCCCGTAAACGCTGCCTGTGGTGGTTGTCGGTGTCGAGGTTGACGTTACCGTCTGGCCTTGTTGATTGACATTGATCCACATCTTAGTGTAATGAATCGAAGACTTTTGCATCAACAGAATCGTTTTTTCCAACGCCGGAATACTGCCGCTGTAAGGGTGAGTTTTCCACTGGTTCGATGTGTGATTCGGTATGTTCACAGGCAGTAAACGTAGTGACTTTTGTAAATTATTCCTATCTTTAATCAATTGGTGGAATTGATTTAGTTCTTGTTTACTTTTCTTCCCGTGATGTGAGTTTTTGAGTTCGCTTTCCACTTTCTTTAGTTCCGCTTCAATGTTCTTTTTCGCCGCCGAAGACCCCGTTGCCTTCGTAGACCTCGTAATCGTCACGAGATTGGCGCGATTATTGGCCATGGCCTGTAAAGTCGCATACATGCTTGCGGTATTCTGATTCAGCAGTGTGACGGTTTGACTTAGTGCAGTTGCTTTGGCATTCGACGATTGTCCGCTTTGGGCGGTGGCAAGCAGTCCGTTTTCCGTAGTGAGATTCCTTTGATAGGCGGTATTAAATTGGCCTAATGCTGATGCAGTCGAACTGTCCGCAAATACATACACCACAGAACTCAAAGGCAGCAATACTGAAACTGCCACACCGGCTAACATGAGCTTTTTTTTCAACGCGATACACCCCCGATTGGTATACTAGCATTATACTATGACTAGATTACTGCGCACGTAAAGAAAACGCAACGTTATTGTAATCGTATTGTAATATAATTTCCCCGCAGTGGTCGATCCTCATCATAACAAATGGTAATTAGACTATCTATCGATAAACGTGTACTCTCCATTCTTGCTTTTATTTAATACCGGCAATACCTGTCGAGCAACTTTGAAATGGGGTTTTTCACCCCATATGTCAATGTCGCCAACTATGCAGAAACGATATTTAGCTCGTGATGCCGCCACATTTAACAAATTTGGCTTTTTCGATGCCCAATCAGCAGATCCGTTAGAGGTTATATCTAATCCCAAACAAAAAATCACATTGTCTGCTTGTTTGCCTTGAAAGGTATGTACCGTCCCAACAGAATTTCGTATCCACGAATGATATTCTTCTTTAGAAACCAATTTGTCTATTTTGGAGTAGGATTGTTTAAGTAGATCAGCTAGTTTATATGTTACCTCTGTAAATGGAGATATTATATACAAGCTAGGCAATTCCCTGTTTGATCTCTTAAAAGCACGAATCACTATTTTTACAATCTCAATTCCTTGTTCCGGAACCCAATGTCTACCTGCAATTTTTCCTTTAATGTCCAACCAAAAGCTTTTATCAAAAGCATAAATCGTACTTGAGGGCGGTTCCATAGTTCCCATTACCATAAGATCGTCGTATGCCACTCGATTAGAAATAGAAAACATAGGGTCAATACAACGACGATGTACAAAAAGTGGAGAACCAACCCACGATTTATAATCATCTTCGCCTAAATAGGTACCATATTTATTCGCTACGTCAGCAATCGTTTGCACCGAGCATGATTTATTAGCTACAAATTCATTAAGCTGATACTTATTTTTAAATACCTCGATGATTCGATCATGAATAGTGACAACCGGTTCTATTTGCAACGGATCTCCGACAACAACTACTCTTTTTGATCTCCATATTGCACCTAATGCCGCTTGAGGAACGGCTTGTCCTGCCTCATCAATGAATAACCATCCAATGGATTCTCGTCCCATTCCTCTATACATAGTTGCAAAAGAAGCGAACG
>JAJZCL010000096.1 GCA_021846165.1 Bacillota bacterium | reverse complement strand
ATGCTTTCGCCGATTGTGGAAGAGCTTGCGCATGAGAACCCTGATAAGTTGAAGGTGGGCAAGTTGAACGTTGATGATAACCCCGTGACGGCGGGCGAGTATGGCATCATGAGCATTCCCACGCTGTTAGTGTTCAAGGGTGGCGAGGTGGTTCGCCAGATCGTCGGTTATATGCCGAAACATCAACTGAAGGCGAAGCTGGGCGAGATGTTGCTGTAGTGTTGCCCGTCGCACGAAAACGGATCGGCTCGATGAGGGGTCGATCCGTTTTCGTGCGCATAATATAACGAACGTTTGAGGTGGCGATTTTGACGAGCAGCGTACAGGAAAAGCTGCGCGGATTGCCGGCGGTTCACAAGCTTTTGGCGTGGCCGTCCGCACAGGAATGGAGCGGCATATACGGGCGCGAAGCGGTGGTCGTGGCGGTGCAGTTGGCGCTTGATGAGTGGCGGCGAGCGATCCTTGCGGGGGAGGACGTGGAAGTGAGTGACGCGGCGGCGCTAGTGCGTGTTTACGCCAAGCTGGGCGAGTACACCACGCTGCGTCTGCGCCGGGTGATCAACGCGACGGGCACGGTGCTGCACACCAATCTCGGACGTGCGCCGCTGGCCGATGTGGCGCTGGATGCCGTGGTCAGCGTGGCGAAAGGCTACAGCAACCTCGAATACGACCTTGCGGCGGGCGAGCGCGGTCACCGCTACACACATGTGGAGGCGCTGGTTTGCGAACTGACCGGAGCTGAGTCAGCGCTTGTTGTCAATAACAACGCCGCCGCTGTCTTTTTGTTCTTGAGCGAATTTGCAAAAGGGAAAAAAGTGATCGTGTCGCGCGGCGAACTGGTGGAGATCGGCGGGTCGTTTCGCGTTTCTGAGGTGATGCGGGCAAGCGGTGCCGAACTGGTCGAGGTCGGCACCACCAACAAGACGCACCTGCGAGACTACGAACAGGCGCTTGCCGAAGGCGCCGATCTGTTGCTGCGGGTACACACGTCCAATTTTCGTGTTGTCGGCTTCACGCACAAGCCGTCGCTCGCCGACCTGGTCGCGCTTGCCAAGCGTTATCAAGTGCCGTTCTTTGAAGATCTTGGCAGCGGGTCACTGCTCGACCTGCGCAAGCTGGGAATCGGTGACGAGCCTATCGTTCGCGAAAGCCTGGCGGCAGGAGTGGACGTGGTCAGTTTTTCCGGGGACAAACTACTCGGCGGCGCCCAGGCGGGTTTTTTGTGCGGACAAAAAGCGCTCATTGATCGCTTGAAAAAAAACCAACTCGCCCGCGCCGTGCGTGTCGATAAGCTGACGCTTGCGGCGATAGAGGCGACGCTGCGGCTGTATCGCGATGAAACGCTGGCTAAAGGCCAAATCCCCGCGTTGCGCATGTTGCTAGCGCCTGCGGAGGAACTGCAGGGGCGCGCGGAACGCCTCGCCTGTGAGGTAGCGCGTGTAATTGACGGCAAGGCGCAAACCCGCGTACTAGCAACATTCTCCAAGGTGGGGGGCGGCGCGTTGCCGCTTGTGGATCTACCCAGTTATGCAGTCGGCGTGACGGCGGCGAGCTTGTCGCCAGACGCACTGCACACCGCATTGCGACGCGCCAATCCGCCTGTGGTGGCGCGAGTGGCGGACGATGAAGTGGTGTTCGACGTGCGCACGCTGCTAGCAGGCGATGAGGTGGATCTGCTCGCGGCGGTGAGCAGTGCTTTCGTGGCCGCGACGGACGCAGAGGGCGGCAGATGATCGAAACGCAGTATTTCGGCCTTGCGCCGATTCCCGAGGTTGAGCGGATGTGGGCGGCGTTTGCGGCGCGGGGGCTTCTCGTGCAGTCGTCGGCGCTGCATCTGCAGACGGTGACTAATGAGCGTTCGGTGACGGGCATTGTCGTGTTGGTGGAAGGCGCCAATTACGCGTGTGAGGTGCGGTCGCTTGCGGTCGCGGGCGAAAAGGAGGGTGCTGCGACTTCGTTGCGCTCACTTGAGCGACGCGCACTGCTGCTCGCTTTGCACTGGCTGTTGCAACGGCGAACGGGGCACGCGCTTCCTTGGGGCGTGCTGTTTGGCGTTCGCCCAGTGAAGGTGCTGCACGCATGGTGGCGGTTGCGCCGCGCACAGGCGGGCGAACTGGCCGCATCCGAGCGGGACGCAGCGCTGCGCATGCTGACGGGCGATTACGCAATCCGCGCCGACCGCGCCGCGCTGCTATACGACGTGGCGACAAGCGTGCGCCGTGTCTTGCCGGATTGGCAGCAACTCGGGCGCGAGGTGAGCGTGTACGTTGGCATTCCGTTTTGCCCCACCCGCTGCTCGTACTGCACCTTTCCCGCCTACTCGATGGCGGAAAAGGCGCACTATGCCGCTGATTTTCTCGCCGCGCTCGAACGGGAGATCGGCGCGGTTGGTGAGGCTTTGACCGTGTCTAAATGCAACGTGACGACCGTGTATGTCGGCGGTGGCACTCCGACCAGCCTGTGCGCAGAGGAACTTGAGAGATTGCTCACGGCGCTTGTGCGGCATTTGCCGGGCGGCGGCTCGTGGCGAGAGTTCTCCGTCGAAGCGGGACGCGCTGACACGCTTACGCCCGATCGGGTGCGGGTGATGAAGGAAGCAGGTGTCAGCCGCGTCAGCGTCAATCCGCAAACCTTTCACGAATCGACGCTTCAACTCGTGGGGCGCGGTCACTCTGCTGCGCTGATTGACAAGCGCTTCGCGCTGGTGCGTGAGGCGGGATTTTCCAACATCAACATGGACTTGATCATGGGGTTGCCGGGCGAACGCTTGCAGAACGTGCGCGACTCGCTCGCTCGTACGCTGGCGCTGAAGCCGGATAGCGTCACCGTTCACACTCTGTCCTATAAGCGCGGCGCGGCGGTCAAAGGCGATGCGAGCGTTCCCTCTTTCATTGAGGTTGAGGCAATGCTCGATGATGCGGAACGAGAACTGCGCGAACACGGGTACCTTCCGTATTACCTTTATCGGCAAAAAGACATCCTCGCCGACCGCGAGAACGTGGGGTACGCCTTAGTTAGCAAAGAAGGGCTGTACAACATTGCGATCATTGAGGAGTGGCAGTCGATTGTCGCGCTTGGCGGCGGCGGCGCGAGCAAGTGGCGCGACCCGGTGACAGGCGTCATCACGCGTTCGGCGAACGCCCGCGATCCGGCGGCGTACGTTGCGCACATCGATCGCATCATCGCGGACAAGCGCCTTCGAATTCATGATCTTGCAAAACAGTGTGGACTGACGTAAACTAAAGGTTACAATTTCACAGTCAAGTCGATGATCAGAAGAGTACCGGAAGTGGCGCTTGGCGCAGAGAAGGAGGCCTTTGGCTGCAAGCCTCCTCCAGCGAATTCGGGGAAAGACGTCTGGGAGACGCCCTATGAGTGTCGCGCAGATGGAAGCTGCGATGGAGAAAGTAGTGGCCGGGAAGCGTCCCGTTATGTTCAAGTAAGCCCCGTTGTTGTGTCGTGTAAGGTCAACGGGAACTAGGGTGGCACCGCGGATGGAGAACACCGTTCGTCCCTAAGAGGGCGTTGGCGGTGTTTTTTTGCGTGTTGATTTTGCGATAGGAGGGAATGGTTGTGGCAGATTATGCGAGGCCGCCGGGAACGGCGGACATCCTGCCGGAGCAGGCGGGGGCGTGGCAGTTTGTCGAAGCAAAGGCGCGCGAGGTGTGCGAACGATACCACTTCCGCGAAGTGCGAACGCCCGTTTTTGAACACACCGAGGTGTTCGAGCGCGGCGTCGGCGACACGACCGACATCGTGCAAAAGGAGATGTACACGTTCACGGATCGCGGTGGCAGGTCGATGACCCTGCGCCCGGAAGGGACGGCAGGCGTGGTGCGGGCGTTTAACGAAGAGAAGCTGTATGGCGGCAACCTGCCCGGTAAGTTTTTTTACCTGGGGCCGATGTTTCGCTATGAAAAAAAACAAGCCGGGCGTTACCGGCAATTTCACCAGTACGGCGTCGAGGTGATCGGGAGCGACGACGCGCGCGCGGACGCTGAGGTGATCGAGCTTGCCGATTGCTACTTAAAGGAGCTTGGCGTCGACAAGTACCGGCTGGAACTGAACTCAGTCGGCTGTCCGACGTGCCGCGCCGCGCACAAGGCGCTGTTGCTTGCACACCTGGCGCCTGTCAAGGAGGAACTCTGCGCCGACTGCCAAACGCGCTTTGACAAGAATCCGCTGCGCATCCTCGATTGCAAAATTGACGGCAAGCGTCCAGAGGTGATGTCCGCGCCGATGATCGTCGACCACCTGTGCGCCGACTGCGCTGCCCACTTTGCCGGGGTGAAGGGCTACCTTGACGCGCTGCGCGTAACGTATGAACTGGTGCCGACGATGGTGCGAGGGTTAGACTACTACACGCGCACAGCGTTTGAATTTGTCGGCACCGAGCTTGGCGCACAAAGCACGATCATCGGCGGCGGGCGCTACAATGGCCTCGTCGGCATGCTCGGCGGCCCCGATCTGCCGGGCGTCGGGTTTGCGGGCGGGTTGGAGCGCCTGCTCATGACGCTCGCCGAGGACAAGGTCGCGGCGCTGTCGGCGGACACGCTGGACGCGTATGTGATCGTCATGGGGGAAGCGGCCAATCGCCTTGCCGTGCAGGTCATGCAGCGTTTGCGCGCGTACGGACTCAAGGTGGACGCCGACTATGCGGGGCGTGGGTTTAAGGCGCAACTGAAGCAGGCCGATCGTTTTTCCGCGCCTGTCGCGGTGATCATCGGCGATGACGAAGCGGCGGCGAAGTCCGTCACCCTGCGCGATATGGTCAGCAAGGAGCAGCGGCTCGTGACCATCGAACACTTGCTGGAAGATAAAGATAGATAATGGGGAGTGGTCAATTGTGCAATTTCGATCCGCTTTTGCCGGAGAATTGAATGAAACCAAAACAGGCATTCAGGTGACGTTAGCCGGTTGGGTGCAAAGACGACGCGATTTGGGTGGCGTGATTTTTGTCGACCTGCGCGACCGCACGGGGATTGTGCAACTGGTGTTTCGCCAGGACGTGAACGAAGAAGCGTTGCGCCACGCGGATCGCTTGCGCAGTGAGTACGTGGTACAGGTCGAGGGAAGTGTGGTGCTGCGTTCGCCAGAGTCGGTCAATCCGAAGATCGCAACGGGCAAGATCGAGGTAGAGGTACATGCGCTCACGATCTTGAATGCGTCCAAAACCCCGCCATTTGCGGTGGAGGACGATGTCGATGTGGACGAGTCGGTGCGCCTGCGTTACCGTTACCTCGATCTTCGCCGCCCGAAAATGCTGAACACCTTGCAAACCCGCCACAACGTTTACCGGGTGATCCGCTCTCACCTCGACGAACTTGGCTTCATCGAAGTCGAGACGCCGATGCTGACCAAAAGCACACCGGAGGGCGCACGTGACTTTCTCGTGCCGTCGCGGTTGCACCCGGAGGAGTTTTACGCCCTGCCGCAATCGCCGCAGATCTTCAAGCAACTCCTGATGGTGGGCGGGTTGGAGCGGTACTATCAGATCGTTCGCTGCTTCCGTGACGAAGATCTGCGCGCCGACCGGCAGCCGGAGTTTACTCAGCTTGATATCGAAACCTCGTTCTTGCGTCCAGAAGACATTCAGACCATGATCGAGGACATGCTGGCGAAGGTCTTTCAGCGCGTTCTCGACCTTGACATCGCGACGCCGTTCCCGCGCCTGACCTACGCAGAGGCGTTAGGGAGGTTCGGCTCGGACAAGCCAGATCTGCGCTTTGGCATGGAACTGGTCGACCTGTCGGGGGTGCTTGCGAACACGTCGTTCAAGGTGTTTGCGGACGCGCTCAAAAAAGGCGGGCAGGTTAAGGCGCTGGTGGCGCCTGGGTGCGGAAATTTCAGCCGCAAGGATCTCGACGACCTGACCAAGTTCGCGGCTCGCTATAAGGCAAAGGGGCTTGCCTGGATCATCGTCGAAGAAACGGGGTTGCGCTCGCCGATCACCAAGTTCTTCAGTGAAGAGGAGCTGGCGGGTATTGTAACGGTTAGTACCGCAAAAGCGGGCGACTTGATTCTTTTTGTCGCGGACAAAAAACAGGTGGTGGCGGACGCCCTTGGTGCGCTGCGGCTGTACTTCGGCAAAACGCTCAATTTGATTGACGAGACGCAGTTTAATTTTCTCTGGGTGGTCGACTTTCCGTTGCTCGAATACGATGAAGAGGAAAAACGCCACGTCGCGGTTCATCATCCATTTACGAGGCCGCGTGCAGAAGACGTGTCGCTGCTCGACACGCACCCTGGCGAGGCGCGCGCGGATGCGTACGACATTGTGCTGAACGGCTACGAAATCGGTGGCGGTTCGATGCGAATTTATGAGAAGACGCTGCAAGAACGGATGTTTCGTGCGCTCGGGTTTACGGACGAGGCGGCGCGGGGGCAGTTCGGGTTTTTGCTGGACGCGTTCGAATACGGCACGCCTCCGCACGGCGGCATCGCGCTGGGACTGGATCGCTTGGTGATGGTGATGACCAACCAAATCTCGTTGCGCGATGTGATTGCGT
>JAJZCL010000095.1 GCA_021846165.1 Bacillota bacterium | reverse complement strand
GGCGGGCGTTTTTGCGGGCGGGTCATCAACTGCTGGTTCTGTCCCGGTTACCGCTGATCGGGGTCGCCGTCAATCCGTCGTCGCCTTTTGGGGAGGCGATGGATCGACACGCGCTCCTGCGCACACTAAAGGCAAAACTCACGGTTCCGGTATGGGACGTGATGGATCGGGAGACGACCAATGCAATGGATGGATGAATGGACGGAACGACAAATTGGCTGGGATCGGATTCAAAAAAAACTTCGCCCTCGCAGTGTTTATGGTCAGCAGTGCAAAGCATCCCGCAGGCCTTATTGCAAAGGGGACGAATTCGCATGGCAGGCTGACCGGGAGGATGCTATGCGGCTTTATGCCAGCGTCGGACGCGGTGTACTAGGGGATCCAGCGTACTCCGTGTGGACTGGCGAACTCAGCCACATGCCAGATGTTCGAACGATTTCCGCACTGCTTAGGCAACGGGGCGTTTTATCGCTGGAACAGGTGGCGGCGCTGAAGCGCTTTGCCGTGCAAACGTTGACGATTGATCGAGAACTGACGCAAAGCGAGGCGTTGTTTGCCTGGTGGACTATTGACGGCATGGCAGAGGTGGTTCGCCGATTGGCGCCCCGCGACGTGGCCACGCGTGACTTTAGTATGAGTGATGTGAACGATGCGGGGTATGATCAGGCGTTTCACGCCCACCAACAGGCGCGGATGCGGCGGATGAGCGAAGAACGGGCGTTTTTGCTCGCATTGGCCAACTCTTATGGTGTGACGACTCGACGCGACGCCACCATTGTGATCGTGCTTGACGAAGAGGAAAAAGTGGCGCAAGCAAAGGCCGATCAGCGCCTTCGCATCAGGATGCTGACTTCATTTGATGCGGTGTTTGACCCCGTGTGGTCGGATGAGGTGCGCTCGTTGAAGCGGCATGAGGAAGCCTGCGCGGAACGGTTAAAGCAGGAAGAGATGCGACTCTTGTCGGTGATCTCCGTGCGCTTGCGCCCGTTGGCGGAAGCGATTGAGAACGTCGTCGCCAGTGTGGGAAGGTTTGATGAACTGTACGCAAGAGTGGAGATGGCGTTGTCAGGCGTGTGGGCTTGGTCAACGCTTGGGACTGCCATACAGGTGGTGCAAGGCAGGCAACCTGATATTCTCAGTTGGGTGCCGGTGGACGTGGTGTTTCACGCTAGGGTGGCGGTGCTGACAGGCCCCAACATGGGTGGCAAGTCTGCCGCGCAAAAAACATGGCTACTGCTTCAAGCCTGCCATCAAATGGGGTATCCCGTGCCCGCTGTATCGTATACGGCACCGCTCTTTGCCGTGCTTCGATACGTGGGTGGCGACGCGCAATCCTTGACGGGTGGACTCTCCTCATTTGGCGCGGAGATGGTGATGTTGAAAGAGGCGCTAGAAGCCGATAACGGATTCGTGTGTTTTGATGAAATGGGTCGTCACACGAATCCGGTGGAGGGACAGGCCATTGTCGCCTCGTTACTGGAGGAACTAATGGCAAGATGCAGCGGTCAATACGTGCTGGCGACGCACTTTCGCCTGAGGGATCGTGGGGGTGCGCAGTATTTGCGGGTCGCGGGCATTCGTGAAAATGCGCTCGCAGATGCGAATGTGGGTTCGCTGACTAAAGACGAGTGGATCGACCGCCTTGATCGAATGATCGATTATCGCATCGTGGAGGCAGGGGATGGCGATGTGCCTCAGCAGGCACTAACCATCGCCAAGTGGTTAGGGGTGCCGTCATCGCTTCTAGAGAAAGCCCACCGGATACTCGACGAGAACCAAAACAGAGGTGATGGGAATGGCCAACAAACTGGGTCTGGATCAGGCCAAAATTGATCGCGCACGGAAGCTGGCAGGGCAAATTGCGGATGACGTGATGGGGTCTATCGCGGACAAGACTACCGTGGCGATGGAGAGAACTGTCCTTCGCCTGTTTGGTCTTGACGGAGTGAACGAGGAAGGGATCCCGCTCCCCAACGTACTGGTGGATGCGGTGGTAAAAAAGGGCAAACTGGAACGGGGCATCAGCGCATGGGTGCTGAATGCGATGCTGCAAACGGGGATGGGCATTCAGGAAATTGGAGAACTGGTGGCTGCGGGTGAACTGGAGTTGACCCAACTCCCGCTCGCCTCCGACAAGGAGATTCGTGATCGCGGCGCCAAGGAGGCTCAGCGGGCATTGGATCGGGTACGGCAAAGCCGCGAGGCGAGAAACGAGCGTTTGCTGAGTTTGGGCGAGGGGTCGAAGCCCTATGTGTACGTGATTGTCGCCACGGGCAACATTTACGAAGACGTCATTCAGGCCAAAGCAGCCGCACGCCAGGGGGCGGACATCATCGCGGTGATCCGCACCACTGGACAGAGCCTGCTAGACTATGTGCCGTACGGGGCGACGACGGAAGGATTTGGGGGAACCTACGCCACTCAAGCAAACTTCCGCATCATGCGTGCGGCACTCGACGAAGTGGGGGAAGAGGTGGGGCGCTACATCCGGCTGTGCAATTACGCCTCGGGTCTTTGCATGCCAGAGATGGCGGCAATGGGGGCGATGGAACGGTTGGATGTAATGCTGAACGACGCGCTCTACGGCATTCTTTTTCGCGACATCAATATGCAGCGCACCTTGATCGATCAGCACTTCAGCCGCATGATCAACGCCTATGCCGGAATCATCATCAACACCGGGGAAGACAATTATTTGACGACAGCCGATGCGGTGGCAGCGGCGCACACAGTGCTTGCGTCCCAACTGATCAACGAGCAATTGGCGAAACACTCAGGGCTTCCAGACGAACAGATGGGGTTAGGGCACGCATTTGAAATGAATCCCGCGATTGAAGACGGGTTTTTGTGGGAGTGGGCGCAGGCCGAAATGGCTCGCGAAATCTTTCCGAATGCCCCGCTCAAGTACATGCCGCCGACCAAACACATGACGGGCGATATTTTCCTTGGTCACGTGCAGGACGCGCTGTTCAATCTGATCGGCGTGGCGACTGGTCAGGGGATCCAACTGCTCGGCATGATGACGGAGGCGATCCACACCCCACTCCTGCATGACCGCCAACTGGCCATCGAATCGGCGCGGTACATTTTTAACAATGCACGCCATTTACAAGACGAGGTCCAGTTCAAGCAAGACGGACGCATGGTCAAGCGTGCTCGACAGGTGCTTGACGAAGCGACGGAAACCATGGCCGGGATTGTGCAAAAAGGGTTGTTCCACGCCTTGTCAGAAGGCGTGTTTGCTGACGTCAAGCGCACTTGGGAAGGCGGAAAAGGGCGTCACGGGGTGGTGCAACGGGCGCCCGAGTATTACAATCCGATCGAGGAGGAGTTGGTGCGGCGACTTTCGCTTGGCACGGCAAAGGAGGCAGTGGTGGAATGAAAGACTTGAGGCATGTGCGGCCCTATGGGGACACCTGGAACGACGGAATGATGCAACTCAGTTTTTCACTGCCGATTCCTTTTGGTGAGGAAGCGAAAGAAACGGCAAGGCAGTATGTAGCGAAACTTGGACTGATTGAGCCACAAGTGGTGCATGGTGTCGACTTAGGCGAGGAAATGTCGTTTTTCATCGTTTACGCAAAAGCGACGCACACCATCGACTTCACCTCGATCACCGTCCCAAAAATCGAAACCCCAGTCATGGATTTTTACGAAATCAATCGATTCATCAAAGAACGTATTGGCCGTAAAGTGGTGGTAGTTGGCGCTTGTACGGGGACAGACGCCCACACGGTCGGGATAGACGCCATCATGAACATGAAAGGATACGCGGGTGAGTACGGGCTGGAACGCTATCCCGAGATCGAGGCGTACAACATGGGGAGTCAGGTGAGTAACGAGGCGTTGATCCGCAGGGCGATGGAGGTGCGAGCCGATGCGCTCCTCGTGTCGCAAGTGGTCACGCAAAAAGACGTGCATATTCCTAACTTGACAGAACTTGTCGATATGTTAGAGGCACAGGGGATTCGTGAACGCATGATCGTGATTTGCGGCGGACCGCGTCTGAATCACGAGTTGGCGCTGGAGCTTGGATATGACGCTGGGTTTGGAGCCGGTACGCTAGCACCAGACGTGGCATCGTTCATTGTTCATGAAATGGATAAAAGAACTCAAGAAAAGTAGGGTGGGCGACGAATATGACAGACTCGATGAAGTGGAATGAAGTGATGATCCGCGTGCGCATGGCCGATGCAGACGCCCATTATGCGGGGAAACTTGTGGACGGCGCACGCATCTTGCAACTGTTTGGCGATGTGGCGACAGAACTCTTGATTCGCCACGACGGTGATGAGGGGTTATTTGCGGCTTATGATGAAGTAGTATTTCAAGCGCCAGTATATGCAGGCGATTACATTGAGGCAGTGGGGCGGATCGTGCATGTGGGCAATACGTCCCGCAAGATGGAATTTGCCGCATACAAAGTGATCACGGGCGGCACAGATCCGACGAACCCGTCTGCGGCAGAGGTACTCGATCCACCGCGCATGGTGGTGCGCGCTTCCGGTACTTGCGTGGTGCCAAAAGAAAAGCAGCGAAGCAAGGAGTGAACAATGTGGAAAAACTGATCATTACGGCAGCGGTGAACGGAGCCGAGGTGATGCGCAATCACACGCCGTATGTCCCTTATACGCCGGAAGAAGTGGCGAACGCTGCCGTTGAATCGGCAGATGCAGGCGCCTCCATCATTCACGTCCATGCCAGGTGCGCGGACGGCACGGCTACGCAGGATAAGGAGGTCTACCGTGAAATTATCGAGCGCATCCGGGAAAAAAGCCGGGTCATCGTTCAGGTGTCGACAGGTGGCGCCGTCGGAATGAGTGCCGCCGAGCGGGCGGATGTGATCACCCTGGAGCCGGAAATGGCCACCTTGACGTCTGGCACCGTGAACTTCGGCGACAGTGTGTTCTACAACGCACCCGCAGATATAGAGCAATTCGCAAAACTCATGGCCAAGCACAAAGTGCGTCCGGAAGTCGAGGTTTTTGATACGGGGATGATCACAACGGCAGCGCGACTGATGCAAAAAGGGTGGTTGGCGGGTCCTTTGCACTTTGACTTGGTCATGGGCGTTCCGGGCGGCATCTCAGCAGAAATGACGAATTTGTTGCACATGGTTTCCCTGCTTCCTGCGGGCAGCACCTGGACCGTGGCGGGAATTGGCCGGGCGCAACTGCCTATGGCCACGGCGGCCATTCTGTTAGGGGGACACGCTCGTGTGGGACTCGAAGACAATATATATTATGCCAAAGGGCAACTGGCAAAGTCGAACGCGGAACTGGTCAGTCGCGTCGTGAGACTGGCGGGAGAACTAGGTCGTGAGGTAGCAACGCCGGACGAAGCGAGAAGATTGGTCGGCGTTAGAAACAACCTCTAAAGCAACCATGCTGCTGTGTATACGAAACAAGTGCCTCGTATGGACTCCAAAATGCGTTCACCAACTCGAATGATATTTTTGGTGAAATATCATTTGTCATGTGCTGGCTTTTGTGCTGTTTGAAATCGAGATTTAAAAATTATGCAATATAATTGATGGATTTCCCTGTATCGTATGATATAATCAACGCAATAAATGACACTCTTGGATACACTTTTTGATTAATATAATGGTGGGAAAGGGGTAGGGTGCAACTTGGTTTTTGAAAACTCTGATGTTTTTGATAAATTCAAGGAAATTCAATCGTTGGTCGATGTTCCGTTGGGAATTGATACAATTCAGGAGTTGCTGTCAGAAGAGGAACTTAAGATCCTCATACCTCAATATAAAAAGGAATATAGATCGAACGAAGATTTAGAATTAATTCCCATTGAGAGCAAATTACTAAATTATAGAATGAATCATATCAGGGAAGAGCAACAGGTTCGCTTTGATTACGATGTTTTGTTTGTGACGGTCGGTCAATCGGTCGGGCCGATGTTTCTAACCATAAACTTTGTTCGTCCCAAAAGGGTATGCATGATCGCGACAGATGGATCAAGGAACATAGCCGATAAGGTGCGTTCATTAATTGAAAATCAAGCTGGGGGTACCAGTGTTGTTTTTGATATTGAGGAAGTCGAAGGAACGGATATTGTTTCCCTCTATAAAGTAGTAAACGACTACATCCAAAAATACAAAAAAAAGAATTTTACGAAATTCGGAATCGACGCAACGGCTGGGAAAAAGTCAATGTCTTCGGGTGCGGCTTTGGCTGCGGATTTCTTTGAGATAGATTTGCTATATCTGGATACCGTGTCAAAAGAAAAGGGGTTTTATCCTGCTACACAGATATTGAAGGTATTGGAAAGACCAGAGAATGTGCTTGGTGATCGTCGTATAATGATTTTGATAGACCTGATTAACCGTGGCCATTTTCGAAGTGCCATTGATTTTTCTGAAACTTTATTAACACTACAACGTAGCCACTATGAAACGCTTTACGCTGAGTTTTGAAGACGCTTTTTGCGGTGTGACTTATATGCCTTGGCGTTTGATTTTTGGTAATAGGCAACTTGACGAATCGCTTTCCGGATCGTAGCTTGATCTTGCGTCATTGCAGCTTTAATCAAAATAAGCGCTTGCGACATCGTTAGAACGGCGGTATTCTCCCCAACTTCGTTTTTTTTTTGAAATTGTTGTCGAACTTCTACCACAAATAAGTGAGCAACCATCACCAGGATCATGTGCCGATGCCACGCAATGT
>JAJZCL010000007.1 GCA_021846165.1 Bacillota bacterium | reverse complement strand
TTAACTCAGCGAGGACGCGATCCGCCGTCTGAAACGGGCAGGCGTAAAGACCCATATACACGCGTCCAATCAGATTCAGGATCGCCACGTTACGGGTACCGACAGCACAGATCACATACCCTCGACCAGGCGTACTGTCGTGAAAATTGGCGGGTCGGACGATGCGCTCGTCACTTTCCAGCCTGTGAATCACCTCTTTCTGATCCCAGGTGTGATTGCCGAGCGTGATGATGTCCACACCCGCATCAAACAACCCTTCCAGGGCGGACTCCGTAAAGCCCCGTCCGTTCCAGGCGACGTTCTCGCCGTTTGCGACGATCAAATCCAATGGCTCTTCTTTGCGCAATACCTTCAACGTTTCTGCCACCATGTCAATTCCCGCCTTGCCCGTCACGTCGCCAATCAACAAAATATTCATACGATCCCCCCTAAAAAAATAAGGGCAGCCAAAAGGCCGCCTTATTTTGCGTATTCTACTGCTCTTGTCTCGCGTATGACTGTGACCTTAATTTGCCCAGGGTAATCCAGTTCGCTCTCGATGCGTTTAGATATTTCCCGCGCCACACGAACCGATTCGGCGTCGTCCACTTGCTCTGGTTTCACAATAATGCGCACTTCACGTCCTGCCTGAATCGCGTACGACTTGTCCACGCCTTCAAAAGAACTCGCGATCTCCTCCAAGCGCTCAAGCCGCTTCAGATACACGTCAAGCGATTCTCTCCGCGCTCCAGGACGGGCTGCCGATAACGCGTCCGCCGCTCCCACCAAAACGGATATGGGCGAGGTATACTCGACATCTCCGTGGTGAGCGGCTATCGCATTGATCACAACAGGGTGTTCTTTGTATTTTTTTGCCAAATCTACGCCAATTTCCACATGGGAGCCTTCCACTTCATGAGTGATCGCTTTGCCCACGTCATGCAACAGACCAGCGCGTTTCGCAAGCGCAATGTCAAGTCCCAACTCCGCCGCCATCAGACCTGCCAAACTCGCCACCTCAACGGAGTGTTTCAAAACATTTTGGCCATAACTCGTTCGATACTTCAATCGCCCTAATATTTTCACAAAATCCGGATGAATACCGTGGATGCCCACATCAAACACCGCTTGCTCACCTTCTTCGCGAACGCGTTCATCCACGTCGCGACGAGCCTTTTCGACCATTTCCTCGATCCGGGCAGGGTGAATACGACCATCCGCAACCAATCGCTCCAAAGCGATCCTTGCCACCTCGCGGCGAATCGGATCAAACCCGGAAAGGATCACCGCTTCCGGCGTATCGTCGATAATCAAATCAACGCCAGTCAAAATCTCCAACGTACGAATATTGCGACCCTCACGACCAATGATTCTGCCCTTCATCTCATCGCTGGGCAGTGACACCACCGACACCGTCGTTTCAGCCACGTGATCCGCAGCGCAGCGTTGAATCGCCGTGGCGATAATCTCCTTCGCCTTGCGATCCGCTTCTTCTTTCGCTTGTTGTTCGATCTCCTTCATGAGCATTGCCGCATCATGTTGACACTCGGCACCAACCTGCGCAAGGATCTGTTCTCTCGCCTGTTCCTGCGTGAGCCCGGAAATACGCTCCAGTTCCGATACTTGCGCCTTCATCGCGGCTTCCAGTCGACGCTGCTTCTCCTCTACCGCAAGTTCCTCAGACGCAAGCGCTTCACTGCGCCTTTCCATCGACTCCGACTTACGATCCAACGCTTCTTCCTTTTGCAGCAGCCTTCGTTCTAGTCTCTGCACTTCCAATCGCCGCTCACGAAGTTCTCGTTCTGCGTCATTGCGAATCCGGTGGGATTCTTCCTTAGCTTCTAATGCGGATTCCTTGATCTTTCTTTCAGCTTCACGTTTTGCAGCCTCGACAATCTGTTCCGCTTGCGCCCGCGCCGCGGACAAGGATATCTCGACACTTTTGCCGCGCGATGTAAACCAAAAAATCACCGCCAAGGCCACGACAACGATAACCACCAAAAGAACGACAACAAATACAATCCAGCTTATCACGTACTCCATTGCCCCCTTGCCACCGCTCACAAGCAAGGACGCCGAGATCAACCAATTCACAATCTTGCCACAGTCATTCGATCACACGCGAAAACGAATGAATCAATCTGCAATAGCAAGAAAAAAAGCAGATATACGCAATTAAATTGTACGATACTTGTAAAACCCTGTCAACCTTTAAATGCACTCAAATTATTCATCAAAATGTTGAAATTCTGCCAGCACTTTTTTCACAGTGGCAGTCGCAAACCCTTTCCTTGCAAGATACCCTGCCAATACCGCGCGTGGATGTTCACGGTCTTTACGCATTATCTCCAACCACTTCTTTTGAGCCATCGCTCGCGCGGCGGGCAGTTCGTCATAATTTTCGCTTTTTAATAACTGTTCTACACTGCGCACAGGGATGCCGCGCTTGATTAATTTGGCGGCCATTTGGTTCTTGCTGTGCTTTGATGCCGATTGTTGAGCCTTCTGAATCAAGTATAATCCAACTTCTTCATCGTTAACCCAGCCTTGCGTGCGCACCCACTCAACCGTCCGATCGCAAATCGCCTTCGCCATTCCTTTTTTGATCAAATACCGTTGAATTTCCGCTTCCGTTCGCTGCGAATTTGTTAGATACACCATGACATACCGCTTGGCAATCAACAACTGTTCCGCTTCATCCAAGCATTCGGCAATCACTGGATTCCACTCACACCCCACAGAAACGCCGCAAGAAATTAAACTACTTGCGTCAAACGGGCCGACCGTGTTCCGATCGGTCAGCAGCAAGACGCGTTGTTCAGGGTGTGTGGCATGCTGTTGAATGGCAATCACACGCTGCTCCAAACCGTTGCCCTCGCCTTACTCCACTCTTCCACTACTCGTCAAACTCGACGCCAGCGTCATCGTCCGCAAAGTCAGCAGTCTGATTCGGAACGCTTGATAAACTCGCCAGGCTCAGTTCCCTGATCTTGGATTCGATCGAATCCGCTAACTGTTTGTGTTCTTTAAGGTAAATCTTCACGTTCTCCTTGCCTTGCCCCAACCGCTCATCGCCATACGAGTACCATGCACCGCTCTTTTGAATGATTTCAAGTTCAGTGCCGAGATCAACTAAACTGCCTTCCCGAGAAATCCCCTCGCCGAACATGATGTCCACCTCTGCCTGCTTAAAGGGAGGAGCCACCTTGTTCTTGACCACCTTCACTTTGGTTCGATTGCCCACCAGATCATTGCCGATCTTCAGCGACTCGGCGCGCCGCACCTCAAGGCGCACACTGGCGTAAAACTTGAGCGCACGCCCGCCAGTGGTCGTTTCTGGGTTGCCAAACATCACTCCGACCTTTTCGCGAATCTGATTGATAAAAATCGTGATCGTCTTCGATTTGTTGATCGCTCCACTCAGTTTACGCAAGGCTTGTGACATTAAACGTGCTTGTAGTCCCACGTGGGAATCGCCCATCTCGCCTTCAATCTCCGCCTTTGGCACCAGCGCCGCCACAGAGTCAATCACAATGATGTCGACCGCGCCGCTGCGCACCAGCGCCTCGGCGATCTCCAGCGCTTGTTCGCCAGTGTCTGGTTGAGAAATCAGCAACTCTTCGATATTGACGCCAAGATTGTGCGCGTATTGCGGATCAAGGGCGTGTTCCGCATCGATAAAAGCGGCTTGTCCGCCAAGCCGCTGCACCTCCGCAATGGCGTGCAGCGCGACGGTGGTCTTGCCGGATGATTCCGGACCGTAAATCTCAATAATGCGGCCTTTAGGAAACCCGCCGACCCCTAGCGCGATATCAATCGCAATCGAACCCGTCGAAACGGTCTCCACGTTCATTGACGACCGCGCCTCGCCCAGCATCATGATAGAACCTTTGCCAAACTGCTTCTCAATCTGTTTTAAAGCCAAATTCAACGCAGTTTTCCGGTCGGCCAACTTCTCCCACACCTTTCACGGGGAAATCTCTAATACCAGTTCACCCTACAATTCGTTACTGTCATTGTACATAAAATATCGACAAAACACAAACATCTGTTCGTAAATTTTCAATTGTAAATATACGCTACATGGACGCATGCAAAGCAACAACACGAAGCAGAGCGGCGACTGCGTCGCGCCTTTTTATGCGACGCAGTCGCCGCTGGCGCAAGCATAGTTGCCGCTCTATATGCCGCTGTTCTCTCGTCTAGAATCGGCTACGCCGATACGACTTGTCCGCCTCACGCGGACGCGCCGGTTCAATATTCACACGAATGCCATTAATGCGCGACTGTCGCAACGCCTCAAACACAAACGGCGCCGAATCTTCTTCAATTTCCACAAATGAAAACTTGTCAAAAATGTCGATTTTTCCAATCGCGCTGCCCGGAATTCCAGACTCAGCGGAAATCGCGCGTACCAAGTCGCTGGGGCCCATTCGTGAACCGCGACCTAAGTTGATAAAGAACCTCACCATACCCGATGCACCGCCCGTATCGCCAAAGTCGTACTGGTCATAGGCGTTGACCTCCAGATCCCCGTCGGAGGCGAGTTTGAGAGCTGCCGCCGCCAAGTCCACCGGATCGACCTCGTCGATAATCGGGCCAAGTACAGCCTTGTAATGCGCCAGGCCACCTTCCTGCACCGCTACCTGCAACCGTTCCCGCCAAATCTCCGCCTGCCGTTCCGCCACATCCTGCACCGTTGGCAAATCGCGCCCCTCGATCGTCGCTTTCGTGTCCCGTTCGATCATTTTCAACAACTTGAATTCACGCGGCGTCACCAGCGTAATCGCCAAACCACGCTTGCCCGCGCGTCCAGTACGGCCAATGCGGTGGACATACGCCTCGGTGTCCTGCGGAATGTCATAGTTGAACACATGCGTCACGTTGCCTACGTCCAGGCCACGCGCCGCCACATCGGTCGCAACCAGCAACTCGATATCACCGGAACGGAACCGTTTCATCACCCGATCACGCTGCGCCTGGCTCATGTCCCCATGCAACCCGTCAGCCATATAGCCGCGCCCGATCAACGCCTCCGTCAATTCGTCGACACCGCGCTTGGTACGGCAAAAAATAATGCCAAGGGAAACGTCCTCACTGTCAATGATCCGGCACATGCTGTCTAACTTGGTGCGCTCCAGCACCTTGTAATACACCTGATCCGTCAGCGGCACCGTCATCTCTCCGCTGACCATCTGCGCATGTTCCGGTTGATTCATGTAGCGAACAGCCAGTCGCTTCACCTCGGGGGGAAACGTCGCCGAAAACAGCAGCGTTTGCCGCTCACTTGGCGTTTCTTGCAGAATGGTCTCGATATCCTCGATAAATCCCATGTCAAGCATCTCATCCGCCTCGTCCAGCACCACCGACTGGACTTTGTCGAGTTTTAAAGTGCCGCGGCGCAGGTGATCAAGTACCCGCCCCGGCGTCCCGATCACAATATGCACCCCTTGCTCAAGCGCGCGGATCTGATGCCCGATCGATTGACCACCGTAAATCGGCAACACCCTGGTGCGCTTAAATTTGGATATTTTGCGAATTTCCCCCGCCACCTGAATCGCTAGCTCCCGCGTCGGCAGCAACACAATCGCCCGTACGAGGGGGGCGTTCGTCGACTTCTCCACGAGGGGGATGCCAAACGCCGCCGTTTTTCCAGTGCCTGTCTGAGCCTGTCCAATCACGTCTTTCCCTGCGAGGACAAGCGGAATGCAAGTCGCTTGAATGGGAGACGGCTCCTCATAACCCATTTCATCAATCGCGTCTTGTAATTTTTTGCTTAATTCAAACTCCAGAAACGTTGTCATTTTTTCACCTCAAGGTCATTTAACAAGTTCACTACCATGTGCAATGCCGCCTTAGCGGCGCGCAACCGCACCTGCGCGCGGCTACCCGGAAAAACATATCGTTCCACGTGAGTAACGGCACCATCTGAGGCGGCCACATACACCAGCCCCACAGGTTTCTCGTCCGTGCCCCCGCCAGGTCCGGCGATGCCCGTCACGCCAACCCCGATCTCACAAACTAGTCTCCTGCGCACGCCTTCCGCCATGAATTTGGCCGTTTCTTCGCTGACCGCCCCGAAGCGTTCCAACACGCCCTGATCAACCCCAAGCAAGTCCGTCTTGACGCGGTTGTCGTAAGCGACCACAGCACCCGCAAACACCTCGGAACTGCCCGGCAAGTCGACCAGCATTGACGAGAGCATCCCGCCCGTGCAGCTTTCTGCAAACCCGACCCGCGCATGCCGCTTCGCCAAGCGGCGAAACGCGACAGATGCCAGCGTATCTTCATCATAACCGTAAATGTACCGTTCAAGACGTGCCTTCATCTCCGCCTCAACAGGGGCGATCATAGCCTTCGCGTGCGCCACGTCATCCGCTTTCGCGGTGATGCGAAAAAGCATCTCTCCCTCGCCGGCAAGCGGCGCGATGGTCGGGTTCGTCTGCGCCTGCAATACGTCGAGTACCTTCGCTTCCGCCGCCGACTCGCCAATCCCAAACAGGTGTAACACCCGGCTCGCAATGGTGCCTGTTCCGGCAATTTTGACAAGCAGCGGACGCACTGAAGACGCAAACATTCCCCTCATCTCAAGCGGCGGGCCAGGCAGCAAAAACAAGTGCTTTCCCTGCCACTCAAGGTACTGCCCGGGTGCGGTGCCGCGCTCGTTCGGCAAAAAAACCGCAGCGCCCACCCGTTCTGCTTGACGCTTTTGGACTGGTTTAGGCTCTCTGCCTATTTGATCAAAATAAGGCACTACGTGCATTGCATACGCTGCTTCGTCAAAGCAAAGCGGCAACCCACAGGCGTCAGCCACTCCTTTGCGCGTCACATCATCATCTGTCGGTCCAAGACCGCCCGTGATGACAATCACGTCGGAACGATCCAAAGCAAGCTTGACCTGCTCCACCACTCTCCCCAAATGGTCGCCTACGGCACTGTGGTGATACACGCTGATCCCTAATTTAGAAAACTCCTGGGACAAGTAACGAGCGTGCGAGTTCTCGATATCCCCCAGCAGAATTTCCGTGCCGACTGCGATCAATTCTGCGTTCATGACAGCCTCCCCCATCACTCGTTGATGCGTATGGCGTGGCGATTTTTGTAGAAATAATCAAACCCGCTCCAAAGCGTCATCAACGCCGCCAGATACAGC
This sequence comes from Bacillota bacterium, assembly GCA_021846165.1. GTDB lineage: Bacteria > Bacillota > Bacilli > Alicyclobacillales > SLC66 > JAJZCL01. Next base: position 30,581 of record JAJZCL010000007.1, on the reverse strand, counting down.
ATCACCTGATCAAGCGGAAAGCCTATGTAAGCGAGGGGGAAGTCGTTCAACATTAACAACACGATCGCCACCATCTGAGTGACGGTTTTCCATTTGCCAAGCTGGCTTGCCGCAATCACCACGCCCGCTGCCGAAGCAACCGTACGGAGTCCGGTCACCGCAAACTCGCGACCGATCATCACGATCGCGATCCACGCTGGAACGCGGTGCAGCGCGACCAAAGAAATCAAAGCGGCGGAAACCAGCAGCTTATCCGCAAGGGGATCCATAAACTTCCCAAAGTTAGTAATCAGTCCGTGTTTCCTGGCGATATACCCGTCCAGCGTGTCGGTCGCGGAGGCCACGACAAAAATCACGGTGGCCAGCATCGCGCCGCCAGACAACCAGCGACCGTCCATTTGCAAACCCCAATGCGGCGTTGGAATCAGTAGGAACAAAATCACAAAAGGAACCAGAATGACTCTTGCCACCGTAAGGCGATTGGCCAGATTCACTCACACGGCCTCCCCGACAAGATCAAAATCAAGCGAATGGGTAATGCGCACCGGAACGATTGCCCCGACTTCCAAGCCAACGCCAAGCACGTGAACGACGCCGTCAATTTCGTGCGCGTCATAGGGCGAGCGCCCCGTGTACTCCCCTGGCGCATCTTCTGACGCCTCTTCAATCAACACGGGAACCACTTTACCGACGTGGCGTTCCAGGCGCTGTGCCGCCACCACCCTTGCCGTTTCCATCAATTCATTGGCGCGGCGCTCCTTTTCCGCTTCATTCACCTGCAGCGCAAAGTGAAACGAAGGAGCTTCTTCCTCTGGCGAGTACGTGAACACCCCAACGTGGTCAAACGCCAATTCCTCAACGAATCGCTTCAGCTGCTCAAAATCTTCGGCAGTTTCGCCCGGAAAGCCGACGATCAGCGATGTGCGGATCGCGACGTCGGGAATGTTTTCGCGAATTTGCGCGACCAACTCTCGAATTTGCGCCTGTCTTCCTGGACGCAACATCGCGCGCAAGATGTGATCTTGCGAGTGCTGCAACGGCAAATCGACGTACTTGACCACCTTGGGCATATCCCGGAACGCGGCGATCAACTCGTCCGTAAAGGCGCCTGGATAAGCATAGTGGACGCGAATCCACTCGATCCCCGCCACGGCGTTAAGCGCTCGCAACAGATCCGCCAAGCGGCGTTTGCCGTACAGATCATACCCGTACTGCGTCGTATCCTGAGCAATCAAGTTGACTTCCCGGACACCCTTATGCGCCAGTTCCTCGACTTCCCGAACGATGCTTTCCAGTGAACGCGAACGATAACGACCGCGAATGGCGGGAATCACGCAAAACGTACACTGATGATCGCAGCCCTCCGCGATTTTCACATACGCAGACGCACTGCCGTCAGGCAGTTTGCGCGGCGTGCGGTCATCGTAAAGGTAGACTGGATTGCCGATCAGTTTCGGCCGTTCCCCAGATTGCACACGTTCGATCAGTTCCGTAATGCGAGGAAATTCGCCCGTTCCCACAACGCCATCGATTTCCGGCAGTTCCTCCAGCAACTGATCGGCATACCGCTGTGCCATGCACCCGGCAACCAACAACTTCTTACTGGCGTCCCTTGCTTTCAAATCGGCTATCTGCAGCACCGTGTCGACGGATTCCTGCTTAGCCGCGTCGATAAACGCACAGGTATTGACGATCACAACATCCGCAAGCTCTGGATCCTTTGTCAAGACATAACCTTTTTGTTCGACCAGGCCGGACATCACTTCTGAATCCACCAGATTTTTTTCACAGCCCAATGTCACTATGGCAACTCGCCGAGCGGACATCATAAGTTCCTCCAGAAGAAAAGTTGACAAAAAAATGAAGCGGATGACCCGCCACTCGACACAGCATCACATTACCTATTCGAACATTATATCGTTCTTATAGAAAAGTGTCAAAATCCAACGGGGAACCACTTAACGATAATTCACAAACTGAAGATCCACTGGGTAGTCCCGCTCTTTCAAAAACTTGATGACCGCTTGCAGTTCATCTTTTTCCTTGCCGACCATGCGCACCTGATCGCCCTGGATGGAAGGCTGCACCTTGATTTTCAATTCTTTCACGTCTTTAACGATCTGTTTTGCGATCTCTTGGGAGATGCCCTGCTTGACCTTGATCGTTTGCCTGACGGTGCCTTGCGTGGCAGGCTCGACCTTGCCGTACTCCAACGACTTTAAGCCCACACCGCGCTTGATTAGTTTGGACTTCAGCACATCAATCACGCTGTCGAGCTTGTACTCATCGTCCCCGACGACCACAATCTCTTCCCCCTGCAAATCGAGTCGGCTCTTGCTTCCCTTAAAATCAAAGCGCGTTTCGATTTCTTTTTGCGTTTGATGCACTGCGTTGACCACTTCTTGCATGTCGGTTTTTGACACGATGTCAAACGACGACTCTTTTGCCATCCTCCATCTCCCTTTCTAAAATGATGTCTATTTTCTGACAAACATATAGGTGTATCCCCCGTTCGCATGACGATTTAAAGGGGCATTGGCGCCGTTAATCGTCATCGAAATGTTCAAACTATCGCCAACAAGCAGTTGCATGTTCGATGTTGCCATCCACACCTGCATCTGTCCTTTTTGCAGGGTCAAGCTTGGTTCAATCACCTTGCCGTCTGCCTTGACCTCAAACCAGCACTTGCCCGCGACTGCCTTCACCGCGACCTGCAACGGTTTTGTCGTTATCACATTGTAGGTCGCCGAGTAAGTTCCGCTAGATGCCTGGACAAATTTGATCGGTTGCGATGCAGATGGAATTTTCGTTTGCGAAGAAACCGTACTCGACGCCACTGTCGACGGCGGTTGTGTTCCCGTCGCGACCATGTTGCTTTGCGAATGGAAGCTCATCGAGTAGTTGTACACAACAATCGCAGCCGTCAGCAACAGAATAATCCCTGCCACCCACATGATCAAACTTGACAACCCCGTTCCGGAATTGCCCTTTCGCCTACCGACCACGGCAGACCGCGCTTTGCGCTTTGCCATCACCCGTTGCGGTTTCGTCTGCGACGGGATTTTTGGCAACATCGGAATGAACGGTGCCGCTTCCTCCATGATGCCCGCCTGATTTTCCCGCGGTGGCTCAAATTGGCTTTCCTCACGCCGTTGTTCCGATCGCGACTCTACCGCGCCGCCCATGTACTGTTGGGCGATTTTTTCCCCGTCGAGCCCTAAATAATTGGCGTAACCGCGCACAAAACCACGCGCGTACACGTTGCCCGGCAACACCTCAAATTCCCCTTCTTCAATCGCCAGCAGATAACGACTGCGAATCTTCGTCGCATGAACTGCCGCCTCCAGACCAATGCCCTTCTCTTCGCGGGTTCGCTTTAAAAACGCGCCCATTTCCCGCAAACGATTCGCGTCCATGTGACTGTCGTTTGACGTGTCAGAACGGTTGCCCTGCAGATGAAACACCTCCCACTCTTCATTCCAAGTGCTTGAGCGCTTCGTAAGTAATCACTTCATCCGGCGTGTTGCGGAGTTCAATGATGCGATTAAACAACTTCCATGAAAATTCGGAACGTTGCACAAAAATATCCGGGTGTTCGATGATCTTGGGAGCCTCCAATCGCAAAATCCGACGCAGAAGTCGCGTATGCTCCTCGTCCCCCCTCATTGTGGACACAATGCCATCAATGATATACACATGATCTTCCACACTCAACTCCTCGTCATCAAGCTCCTTGCGAATGGTCTGCTTTAAAAGCGTGGACGAAACAAACGTCCAACGTTTACCAGCGTACACGCTGGCCGCGACTAACGACTCGGTTTTGCCCACCCTTGGCATGCCGCGTATTCCCATTACCTGATTGCCTGACGCCTTAAGGTGTTCGCCCAGGAAATCCACCAACATACCAAGTTCATCGCGCGTGAACTGGTACGTATTCACCTTCTCTTCTTGAACACTTTTCGTGATCAGCTTGCCGTGACGAAGCGCCAGCCGATCCAGCAGTGTGGGTTGGCGAAGCGCTGTCAATTTGATGTTCTCCACGTATTCCAAAAGAGTGCGCAGGCTCTCGATCTTCGCCGGATCATCCGTGCGAATCAAAAACCCTCGCCGCCGGTCTTCAATGTCTCGCAACGTTTCAATATTAATCGCCATCATGCCAAGCAGTGAAGCGATATCGCCCAACAAGCCAAAACGGTCTTTATAAATCCGGTATTCCATATACCATTCGTTCATCGTATCCCCCCTAACCTTTCGCGGTGTGTGGCGGCAGCGGCAGGCGCAACGACTGCGCCGCTTTCACGCTGGGAACGCCTTGTAAAAATCCCGTCGGAGAAAGAGTGCCCTGAGCGATCATGTTTTCATAGTTGGTTATGCCGTCAGGTTGTTGCCATCCGGAAGAAGCCAGCAAACGAAACTTCACAGGCACATTCACAGTTGGCGGTGACTGCCCTTCGGCGATGGTCTGAAGCGCCATCTTCAGTCCGTTCGCCACCCATGCCGTTGACGTCAATTCAGCCAAGAGCGTCGTACTTGACAAGTCGTTGTTGGAATTGATCGTAATCAGCGGTTGTCTAGTGGCGATAATCGGTGCCACATCACTTGTCGGCACATTGCCCCACACCAACCAGATCCCATTCAACGCAGAGTAGGAAGTGGCAAGCGCGTTCGTCCAACTCACACTGCTTTTAGAGAACGCCGCTCGTGCCCCCGAATAAACAGCGTTCACCACCCCCGCCATCGCAATCGGGTTAGCATTCGCGCTCAAAACGTAAATGGGTTGCCCCAAAACTGCGTTACCGCCCGCAATATACCCTGCGACAGACGCAGCCTGTTCAGGATTCGGCGCGACTGTCGTCACATTCTGACCGGCGACAGGTTGTTCCGCACCGATGACATCGTAATGCACCTGTGGATGATCGGCAGGCAAAGACAGTAAAGCGGCGACTGGTTGAATCATCACAATGACGTTGGCATTTGAATGATCAATTTCAGAAATTAACCGTGTTGTCGAGACCCCGTCCGTTATCATGGACACGATGCTAACCCCGTCGGGCGGACTTGCGAGTTCATTTGCCACCTGCGCATTCCTGAGCCAAGTGCGCGAAGCCACGATCAACGCGTACGTTTTACGGACGGAGGGCTTTAAGTTTGCCACATTGACAAAACCGCAACCAGACAGGCTGATGGCGATCGTCGCACTCAGCAGACCCAAAGCCATGCGCATAAGCCGATGCATATGTAAAGACCCATCCTCTTCAATTTATCTATCACATTGTACCACCTTGGATTCCACACTTGCTAGTTGTGTCATGTTGACTCATAATAAAATTGAGGTGTAATCAATGAGCGCGAACAAGGACCATCGTTCAGTGGCCCAAGCTTTTTATCAATTGGATTTCTATTTGCAGACTGTCGGCGCCCCGTTTTCCGTCAAAGACCTTTATCACAGCGCCTATGCGGAACGACGCGGAGACAGGTACCGGGACGAGTGGATTCACCACTTGGAGGAAGACCCCAATGTACGCGCAAGCCTTGATGAGCCATTTACAGCCCATACCATCGTGGAGACACTGTTCAAGACGGGACATGAAGCCATCTTCAGGCAGCTCATCAGGCACATACGCAAGTCCCAGATCGGGTTTACCCAGCTTTACATCGTTGGCGCCGAAAACCGCCGCTACGGCTCCTGAACAGATCGTACCGATCACGGTTGACGGTATTCGGCAAACGCCTGCGTGGACGGAGTGCCACCAGATTGACCAAGACGTGCCAGTTGCTCGACCAACTGTACGCCTTGGTCGGCGCCCAACGTTGTCAACGCCAACTCCGCCGCCGCTTGGCGCCCGAGCCCCGCAGCCATCACGTATCTTCCTTGGTACGTGGCGTAAAGAGCCGCATAGGCCACCGGCACAGGCGAGTCACGGTACACCGTTTCAAAAAAGCGCGCGGTCATGTCCGCCGCAAGAGTGTACCGATCCCCGTACCCGTCAAGCGCAGCCGTACCCACCACCGACATCTTTCCGCTCCTCATCAATTGGTAATCCACGTCCTCAAGTTCAGGCACGGCGGCGGTCAGTGTTAGGGAAATTTTTTGTTCGTCTCCTGCCGATATTACTTGATCGGAATACTGTGCCTGAACAGCCGTCGACAGAGGCGACTGACTGGATCCATACGGCCTGAACCACCACGCCAACCCCGTTAACATCAATACCGCCACCGAGGCCAACCCCCAGCTCGCAAAAACCCGTCCCTTCATACGATCCCTCCTGCCGTATGCGTCATTGATCTATACGCATAGGAGCGGGGGAACATGTCCGATTTACGGAGAGGACTGGCGATCCATCCAAGCCTCGCGGCTTAGCAGCACTTCGCGCGGCTTGCTGTTTTCAAACGGGCCGATCACCCCAGACGCTTCCAGCTGATCGACGATGCGTGCGGCGCGCGCATAACCGACTTTCAGCTTCCGTTGCAAAAACGACACCGACGCCTGTTCCGATTCCACCACTAACCGCACCGCGTCTTCATAAAGCGGATCCAGATCAGAAGCAGAATCACTCGATCCCACTTCGATACGGCTAAAGTCTTCCACGTATTCCGCCTCTTGCTGCTTACGCACATACTCGGTGAGTGACTCCACCTCGTTTTCAGAGATAAATGCCCCCTGCAAACGAATCGGCTTTGCCGCGCCGACGGGCATAAACAGCATATCGCCGCGTCCGAGCAGTTTCTCCGCTCCCGCCATGTCGAGAATCGTTCGCGAATCGACGCCAGAAGAAACGGCAAACGCAATGCGCGACGGGATGTTCGCCTTGATCAATCCGGTGATGACGTCGACCGACGGACGCTGCGTGGCCACCACCAGATGAATGCCCGCCGCGCGCGCCATCTGCGCCAATCGGCAAATGGCGTCCTCCACGTCGCCCGGCGCCACCATCATCAGATCGGCGAGTTCATCAATGATGACGACAATCAAAGGCAACTTGGGCGTTCCGTTTTTCTCTGCAGATTGATTATAGCGCTCCAAATCCCGCGTTTTGGCCTTGCTGAATTTTTCATAGCGCTGTTCCATTTCTGCCACTACCTTGCGCAGGGCACCCGCCGCCTTGCGCGCGTCGGTGACAACCGGAGAAAAAAGGTGCGGGATGCCGTTGTACGCCCCTAGCTCCACCATTTTGGGATCGATCATGATGAATTTGACCTCATCCGGCTGCGCGTGAAACAACAAGCTGGAAATGAGGCCGTTGATGCACACGCTTTTACCGGAACCAGTCGCGCCCGCAACGAGTAAATGGGGCATTTTGGCGAGATCGGCGATGATCGCGTTGCCAGCGATGTCTTTGCCTAGCACAAACGAAAGCGGCGACTTGGCTTCCGTGAACGTCGGCGTTTCAATCACGTCGCGCAAGGTTACAATGGCCACTTCGTTGTTGGGAACCTCGATGCCCACTGCCGACTTCCCGGGAATCGGCGCTTCAATGCGAATGTCGCGGGCCGCAAGAGCGAGCGCCAGGTCGTCGGCCAACCCGAGGATGCGCGACACCTTAACACCGGTAGCCGGTTGAATTTCATAGCGGGTGACCGCAGGTCCCCTGCTGTAACCGAGTACCTTCACATGCACATTAAAACTCTCAAACGTTTCCGACAGTTTGGTCGCATTCGCCTGCAACTCCCGCTGCAGGGCGCCGCGATCCCCTTTTTTGCCGTCGCTTTTGCTGAGCAAGCGCGGATCGGGCAGGCGATAGGGGCGCACGTCGAGAACTGCGCCAACACTGTCCGCAGCGTGCGCGACAAATGGCGGATCAGGCGCCAACTCCTGGCGCTCCCGCTCCGGCAACCGCACGACAATCCGGTGCGCTTCCGGATCCACCTCAAATTGTGGCTGTTCGGCCTCCTCTTCTGCCGCGACAAAGTGTTCAAACCCAGGGTCTTCTTTATATGGCATCCCGAAATCAGGAAACGGAAACGAGGTTGGCGCAGGAGCCGCTTCCTGCTCTTGTGCGTGACCATCGTCCCCGGCGAGCGCACCAGCAGGTTTTTGCGTGCGCTTCTTCTTTCCGCGTTTCTCTGCGGCGTGCGGTGTTGCATCTTCGTCGGGAGCGTCCCCAGCAAGATCTGGTTGCTTGCGGTGGCGGCGTGCGCCGTGCGCTGATTTTTGTTTTTTGCCTTCTGCCTGAAGCGCGCGCGCGATCCACCTTACGGCGCTTGTCCAACTGCGGTCAATGCGCTGCTCAAAGTACTTCGACCCTTTCCCCAGTGTCGCCACGAGCGAGCGCCGCGAGATCAGCACCACTGCCACCATGATGGAAACAATCAACACCAGCATCGTGCCGGTGACGGCAAACAAGTACTTGAGTCCCGTAAAAAGCGCGAACCCGATCATTCCGCCACCCGCGCCGGCAGGTGGCAGCGCACCATTTTTGGTGACGACAATCACCTTCAGCGACGCGGACAGCGAGTTGATGCCCGTGCGCGTGAGCGACAGCAGATCTGGCGCGTTCCCATAGGCCCTAACTGCCTGCGCGTACAGATCCATCTCACTCCACGTCAAGACCACGAGGAGCAGCATGAGCAGCCCGACCTGCATCGAAGTGAAGCGGAAACGGTGACGCTTGATCATGATCCACCCAGCCATCCATACAAGGTAGATCGGCAGTAAAAAATGCCAGTTTCCGGCCAACACCACACACAGGTCATCGAGCGCTTGTCCGACGGCGCCAAGGTCTCCCAAAATCACGATGCCAATCACCAACAGAATAAGACCCAAAATTTCATATCTTAATAACCTTTTTGTGTGGTCACGCTTCGCCATTTCGATGCCCCCAAATTCTCCCGCCCGCCTTCATTCGCGACGCCCGTGTCGAACTTCTGCAAGAAAAACGGTTCCGCGAACTGCGGAACCTCACGGGAAGAGGCGGATCACACTGCCCGGCGCCCACTCTGGCTTGAGGTAATCGCGCGGGTGAGGGGAAATCAGTTGCTCAATCTTCGCCTCCCCAAACCCCGTCACTTCGACGATCATCGTGACGCCGTCGATGTGCAGCGTCGCCTTTTTGGCTGGCGCTGGCGGCTCGTCTGCACCTTGAAAAATGAACTCATCAGGCACGATCGACCAGATCATTCTTCAGCCTCCTTCGAGGCTGGCGCCCGCCGCTCTTCCACCATCGCGCGAAGCTTCGCCATCGCCATCCCCAGCCCGCCGATTTCGTCGATCAACCCGTACTCCACCGCATCGACACCGATTAATGTCGTACCGATGTCGCGCGTGAGTTCGCCCGTTTTCATCATCAACTCGCGCAGCGTATCTTCGGATATGCGCGAGTGCTTCGTGACAAACCTCGTTACCCGTTCCTGCATCCGTTCCAGGTACTCAAAACTTTGCGGAACACCGATCACAAGCCCGTTTAAACGAATCGGATGAACCGTCATGGAAGCGGTATCGGCAATAAAGGAGTAATCGCTCGCAACGGCGATCGGCACGCCGATGCTGTGTCCGCCCCCCAGCACCAGGGTCACCGTCGGTTTCGAGAGCGACGTGATCATTTCCGACAACGCCAGTCCCGCCTCCACGTCGCCGCCCACCGTGTTGAGAATGATCAGAACGCCTTCGATTTTTTCGTTTTGTTCTGCCGCCACCAGTTGCGGGATCACGTGTTCGTATTTCGTCGTCTTGTTTTGCGGCGGCAACACATAATGACCTTCCACCTGACCGATGATGGTCAGAACGTAAATGTTCGATTCCTCTTGCAACACCTGCGCCTGACCGTATTTTTCGATGGTATCGGCGTTTTGATCTTGCGCCGCCGGTTCGACTGGCGCGATCGTATACTCTTCCGTTTCCGCTCTGCTTTTCGCCACTTGATTCACCCCTTAACACTTCTAGTGTGAACCAAATATAGCGAGCTATTCAAACCTCCATGATAATCGGCAGCACCATCGGTCGCCTGCGCGTCTGTTCGTACAAAAAACGGCTAACCGCGTCGCGCACACCCGTTTTCAGTCCTGACCAGTCATTGACGTTGTCTTCGTTGACTAGCTTGTGCAGCGTCATCGAGACGATCCGGTTCGCCTCTTCCAACAATTCTTCCGATTCGCGCACATAGACAAATCCTCTGGAGATGATGTCGGGGCCGGACAAAATCATCCCTGTCTGCTTGGACAACGTCACCACCACGACCAGTATGCCGTCCTGCGACAGCAGCTTACGGTCGCGCAACACAATGTTCCCCACGTCGCCAACGCCCAGCCCGTCGATCATCACGGCTCCCGCCGTCACGCGTCCGCCGAGTCGCGCCGTTCCGTTATGGAATTCGATCACATCGCCGATGTCGAGGATAAAGATGCGCTCGGGATTCACACCCGTCGCGCGCGCCAGTTCAGCATGCTTTCGCAGCATGCGGTGTTCACCGTGAACTGGGAGAAAGTACTTCGGTTTAATAAAGTTCAACATCTGCTTCAGTTCTTCTTGGCTGCCGTGGCCGGAAACGTGAACTCCCGATACAGACTGGTAGATTACATTTGCACCCACGCGAAACAATTGGTCGATGGTTCGCGAAATCGACTTCTCATTGCCGGGGATGGGGGACGACGCAATGATCACCGTATCGCCCGGGATGATCTCCACCTTGCGATGCGTGGCGCGCGCCATGCGCGTGAGCGCCGACATCGGTTCCCCCTGTGAACCGGTGGTGAGCAGCGCCACGTCGTGCGCATTGAAGCGGGACAGTTCATCCGGCTCAATCAGCGTGGACGACTTGACTGTTAGGTAACCCAAGTCTTTGGCGATGTTAATGTTGTTGACCATGCTGCGGCCGATCACCGCCACCTTGCGCCCGGTTCGTTCGGCCGAGTAAATCACCTGTTGAATGCGGTGGATGTTCGACGCAAACGTAGCCAGAATCACCCTGCCCTCCGCCGAGCGAAACGCATCGTCGATCGTCACACCGACCGTCCGCTCCGACATCGTCACGCCCGGGCGTTCGGCATTGGTGCTGTCCGACAACAGCGCCAACACGCCGCGCTCGCCAAGCGCTGTCAATTTCGCGTAATCGGGAGGTTGTCCACTGACAGGCGTTTGGTCAAACTTGAAGTCGCCCGTTTGCACAATCAGACCCTCAGGCGTGTCGATCGCGTACCCGACCGAATCGGGAATGCTGTGGCTAACATTAAAACAACTGACAGTAAACGCGCCGATCTTGACCTCGCTATTGTTATGGATCGTGATCAACTTGGTTTGCTCCAGAATGCCGTGTTCGCGCAGCTTCGGTTCCACAAGCCCAAGCGTCAGGCGCGTGCCGTACACGGGCGCCGACACGCTTTTTAACACATAAGGCAGACCGCCAATATGATCCTCGTGACCATGCGTCAAAAAAATGCCGCGCAGCTTGTGTTTGTTTTCCACCAGGTAGGAAATATCGGGGATGACGATATCGATACCAAGTAATTCCTCATCAGGGAATTTAAGGCCGGCATCGACCACAATGATGTCATTCCCATATAAATAGGCCGTCATGTTCTTTCCGATTTCGCCTAATCCGCCCAAAGGAATGATGAATAACTTTTGGGTATTGTTTTTCAAATGTACACCTCCAAATGCGTGCCTAACGAGATTGTTCCAGATTTTCCGGGATCCATCCTCGTAAATCCAGTAACAGTTGTTGTTGTTCACTTTCGCTGATCGAAGCGAGTGGCAACCTGACGGAACCGACCGGAATTCCTAAAAGTTCAAGTGCCGCCTTCACAAGCACGGGATTGGTCGTGCGGAACAACCCTTCAAAAACAGGGAAAAGCTCGTGGTGAAGCATTTGCGCCGTACGCACATCACCTTCAAGAAAGGCCTTCAACATCTTATGCAACGACCTGCCCACCACATGAGCGGCCACGCTCACCAAACCGACGCCACCGAGCGCCAGAATCGGCAGGGCGTACTTGTCATCGCCGCTGTACACCGCAAAATCTTCAGGGGTTTCGGAAATCATGCGCGAAATCTGAACAAAATCCCCCGACGATTCCTTGACGGCCACAATATTTTCGATCTCCGCCAAACGCACCATCGTTTCCACCTGCACATTGACGGAGGTGCGACCGGGAATGTTGTAGATGATGACGGGTTTGTCCGTAACCTCGGCAATCTCGCGAAAATGCCGGTACAATCCTTCTTGGGAAGGTTTATTGTAATAGGGAGCCACCTGCAAAAACCCGTCCACGCCAAGGCGTTCTGCTTCGCGCGTCAAGTTAGCGACCGCTCGGGTGTCATTGCCGCCCGTTCCCGCAATGATCGGAACCCTGCCTGCCGCCACTTCAACGACAGCGGCAAACAGATCCAGCTTCTCGTCATGCGACAGCGTCGGCGACTCGCCTGTGGTTCCGCAAACGACCAGCGCCTCCGTTCCCGTTTCGAGCAGGTGATCGACCAGCCGCGGTAACTTGCCGAGATCGAGATTTCCATTTTCATCAAAAGGAGTCACCATCGCGGTGATCAGACTACCGAACACATCAAACTCCCCCTAGTGTATGCAAACCAAATTTGTCGTGAATCGCACGTACCGCTCTGACCGTATCCTTGTCGTGAACAAGGCACCAAATCGTCGTATTGGAGTCTGCCGATTGCAGAATCTCAATTCCTTCTTCGCTGAGTGCCTCAACGATCATCGCAGTCACGCCGACCACGCCGTGAATGCCCGCTCCAACCGCCGCGATCTTGGCCACGTCAGGAACGGTGCGCACCTCAAAACCGATGTTTCGCAGTGCGCCAAGCGCCTGCTCCACACGCTGATTGGGAATTGTGTACACCACTTCATCGGGAGTAATGTTGAAAAAGTCAACAGAAATCCCCAGCTTCGCCATCGTTTGAAACACGGTCGTTTGAAAATTCGTGATCTCAGCCACTCGCCGCACACGCAACTGCGTGATGTGGGACGAGTGCGTGACACCGGTCAAGATGTGATCGCTCGCGTTTCTGCCTTCAAAATACGCGGCGCCACTGGTGACGAGCGTACCAGGGTCTTTCGAGTGCGTGGAGCGGACGCGAATGGGAATGCTTTTTTGCATCGCCATCTCCACCGCCCGCGGATGAATGACTTTTGCCCCATAATACGCCAGATTGCTGATCTCCGCATACGTCATCTGATGCAAGCGCGATGCGTTTTCAACAATCCGCGGATCGGCGGTCATCACCCCGTCCACATCCGTAAAAATGTCGATCAGTTCTGCGTTCAGCGCGACGCCAAGCGCCGTCGCCGACGTGTCGGAACCACCGCGCCCGAGGGTGGTTGTTTCCCCGTCTGGCGTCGCCCCTTGAAAACCGGTGACCACAACGACCCGATTCGCTTCCAGTTCCAGGATCATCCGCTCGGGATTGATGCTCACGATGCGCGCGTTGCCGTAATCCGCACTCGTCACGATGCCCGCCTGTGCGCCCGAAAGCACCGTCACTTCATGACCGCGGGCGCGCAGCATCGCGGCAAAAATGACGGCAGAGATCAGTTCGCCGCAAGACATGAGCAGATCCAGATCGCGATGGATTGTTTTGTCTTTTTTAGGAATCATACCAAGCAAGGTGTCGGTCGCATACGGATCGCCCATGCGTCCCATGGCCGACACCACCACAACCACCTTGTACCCCTGCGCCATCGCGTCCTCGATGTGTTCGATGGCAAGTTCACGCACTTCCCGCGTTGAAACGGAAGTGCCGCCAAACTTTTGCACGATAATCTTCAACGCCCCGCACCGTCCCGGGCGATCCAGCGCTCCGCAATCTGGACGGCGTTCCACGCCGCGCCCTTTAGTATGTTGTCGGCCACCACCCAAAGCGAAAGCCCACGATCATCGTCAAGGTCTTTGCGGATACGGCCTACAAACACTTCGAGCTGCCCGGCCGCCTCAAGCGGTTGCGGGTACTCCTGCAACGCCGGGTCGTCTTTGACAACGATCCCTTCACCCGCCCGCAATTCAGCCTTCAGTTCCGCAAGGTCAAACGGCTTGACAGTTTCTACGTAAACCGCCTCCGAGTGTCCGTACACGACCGGCACACGCGCCGCCGTCGGCGTCACCGAAATGTCAGCATCGTGAAAGATTTTCTTCGTTTCATTGACCATTTTCATTTCTTCTTTTGTGTAACCATTCTCTTCAAACACGTCGATTTGCGGCAAAATGTTAAACGCGAGCGGGTAGTGCCGCGCGAGTTTTCCCACTGGCAATACCTCAGCGCGTGGCTCCTCGCCCGCCAGCATCGCCAGCGCACCGTCCCGTAGTTCATCGATCGCCCGCGACCCCGCACCAGACGCGGCTTGATACGTCGAAACGATAATCCGCTTGATGCCGTATTTGCGATAAATCGGATTCAGGGCGACCACCATCTGGATGGTCGAGCAATTGGGATTCGCAATGATCCCCTTGTGAGCGAACAGATCCTTGCCGTTCACCTCCGGCACCACCAGCGGCACATCCGGATGCATGCGGTAAGCACACGAGTTGTCGATGACGAGCGCCCCCCTTGCCACCGCCTCCGGCGCGAGTTTTAAAGAAACGTCCCCACCAGCGCTGAACAGCGCAATATCGACGCCTGCAAACGCCTCTGGCGTCGCCTCCTCGACCGTCAGGCTGTGTTCGCCAACCATCACTCGCTTGCCCACTGACCGCTTCGATGCCAGCAATTTAAGCGTTGCCCAAGGAAAATTTCTGCGCACGAGGGTGGCGATCATCGCTTGCCCCACCGCTCCCGTCGCGCCGACCACTGCCACATTGACGCCCTGAACCAAAACAACCATCCTCTCCAAACAGCGCGACCTTCGTCGCGCCAACCTTATCTCCCCATCAACAAAGGCTGTAACTGCCTTTTTTCCAATGCTTCCTCAAGTGTTGGTACGATTTTTTCCATTTTTGCAACCAGAGAATTCATTTTTACAAACGGATCATCCTGCCCAAAAGGCACAAAAAAAACGTTTTTCGTGTTCAACAGCTTCGCGATGTTATATATGCTGAGTCCCAGTCCGTCGTTGGTCGAAACTGCGACCACCACTGGCCTGTCGTTGCGCATCGTCGCCTTGGCAGCCATCAATACGGGCGAATCCGTCTGCGCGTTGGCAAGCCGGCTGAGGGTGCTGCCCGTACAAGGCGCAATCACGAGCGCGTCAAGTCGCCTTGTCGGCCCCAATGGCTCCGCCTCGGAGATGGTCGTAATCGCCTTCCTGCCCGTTCGTCCCTCGATCTTTTCTGCCCACTCGCCTGCCTCGCCAAACCTCGTCGACACCTTCACCACTGCGTTTGACAAAATTGGCACCACTTCCGCGCCCGTCGCCACCACGCGCTCGATTTCCGGGTAGACCTCGCTGTAGGTACAATGAGACCCAGTCACTGCAAACCCAATCGTTTTACCCATTAAGTTCAAGGCTAAACTCCCCCTGCCTGCGCTTTTCGTCAATGCTGCGCACGATCGTCTGTGCCAGTATTCGTCCGGCAGTGACGGGAGCGACAATGCCAGGCAGGCTTGGAGCCAGAATCGCCTTGATGCCATGCTTCTCGGCATAACGAAAATCGACCCCTCCAGGGGCGGAGGAAATGTCGATAATGACAGCGGTACGCGGGATTTGCGTCAACACATCCGCTGTGAGTACGTGCGCGGGGATGGTATTGAAAATGATCTCCGCATCAGCGAGCGCACTCTCCAACTGGTTCATCGAATACGAGGGAATCCCCATCTCCTCGGCACGCGCCAAATCGGCCGTCTTGCGAGCGCACACCCGCACCTTAGCACCGAGGCCGAATAACATGCGCACGAGAGTGAGCCCACACCTACCAAGACCCAGCACCACCGACTTCGATCCGTGCAACGTAATGGCCGTGTGCTGCATCGCCAGTGCAAGAGCGCCTTCCGCTGTGGGAATCGAATTCGCGATCGCCACTTCGTCCAGTTCCATCAAACGAACCGTTTGCAGCCTGTACTTTTCCGCCTGTCGCGTCATCAAACTGCGCGAAATCCCGGTAAACAGAAGCGCGTTCTGCTTCATTGCCGCAAAGTGATCGTCGTTTAATCGCAACGGTTGATCGGCATACAGGGCTTCCACTTCGCCCTGCTCGTTCATTCCCGCCACAGGAAAAATGACAACATCGGCATCCTCCAATGCCTTCGGGCTGAGTTCCCGCTTGACGACATCCGCGCCCTCAATGGGTAAATGCTCAAACCCAAACAGTAAAATGGAGGCGTCCCACGCTTCCAGGTAGCGGATGACCTCTGCCATCCTCGCGTCTCCACCGAGAAAGGCGATGCGAATCCCCGTTAGTATCACGTCCGGGTACCCCTTTCCACTCATTGTACGCCAAGTCGCGCAAATAGCAAGCCTGCGCAAAAGCAGTTGCCGTTCCCGTCTTGCACTGCCCATGATATGCGCAAAAGCCGCCTGCGGTGCGTTGTCGCAGGTAACCATTAAGACGTTTTTAATTGTTTTCAGCCAAACTTGACCACATGATCGCAAAAGTGGGGCCACCTCAATGGAGAAAGAGAGGAACGAATGGTGAAGAATCGTTTAATGTATTTTTCGACTTTGGGAACCACTACGCTTGTCTTGGTCGGCGGAATCGCCTATGCAGCAGCATCGGTCAAGGCTTCTGCGCCAACCGAGAAGGTGATGACCATCGGCGGGTCTGTTGCGCACGGCTGGAAAGACGTCAAGAGCGAGGGGTATTTACATCGAGCGTTGCAGGAACTAGAAACAGCGACCTTTGTTCCTTACGCTTTTTATGACCGCACAATTGTCGGCGCCAACGGTCACCAACTCGCCACCATGTACAAAGGCGACTACACCAAGTGGCTGAATTCAATCCATCCCACCGTCGTCATCATCTCCTGGGGACTCCTCAACGACGCCCTGCCGAAAGTTCCGTATCATGAATTCGCCATGTACCTTAAACAAGAGATCCTTGAAGCGCTGACGTATCATGCGGTTGTACTGGTCGTTTCACCTCCCGTGACGAAGGCCACCTATACACAATATCCAGTTCAAGTGGAAAAATACGACACCAAAGAACACTTGGTGGTCAAGGCGCTCAACAACAAAAACGTCTACTTTATTGACCTCATGAACCAAATGAAGGGGTACCTCAAAGCCCATCACCAAACGTACAAGCCGTACTCTCACGACGGTTGGCACCCCAACGAAAAAGGTCACATCTTGGCAGGACAGATCCTTGAGAAGAACTTGCTCCGCCTATTTGGCAAACAGCCGATCGCGTTCAAAAATTAAGCGGTCATTGACCGCCTGTCGAGCCAAATCCCCCGGTACGCGCTTTGCCTGTCGACCTGTCCGCCGACGTAGTGAAATAACGCGTAAAAACGCCTTGGGCGATGCGTTCGCCGCGGGGCAGCGTCACAGGCGCATCGCCGACGTTCCAAAGGGGAACCAGTATTTCCCCGCCATTATCCGGATTCCCGTAATAATCCGCATCCACCACGCCGACGCCGTTGGCGAGGATCAAGCGCCATTTGACGGCAAGGCTGCTGCGCGCGTACACGGCCAAAAACTCCCCCTCGGGCAACCAAACTCGCACGCCCGTCGGCACCAGCGCGATCTTGCCGACAGCAACCACAGTCGCTTCCCTGGCGAACAGATCGTACCCCGCCGCACCGTCCGTTTGCCGGGCGGGCAGCATCAGCCCCTCGTGGTCAACCCCAGGCACAAACTCAAAGCCCCGCTGATCATCCATCTGTATTCTCCCCCTGCATCCCACCCTCGATATTTGTGCCGTACGGACCAAGCGCCACCACCGCCAGCGGCGAACGAAATAACTCTTCCAGCACGAACTTCACATCTGCTGGCGTCACCGACTGCAATGCCGCTACCGCTTCATCCAACTCTAACTGACGCCCAAAATACAACTCATTCTTTGCCATTCTGCCAATCCGACTGGATGTATTTTCATGATTCAACCAAAAAGAACTTATCATTTGCATCTTGGCCTTATTGAGATCCGTCACATCAATCCCGCGCACGCGCAGATGACGGATCATCTCCTCCGTCAGTTGGTACACCTCGTCAGCGCGGTCGGGTGAACAACCATAATAAATGGTAAACAACCCCGAATCGCGAAATGGCGTATGGTAGGAAAATACATTATACGCGAGTCCTCGGTTTTCGCGCACCTCTTGAAACAAAAGCGAGCTTGAACTCGCCCCGAGACTATGATTGATCAGCGCCAATGCGTACATGCGTGCATCCGTGTAGGAGAACCCTGGCACTGCAAGGCAAACATGCGCCTGTTCAATGGGGCGCGGATCGAACACCTTTACTGGCGTAAAGGCCGGCAACGACTGTTTCAGTTCGTCGCGCTTGCCACGCGCCTGGCCGAACATCGACTCGACAAGCGCGAGGATTTTCTCGCCATCGATTCTGCCAGCCACGGCAATCACCATGTTGTCGGGCGTATACCCTTTTTTCATGTAAGCGATTAAATCCGTGCGCGTGATCTTGAGCAACGACGCTTCGCTCCCTAGTATATTGATACCGAGCGGATGCCCCGCATAGGAGCGCTCGACAACCCAATCGTGAACCGCTTCCTCCGGATTGTCTTCGTACATTTTGATTTCCTCGACGATCACCTGTTTTTCCCGTTCCATTTCTTCCTCGGCAAACGTCGATTCCCAGATCATTTCCGCCAACAGCGAAAACGCCAACTCCACATGCTCATCCAACACTTTGGCGTTGAGGCTGGTGTATTCTTTGGTCGTGTAGGCATTGACCTGACCGCCCACCTGATCGAACAACTCCGCTAACTGTTTGGCGGTTTTACTTGTAGTTCCCTTAAAAAACATGTGTTCGAGAAAATGCGAAATGCCGCTTTGATGCGGGTCTTCATCCCGCGATCCCGTTCCGATCCACACTCCTAAACTGACAGAGCGCAGGAACGGCAGTTCTTCATAGACGAGCCGAATTCCGTTTGTAAGCGTATACCGTTGTATCAAGAGGAACCTCCCTATCGCTGGCCATTCGATCCAACGCAAGCTGACCTCAATATACCAACTTACGGTTGTGACCTCAAGCCAACAAGCGCCTCTTTTACCGTTTTCGGGAGCGGTCTTGTGGGACTGATCAGATCGCTGACACTGACAAGCCGATACCCATCCTTTTGCAAGTTCTCAATCAGCGCTGCCAGCGCTTTTGCTGTTGGCGCCGTGGGGTGCATGAGAACAAGGGCGCCGGGGGTTTTTTTCTTGACCACGCGCGCCGTGATCACTTCCGAGGGAGGGCGTTTCCAGTCAATCGTGTCTACGGTCCACAGCACCGTCTTCATGCCAAGTTGCGCTGCCACCTGCACCGACGTGGCGTTATAGTCCCCGGCAGGGGGCGCAAACAAAACAGGAGCAACGCCAACCTTTGCATGGACAATCGCGTTGGTCTTTGCAATGTCGGTGTGCATTTGGGCTTTAGTCAGGCGTCCAAACAAGCGGTGCCCATACCCGTGATTGCCAAGTTCCATTCCAGCGTCGACCACGTCACGCAGTTCCTTCTGATGCACAGCCGCCCATTTTCCATCGATAAAAAACGTGGCTTTGACCTGGCGTTGTTTGAGCGTCGCGAGGATCTTCGGCAGGTACTCTTCTCCCCAGGCCACATTGAACATCAGAGCCATTTGCCGTTTGCTTGGATGGCCGCGATAAATCGGGGCAATCATCGTCTCGGTGGCAATAGTAGGCGGCAGTTGTTCAAACGTCAGCAATGAGGCTTGCGGATCTTTTTTATTCCAGCGTGCAAGCGTTCGTTTCCTATCGAGTCGCGCCCCGTTGAGCGCGGGGATCAACTGCCAGACAGGATCGATGTGCGCATTCACTGGCGCCGCCTGATAGCGATTCGCCACTTGTTGCAAGACCGATTGCGCCTGATCTGGCGATGCCTTGGCACCATCGCCCATGAACGAAGCACCTAGCGCCATGATCAACACGATCCTGAGCATTCCCATCTTACGCACACGCGCCACCGCCTTTCTAGAAAAGTGTGCGCAAAATGCGGCAAAACATAACAAAAGCAGCCTACAAGGCTGCCCTTCCGTACTTCCTATGCGGTTTTAGCGATTGACCGGTGCCGAATGTGGCCGTTCTGAACGCTCGTGCGATCCTCTCCGATCGTTGTTACGATTGCCCCCGCCGTCTTTGCGCGGTCCGCGATTCCCGTCTCCGCGATCGTTCCGCGGGACGTTTTCCGCCACCGGCACACCCGCATCACGCAAGGCCTCGCGGTGAGACAGGTTGATGCGCCCCTGACTGTCGATCTCGGTCACCTTCACCGTCAAGTGTCCGCCCACTTCCGCCACGTCCTCCGTGCGCTTCACGCGCTCGGCACCAAGCTGGGACACATGCACCAGGCCTTCCTTGCCCGGCAGGATCTCCACAAACGCCCCGTAGCTTTCGACGCGTGTCACTTTGCCTTCGTAGGTTTCGCCGACCGCTACATCGCGCACGATCGCCTCGATAATTTGGCGCGCCCGATCGCCCGCCGCCTGATCGGGCGTGGAGATAAATACGCGACCATCCTGCTCAATGTCGATTTTGACGCCCGTGTCGTCGATAATTTTGTTAATCACGCGACCACCAGGGCCGATCACTTCGCGAATCTTGTCGGGATGGATTCGAAGCGTGATGATTTTTGGCGCATACGGCGACAGACTGGATCGCGGTTCGCGAATCGCTTCAAGCATCTTGTCCAAAATAAACATCCTGCCTGTATGCGCCCGCGCCAGCGCCTGTTCTAGCACCTCTTTCGTAATGCCGCCGATCTTGATGTCCATTTGCAGCGCAGTCACGCCACTTGCCGTACCTGCCACCTTGAAGTCCATATCGCCAAGGTGGTCTTCCATGCCTTGAATGTCGGTCAGTACCGCTACCTGCTCGCCTTCTTTCACAAGCCCCATAGCGACACCGGCCACCGGCGCCTTGATCGGCACCCCGGCATCCATCAACGCGAGAATGGACGCACAGATCGACGCCTGAGAAGAAGATCCGTTCGACTCCAGCACCTCAGAAACCAACCGAATCGTATACGGAAACTCGTCGTCTTTCGGAATGACCGGTTCCAGCGCCCGTTCCCCCAGCGCACCGTGGCCGATATCCCTACGACTCGGCGGACGCAGCGGCCTTGCCTCGCCCGTCGAAAACGGCGGAAAATTGTAGTGGTGCATGAACCGCTTCGATTCTTCCAGACTGATGCCGTCTAGGATCTGCACGTCGCCAAGCGCCCCCAGTGTGCAGACCGATAAGGCCTGCGTCTGACCGCGCGTAAACAGTCCAGACCCGTGTGTGCGCGGCAAAACCCCCGCATCCACCGAAATCGGCCGGATTTCGTCGAGTGTACGACCGTCAGGACGCATGCCGTCGACCAGGATCGCCGTGCGCACCACTTCTTTCACGATCTTGTGCAATACCTCGCTGATGTCGCCCATCTGGTCAGGGTGCTGACTCGTGAAGTGCGCCAGGGTTGCTTCCACCACTGCGTCGATCGCCTCTTGCCGAGCGTGCTTCTCCGCCTGATAGATCGCGTTTTGCAGCTTGTCCGTCGCGTACTCCCTCACGAGTGCCTCCACGCCTGCGTCAATGACGTGCACAATGACGGGCATTTTCGGTATGCCAGCTTCCTCGATCAACAGGTCTGTCACAGCGATCACGCGCTTGATCTCCTCATGACCAAACATGATCGCTTCTAGCATGACGCTCTCTGGCACCTCTTTCGCGCCAGCTTCCACCATCATGATGGCGTCCTTCGTCCCCGCGACAACAAGATGCATGTCGCTGACCTCAGCCTGTGCCGGCGTGGGGTTGATGATGAATTCGCCATCGACGCGCCCGACGATGACGCCCGCAATCGGGCCGTCAAACGGCACGTCAGAAACGCCAAGCGCCGCCGATACGCCAATCATGCCCGCGATTTCCGGAGAGCAGTCCTGATCGACCGACATGACCATTGCCACTACTTGCACATCATTGCGGAAGCCTTTTGGAAACAGCGGACGAATCGGTCGGTCAATCAGACGACTGGCAAGAATCGCCTTTTCGCTAGGGCGCCCTTCGCGTTTGATAAAACCGCCAGGAATCTTGCCGACAGCGTATAATCGCTCCTCAAAGTTGACGGTCAAGGGAAAGAAATCAAGTTCGGTTGGTTTTTTCGACGCAGTCACCGTCGCCAACACGACTGTGTCACCATACGTGACCAGTACGGCACCGTTCGCCTGCTTGGCCAGTCTGCCCGTTTCCAGGGTCAGCGGCCTGCCACCGAGTGTTGTTCGTTGTTGAAATACCAAGCCAAAACCTCCTCTCACAATCTGTATCGAGAGAAAAAAGCGGGTAAACCCCCGCTTTTTTCGTTATTTACGCAAACCTAAACGAGTGATCAGCGTCCGGTAGCGATTGATATCGTGTTCGCGCAGGTAGCGCAGCAAGTGAGCGCGTTGATACACCATCTTGAACAGTCCGCGCCGGGAGTGATGATCCTTCTTATGCGTCCTGAAGTGTTGGTTCAGGTAGTTAATCCGTTCCGTCAACAGTGCAACCTGCACCTCAGGAGAACCGGTATCCCCTTCATGAACGGCGAAATCTCTGATGATTTCCGATTTACGTTCTGGCGTAAGCGCCATAATGCCATTCCCTCCTCAAATCAAGCCCTTCGATCAACGAACCACCCAGTACCCGCCGAGGACGCAGCGTACCGCGAAGTCGCAAAAACCGCTAGATCAGGCCGAAGTTATTGTCATCCACGCTTGTTACTCAAGTATGGCACAATGGATTTAAGTATACACTTCCGAAATCAACGAGTAAAGGAAAAGCGCTCAGTTCGTAGACCAGTTTTGGACAAATTCGCGATCTTTACCAAGTTGTTCACGCAGTGACTCAAGCGAGGCAAACCTTTCTTCGTCGCGGATAAAGTAGAGTACGTCGACGATCAGTTCTTTTCCGTACAAATCGCCGTCAAAGTCTAACAGGTGAACCTCAAGGGAAATGTGCAAAGCCGACTCCACCGTTGGTCGATACCCCAGGTTCATCATGCCTCGGTATTTTGCGTCGTCCACCTCGACCGCGACCACATACACCCCTGTTTTCGGCAACACGTATGGTTCCGTCAATGTCAGGTTCGCGGTGGGAAACCCGATGGTGCGCCCGCGCGCGTCGCCCCGCACCACCATTCCTCGCATGCGGTAGGGACGACCAAGCAGTTTGCCTGCTGCCACAACATCCCCAAGTTCCAGGTTCATGCGGACAAGTGAACTGCTGACGGAGTGCCCATGATCCTGCACCGAATCGATCACATCGATGGTGATGCCCATTTGTTCCGCAATCCGACACAGTCCCAGTGCGTCGGTGGCGCCATTTTTCCCAAAATGAAAGTTATAGCCTACCACAATGTGATTCGCCCCGAGCGGAATTAAGTAATGCGCCAGAAATTCTTCGGCGCTTTGCGTACGAAATACAGTGTCAAAATTCGCCACATACAACTCTTCAATGCCGAATCGCTTCGCCACTGCCGCGCGTTCATAGGGCGGGGTCAGCATTTTTTCGTATGCCGGATCATTGATTAGAACAAAGCGCGGGTGCGGAGAAAACGTAAAAACACAAGGCGTAGAGTGGGTTTTCTGGGCGGTCGACACCGCTTGCCGAAGCACCGCCTGATGGGCGATATGTAGGCCATCGAACTTGCCGATGGCAAATGTTCTTGCGACCGCATCCGCATTGTTCGGAGGCGACGTCAAGTACACAAATGGTTCCCGCATTCTCTATCCACCACCTCATCCAGAAAAAACTTTGGTCGGGCGCAACCGCACACACTCCTTGTCCGCCAACTCGACGGCACAAATCGCGATCAACTCTCCACCATCATCGTGTACCCTGATTGTTTCATCAGCGTAGAAGGTCGTAGCCGACGCGCAAAATACCAAAGTCTGGCCATGTCGTAGCAGAGCGGTTTGGTGCGCATCAAGGCGCCATGCACGCAAGTGATCGACGCCCGCTTCCGGCGGGATCACTGCCTCCCACCCTAACCGCTCCACACTTTCCAGCGTGTGGGCCTGCCCAATTGAAAACGCGCCCGTTTTCGTGCGCCTAAGCGTCGCCATATGGGCGGGAACGCCGAGTCGTTCGCCAAGGTCGTGACAAACGGTGCGTATGTAGGTTCCTTTGCTGCAGCGAATGTAAAACCGCACCCGAAAATCTGGCGCCGCCCACATGATCTCCTCCACGCGAATGTCATGCACAGTCACCGCTCTAGGTTGCAATTCTACCGTTTCCCCCTGGCGCGCGTAGGCATAGGCGGGCTTTCCTCGCACCTTAAGCGCCGAGTACTGCGGCGGCAATTGCGCAAACGAGCCGACCGTCTGCATAAGCGCCCGTTGCACCAGATCCGCCGTCAACCGCGACGGGTTGCCGACCGCCACCACATCCCCAGATTCATCCTGCGTCGTGGTGGCAACACCAAACACCGCCTCCGCAAGATACTCTTTATCGCCGTCGAGAGCATACTCCGCAAGCCGCGTCGCCTGGTTGAGGTAGATCGGCAACACCCCCGTCGCAGCGGGGTCGAGCGTCCCGCCGTGTCCGGCCTTGCTCGCGCCAAGCATGCGCTTGACTCGCGTCACCGCCTGTTGGGAAGTCAGGTCACGCGGCTTGTCCAGCACGACGATTCCACTTCTGTCAGGCAAAAGCGCTCATCACCGCATCGGCGACCTTCGCCACCATACTGTCAATCGCTTGCGCCAGCGGTCCCGGCATGCTGCACCCCGCCGCTCGCACATGCCCGCCGCCGCCAAATCCCAGCGCGATACTCGCCACATCCACACGGTCGCGGGAACGCAGACTGACCTTGACCGATCCGTCTGGCTTCTCCCGAAACAAAAGCCCAACCTCAATGCCGGAAAGCGACCGTGTGTAAGGCAAAAGCACCTCTGTGTCATCATCACTCGCACCCGATGCGGCAAGTAGATCCTTGCTTACCGCCACGTACGCGATGCGACCCGAGGGATGGATTTTCAGCGTCGCAAGTCCCAGGCGAACAAGCTCCACCTGCTCCCGCGTGAGCGATTCCAACACCCGGTCAGCAATCATAAACGGTTCAAACCCGCGCGACAACAAGTCCGCCGCCGCATGATGAATCTCTGGCGTGGTGTTGTTATAACGGAACCCACCTGTATCAAACAAAATTCCGGTATAAAGGCATATTGCCATGTCGCGGTCAATCGCCACATCGGTCGCGTGGAACAACCGGTAGAGTACCAGGCAGGTCGCAGAGGCCTCCGCCTGAACGAGATTGACATGACCGAACCTGTCGTTGGTTTCGTGGTGATCGATGTTGACCAAGCAATGACCTTCGGCAAACAGGCTGGTCGTTTTGCCCATTCGTTTGCTGTCCGCGCAATCGAGCGCCACGATCGTGGCAAACTTTTGCCGCATACTTGCCGTACGTTGAAACAACCCCACACCAGGCATAAAATCGTAGCGGGACTGAATGGGATCGTCGTTCACCAGTACGAACGACTTTCCCGCCCGTTTCAAAAAATGCGCCATGGCCAGCGCCGCCCCGATGGCATCGCCGTCCGGACTGATGTGGCAAACCACCAGCACCGGATTTGGCGAATTCACCAAGGTGTCGTAGACCTCCCGGTAATTATGGGTTCCCGTCCCCGTCACTCTTGCCACCGTCCGTTTCTCCGTCGGGAAATATTTGATGCAAAACCTTGCCGATCTTCATGCTGTAGTCAATCGACTCATCCAGCTTAAAATGGATTTCCGGCGTCAACCGCAAACGAATTCGCTTGCCCACTTCCGTGCGCACGAACCCCTTCGCGTGTTCCAACGCCGCCAGCGAGTTTTGTCGCTGATTGGCGTCGCCATACACGGACACAAACACCTTCGCGTGTTGCAGATCGCTAGTCAGTTCCACGCCCGTCACCGTCACAAACCCAATGCGCGGATCCTTAAGGTGGGTCTGGATGATATCGCTGATCTCCCGTTGCATTTGTAATGCAATGCGTTCTGCACGCACCTTCATCGTCATCACCTACTCTGCAGATACGGCCTCCATTTTATAAGCTTCCACGACATCTCCTTCTTTGATGTCGTTAAAGTTTTCCAGCGTAAAGCCGCACTCATACCCGAAGTTCACCTCGCGCACATCGTCCTTAAAGCGTTTCAGCGAATCCAATTTGCCTTCGTATACGATCACGCCGTTGCGCAGAAGCCGCACATCCGCATCACGTACCATTTTCCCGTCCTGCACATACCCGCCGGCAATCGTCCCCACCTTGGAAACTTTGAACAATTGACGAATTTCCGCATGGCCCACCACCACTTCCTTGAAGACGGGATCCAGCAAGCCTTTGAGCGCCGCTTCGATGTCTTCAATCAGGTTGTAAATGATGCGGTACAGGCGAATTTCCACTTTTTCCGCTTCTGCCATCTTGACGCCGTTCGGTTCAGGACGAACGTTAAAGCCGATGACAACCGCATTGGAAGCGGACGCCAGCAAAATGTCGGATTCCGTGATCGCGCCAACGCCGGTGTGAATCACTTTCACGCGCACGCCGCTGACATCGATCTTCTGCAGCGAACCCATCACCGCTTCGACAGAACCGTGAACATCACCCTTCAGGATGATATTGAGTTCTTTGATTTCGCCTTCCTGGATGCGCTTGTACAGGTCATCCAGCGTGACCCGGCTGGTCGCGTTCAGTTCCTCCGCGCGTTGCCTTGTCGTCCGGCGCTCCGATACGATTCGCGCCTGGCGCTCGTCGTCATAGACGACAAACAGATCGCCTGCGCCGGGAACGTCAGACAGACCGATAATCTCAACTGGCATCGACGGAAACGCCTCTTTTACCCGACGACCGTGATCATTCACCATCGCGCGAATCCTGCCGTAGGTGTTCCCTGCGACCACCATGTCGCCAACACGCAGAATACCGCTTTGTACGAGAACGGTGGCGACAGGTCCGCGGCCTTTATCCAGTTCAGCCTCAATCACAGTGCCGCGCGCGCGCGCAGACTTACTGGCCTTCAAGTCGGCCACGTCCGCCACGAGCAGGATCATCTCCAAAAGTTCTTCAATGCCCTCTTTTTTCAATGCGGAAATCGGCACAAAGATCGTGTCGCCGCCCCACTCTTCGGCCACCAGCCCATGCTCCGTCAGTTCCTGTTTGATGCGCTCCAGGTTGGCGCCGGGTTTATCGACTTTGTTGATCGCGACGATGATGGGAACGTTCGCCGCCTTGGCGTGACTGATCGCCTCCACCGTTTGCGGCATGACGCCGTCATCCGCCGCGACCACCAGCACGGTGATGTCAGTGATCTGTGCGCCCCTTGCGCGCATGGTCGTAAACGCAGCGTGGCCGGGCGTATCAAGGAAGGTGATTTTACGATGGTTGATCTCCACTTGGTAAGCACCGATGTGTTGCGTGATGCCGCCCGCTTCGGTCGCGGTCACATTCGTCTCGCGAATGGCGTCGAGCAGCGTGGTCTTGCCGTGATCGACGTGCCCCATGATCGTCACGATTGGCGGCCTTTGTTCAAGTTCCTCTTGATTGACCTCTTCCACCAGCATTTCTTCCGCTTCAAGGTCACGCGGGGCTTCTACGACCACTTCCGTGCCAAACTCAGCTCCCACCAACACCATCGTGTCTGTGTCAATTTCCTGATTGATCGTCACCAAGACCCCTAAAAACAACAGCTTTTTGATGACTTCCGACGATTCGCGCCGAATCAGTCGCGAGAACTCGCTGACGTTCAACGCCCCATCCACCGTCACCTGCTTAGGGCCTTCAGGAAACTTGATCGGTTGGGATTTTGTTTGTGAACGGCTCCTTGATTGTTGAAGCTTCCTGCTGTTTTCTCTTTTTTCCGCTGACACGTCGCGATTGAAGTCACGCGCATTCGAGGTGGTTCGTTTACGCGGCGCACTTTGACTTGGGGTCTGACGATTCGCGTCTGCACTCTCAAAACCGCCCGTCTTGGGGCGATCATTGCCACGCCAGGGGCTTTTCGCGTTACTCTGGTTGTTGCGTCCGGCACTGGCGCCACGATTTCCAGATCCGCCAGTGGTGCTTGAACGATCTCCCGACTGGCCAAAACGCGGCGCACCGCCTTGTCCCGTCCCTTGGCGTTGACCGGGAGGCGCATCCTTCCTAAACCCACCCGACTGCCGCCGATCATCAAAGCGCTTTGCGCCGTCTCCGCTCTGTTCTGAACGCGGCGGCCTGTTGGGATCGAAGTTACGCGTGTTGCCACCTTGGCGTGTGCGTGGTTCCGAACGGTCAGACGACCGCTCCGGCTGCCGGTCGGTTGTCCGTTCTCCTTGTCTTTCGCCCTGCCGATTATTCGGTCTGGGGTGATTCGCTCGCGCTCCCGCTGTTCCCGTTTGACCGGGGCGTTGTTCAGCCGTTCGCTCTTGGTGATTCCTTTGCATTGGCCGATGTGCCACATAAGCTTGCGTTCTTGCTCCTGTAATAGAAATCGCCTCGTCTTCTTCTTCTTTGTGCGGTTTCGCCGATGATGGCGCCGACTCCGCTTTCTTTGCTGGTCGCTCTTCGTGACCCGCCTGGTCTTGTTTGCGGCGCTGAAAACCCTGATGGGCAGCAACCGGTTCGCGGTTTGCCGACTCTTCACGCTTTGCTTCATTCACCGTTTTCGCGTGTTGAACAGGCTTTGTGGGCTTGGCGTCATGTTCCTTTCTCCGCACGCTTTCTTGTTCCTGTCTTGCGGCAGTGCGCGCTGCGGCTCTGGCCTTCACATCCGAGAAAAAGCCCTCCACCGCCTCCACCATTCTCGGTTCCATCACGCTCATGTGGTTATTGACCGGGATGTTTAAGCGGCTCAAAATCGTAATAATCTCTTTACTCGACATATTCAGTTGTTTCGCGTATTCGTAAACCCTAAGTTTAGTCAAACGCCTTCACCTCCATCATGTCCATCAATACTTGACCCAATCGATGCGCGAACCCCTCCTGCGTCACGGCAACCACGGTTCGCCAATCCTTGCCGATGCCCCGACCGATTTCATCCTTACTTAACGCCTGAATCACCTTCACGTGATAATAGGCGCACTTGTCTTTCATTTTTTTTGCCCCGTTGGCGCCCGCATCCGTAGCAAGCAATACCAGCTTGACTTGCCCTAACCGAATGGCGCGCAAACAGGCTGATTCCCCGACCGCCAGCGCTCCGGCACGCGCCGCGAGTCCCAACACGCCATACCACTCAGTGTTCGATTTCATGCGCCTTTATCTGCGCAAGCAACTGATCGTAAACCTCATCAGTGACCTGCGTTTTTAGTCCCCGATCCAGAGATCGGCGCTTCTTTGCCTGTTCAAAACAAGCGCGATGATTACAGATGTAACTGCCGCGCCCAGATTTTTTGCCGGTTGGGTCGAGCAGGATGTCGCCCTCGGGAGTCAGTACTACCCGTATCATCGTACGCTTTGGCTTCTGTTCTTGACAGCCCACGCACTGCCGGAGAGGCGTTTTGCGCATGGATGAATTCCCTCCTGATCATTGAAAAAAAAGGTCTTTATTCAGATCAGCGAACACGGAAGCCATGCGACCGACCTGACTCTCGCTTTTAATATCGATCTTCCAACCAGTCAATTTGGCGGCAAGACGCGCGTTCTGTCCTTCTTTGCCGATCGCGAGCGACAACTGATGGTCGGGTACCACGACGCGCGCCGTTTTTTCCGATGCCAGAACCTCGACGTCGACCACTTTTGCGGGCGAAAGGGCGCTTGCGACAAAAATCGCTGGGTCGTTGCTCCACTCGATCACGTCGATCTTCTCGCCTTTCAACTCCCCCACAATCGCCTGAATGCGCATCCCCTTCGGCCCTACGCAAGCACCGATCGGATCGACGTCTTTATTGCGGGAAAATACTGCCACTTTAGAGCGTCCGCCCGCCTCTCTTGCCACCGCCTTGACTTCCACAATGCCTTCAAAAATTTCCGGCACCTCAAGCTCCAGCAATCGCCTTAAAAGTCCGGGATGAATGCGGGACAAAAGAATTTGTGGCCCTTTTGTCGTTTTTTCCACGCGCAGGATATACGCCTTAATCCGGTCGCCGATGTGCAGTCGCTCTGTAGGAATTTGTTCGCTTTGCGGAAGCAGCCCCTCGGTACGCTCCAGATCGACGTAAGAATTACGTCCATCTTGACGCGCGATGATGCCCGTCACGATGTCTTCCTCCATATCGGCGTAGGTCGAGTAGATGATCCCCCGTTCCGCTTCCCGAATGCGCTGCGTGACGACCTGCTTCGCCGTCTGCGCGGCAATCCGCCCGAACTCGCGCGGCGTCACCTCCAGTTCCAAGATATCGCCCAGGCGAAAATTCGGGTTGATATCGAGAGCGGCATCCAGTGAGATTTCCAAACGCGAATCGCCCGGTTCATCAACGATGGTTTTTCGCGCATAAACCTTAATTTCGCCAGTCAAGCGATCAATCTCCACACGTGCGTTTTGCGCCGAACTGAAGTTACGTCTATAAGCCGACATCAGCGCCGCCTCAATCGCCTCCAGCAATACGGCGCTGCTGATTCCGCGTTCTCTTTCCAATTGATCCAATGCAGCGATAAAATCAGCATTC
>JAJZCL010000006.1 GCA_021846165.1 Bacillota bacterium | reverse complement strand
GTCACCAAAGACGGCAACCTCGCAGGGCCGCGGCTGCTCGAACACATGGTGGACGCGGTGCTGTACTTTGAGGGTGACCGTCATCACCGCTATCGAGTCCTCAGAACGGTCAAAAACCGCTTTGGTTCGACCAGTGAGCTGGGTGTTTTTGATATGCAAGGAATGGGACTAGTCGATGTCTTAAGTCCTTCGGAGTTGTTTCTGGCAGAACGCGCGGAGGGCGCATCTGGCTCGATTGTGGTCGCCAGCATGGAGGGGTCGCGGCCAGTGCTGGCTGAGGTTCAAGCGCTCGTCGCGCCGACGGCGTATGGGAATCCGCGCCGGACGGCGTCGGGGATCGATTACCAGCGAGTCACGCTCCTGATGGCGGTACTGGAAAAGCGCATCGGGCTGTACCTGCAAAACTATGACGCATACGTGAACGTGGCGGGCGGCATACGGATTGAGGAACCGGCGATCGACCTTGGCCTTGCGCTCAGCCTGGTGTCGAGCTATCGCGATGCGCCGATTTCGTCTGGGACGGTGGCGGCGGGTGAGGTGGGACTGACGGGCGAGGTGCGGGCGGTCACGCGATTGGATCAGCGCTTGCAGGAGGCAAAAAAGCTGGGGTTTACGAAACTGGTCGCGCCCTACGGTAACGTCGAGCGATTAAAGGAGAGCGTCAGCGGGATTGATCTCATCGGAGTGAGGACGCTGGACGAGGCGATCCGTACGGTCATGGAGGGGAAGTAACGAGTGGACGAATCAAAACGCGAATCGATGATGATGAAAATGCTGCGCATGGTGGCGCCGGGAACCCCGATTCGCGAGGGTGTGGACAATGTGCTGCGGGCGAAGACCGGCGGTTTGATCTTGATCGGGTATGATGATGAGGTGGCGGCGATGGCGGACGGCGGGTTTTCGATCAATTGCGACTTTACGCCCGCTGGACTGTACGAACTGGCAAAAATGGACGGCGCGATCATTCTCAGCGAGGATGCGAAGCGCATTTTGTACGCCAATACACAATTGAATCCCGATCCTGCAATCCCTAGCAACGAGACGGGCACCCGGCATCGCACGGCGGAGCGGGTGGCCATTCAGACCAAGCGACTCGTGGTATGCGTGTCGCAGCGGCGCAACGTGATCACGCTGTATCAGGGTGACATCCGCTATTCTTTAAAAGAAATCAGCGTGATCATCACGAAGGCGAATCAGGCCATTCAGACGCTGGAGCGCTACAAAACCGTACTCGACACGGCGCTGACGAGTCTGTCGGCGCTGGAAATGGATGAAATGGTGTCGCTTCAGGATGTGGTGCACGTCTTGCAGCGTTTTGAGATGGTGTTGCGGATCAAGGCGGAGATCAAGCGCTACATTACCGAGTTGGGGTCAGAAGGGCGGTTGGTCGCGATGCAACTCGACGAGTTGGTGGCGAGGGTGGACGAGGAGGCGTACCTGCTCGTCAAGGACTATTCGGCGGACGGGCACGAACTGACGCCGCACCAAATCTTGTCTGCCGTACACGCTCTGAAGCAGGACGAGGTGCTTAACTCGGCAGTGATCGCGCATGCGCTTGGTTATTCAGGTACGGGAAATTTAGCGGAAATGGGCGTTTCGTCGAGAGGGTATCGAATTTTGCACAAAATTCCGCGATTGCCGCAACCGATTATCGATAATCTGACAGAAGAATTTAATACCCTCGGCAAAATTGTCAACGCCTCTGTGGAGGAGTTGGACGATGTGGAAGGCATCGGCGCAATCCGCGCCAGGGCGATTAAAGACGGGCTTCGTCGCATGCAGGAGCAGGTGTTTCTCGAACGCAATTTGTAAATCGTGAGGGAGAGGAAAGCGTGCGTAAAATTTGGGCGAATTTGTTAACTTCAACCAATGTGTTGCTGGGCATGGTGGCACTGTTTTTAACCGTGCAAGGTGAATTTCAGCTTGCTGCGATATTGGTAATCGTGGGAATGGTGATTGACGGGTTGGACGGGTGGGTCGCGCGGGCGCTTGGTACGCAGAGTGATTTTGGTCGCGAACTGGATTCGTTGTCCGATCTGTTGATCTTTGGGGTGGCGCCTGCGGTCATCTTGTACGTGGACGATTTGCGAACGCTCGGTTGGGTGGGGGTCGCGGTGGCGGCGATGTTTCCGCTTGCCGGGGCGCTCCGGCTGGCGCGGTTCAACACGCAAACAGACCATACGAATTACTTTGTGGGATTGCCGACCACGGCGGCAGGCGGCACGCTAGCCGCATTCTCGCTCTACCACGGACGGTTGCCGGGCGTACTCGCACCGGTTTTGACGGTGGTGCTGAGTTACCTGATGATTAGTCAGACCCGTTACCCCAACTTGAAAAAAATCGGTATGCCGCGGGGGACTTGGCGCAGAGTCGAAAAACTGAGAAACTTGTCGACCAAAAAGATGAAAGCTTAATCGACTCCTTCATTTAAAATTGACCCCTGAATTGACGAATGTTAAGCTGAATGGGAATCGTTTAATTTATAATCAATCTAGACAATACTGGGGAAAGGAGGTGGGTCGCTTGATCAAGTTGATTTTGCAGATTTTCTTTTTTGCCGTCGGGGTTACCTTGGGTGGCGCGTACGGCACGCAATTATTGGCACTCATTCATATTCCTAATTTTACTTGGGAGTCGATTTTGACTTCCGTACTTGGTGGACTCATCGCGCTTTTGATAGGTACGCTTCTGGTGGAACCGTTTATGCGTTGGTTTCACTGGCTGGAGGAGCGTTTGATCCACACGCCGCTTGTTGACTTGCTCTCTGGCGTGGTGGGCATGATTGTCGGCTTGGTGGTCGCGTTCTTGATCACGCCCGCGCTGGAACACATTCCTGTTGTCGGTGTTCTGATTCAGTTTTTCGTGTCCATACTGTTTGCCTATCTTGGGTTTAGCATCTTTTTTTCCAGACGTGAAGAGATCTTTTCGCTGATTCCGGCCATTATTCGCACGCGTGGGGATCGCTCTGGTAAATTGCAACAGTCTGGGGTTGTGCCGATGAACCGGGCGGGTGAGGCAAAGCTGCTCGATACCAGCGTGATCATCGACGGTCGGATTGCCGATATCGTCGAAACTGGTTTTCTTGACGGTGTCATCGTCATTCCGTCGTTTGTGTTAGAGGAGTTGCAGCACATTGCTGACAGTTCCGATGTGCTGAAGCGCAACCGTGGTCGCAGGGGATTGGATATTCTGAACCGCGTTCAGAAAGAACTGAAGGTCAAGGTGCAGGTGCTGGAGATTGACTTCGAAGAGATTAGCGAGGTAGACAGCAAGCTGGTCAAGCTGGCAAAGCAACTTGATGGCAAGGTAGTCACCAACGACTATAATCTGAACAAGGTGTGCGAATTGCAGGGTGTGGCGGTCTTGAACATCAATGACCTGGCCAATGCGGTTAAGCCCGTCGTTTTGCCGGGCGAGGAGATTAAGGTACAGGTGATCAAGGACGGTAAGGAACACAACCAGGGCATTGGCTACTTGGACGATGGCACCATGATTGTGATTGAAGGCGGTCGCGAGTATATCGGTACCCGCATTGATGTGTTAGTGACTAGTGTGTTGCAAACATCGGCTGGGCGGATGATTTTTGCAAAACCGAAGTTGCTGGAGCGAGCGCTATAAAGTTGGAATTGATGGGCAATGGAGGAGCGTAAGGCAAGTGATCGAGGAGAACCGCCTGAAACGGGTCGACGTGTTGGTGATGGCGGCCGGAACGGGCAGTCGAATGGGGATGGCGGAGCGAAAGCAGTGGCTGTCGCTCTGCGGTCTTCCTTTGTTTGTGTATACGTTGCGAAGACTGCGCGAATATGACGCAGATTCGTTGATTGCGGTCATTCATCCGGACGATGAACTGCGAGTGGTGGAAGCGCTCGCGATGGCGAATCTTGCGGATGTGCGCGTGGTGGTGGGTGGCGACACTCGCCAGGAATCGGTGCGGCGCGGACTTACGGAAACGAGTCGTGAGTATGTTGCCGTTCACGACGGGGCGCGTCCGTTCTTGACGCGCACGGACTTTTTGCGCGTGCTTGAGGCGGCGATTGCGTGCGGCGCGGCGACGATTGGCTGGCGCGTGCGGGACACGCTAAAGCGCGTGGACGAGGGTGGCAAGATCGTGACGAATGTTGATCGGGACAGGCTGTGGGCGGTGGCGACGCCGCAGGTGTTTTTGCGCGAATGGTTGCTTTATGCGCACGAAGTGGCGGCGGCGGACGGCTTTACGGGAACGGACGACACGGTGCTGCTGGAGCGGGTTGGTCGTGCGGTTGCAGTGGTGGAAGGGGCGCCGTGGAATGTGAAGGTCACGGAACGCGCGGACTTGCAGTGGATCCGGTTGTGGGAGATGGCGATGTGCGAGTAGGGCTTGGGTTTGATGTTCACCGCTTTGAAGCCGGAAAAAAACTGGTGTTGGGCGGGGTGGAGATTCCGTCTGCAGTGGGTCTCATAGGACACTCCGATGCAGACGTTCTGATCCATGCGCTGATGGACGCGCTCCTTGGGGCGCTGGCGCTGGGCGACATCGGCGATCACTTTCCCAACACGGAGGAGCGCTACCGGGGAATTTCTAGTATGCTCCTGATGCGAGAGGTCGTCGCGCTGATCACGCAAAAAGGCTACCGGGTCGTCAACGTTGACGTCATGGTGATGGCAGAAAAGCCCAAACTAGCACCGCACAAGGCTGGCATGGCGCGCTTGCTCGCGCGTGAACTGGGTGTGTCGTCAGAAGACATTAGCATCAAGGCGACGACGATGGAGAAAATGGGGTTCATCGGGCGCGAAGAAGGGATCGCTGTGCAAGCGGTCGCGCTGCTTGCGTCCGTGGCAGAAGGAAGGTGAGCGAATGACGGTCAGGTTGCGCTATGCGCCGAGTCCAACGGGGCACCTGCACATTGGCGGTGCGCGGACGGCGTTATTTAATTATTTATATGCAAAGCACATGGGCGGCGAATTTATCCTGCGCATTGAGGACACCGACCTAGAGCGCAACGTCGACGACGCAGCGGACAAGTTTGCGGACAATCTGCGCTGGCTTGGGCTGGAGTGGGACGAGGGGCCGGACGTGGGCGGTACGTGTGAGCCGTACATCTCGACCGAACGGCTGGAGATCTACGGCGAATACGTAAGTGTTTTGCGCCAACGCGGCCTCGCGTATGCTTGCTATTGCAGCGAGGAAGAGCTGGCGGCAGAGCGGGACGCGCGTGTTGCCAAAGAGGAAATGCCGCGCTACTCCGGCCACTGTCGGCATTTGACCGAAGCAGAGGTGATGGATTACGAGGCGCAGGGACGCAAGCCCGCGATCCGATTCCGGGTGCCAGATGATGCGGTTGTGAGCTTTCGCGATCTGATTCGCGGCGAGTTGAATTTTGAACCTGGGAGCATGGGCGGGGATTTTGTGATCGTGAAGTCAAGCGGCATCCCCACCTATAACTTTGCCTGTGTGGTGGACGATCACCTGATGGCGATCACGCACGTGATGCGCGGCGAGGAACACATTTCCAACACGCCGCGGCAGTTGTTTTTGTATCGTGCGTTCGGTTGGGAACCGCCGTTGTTTGGGCACGTGTCCCTGATCCTTGGCCCGAACGGGAAAAAACTCAGTAAGCGGGACGAGTCGATCGTGCAGTTTGTCGAGCAGTACCGGAACATGGGGTACTTGCCAGAGGCGCTGTTCAACTACCTGGCGCTGCTTGGGTGGTCGCCGGGCGGGGAGCGGGAGCTTTACGACAAGGCGGAACTGGTGCGCGAGTTCGCTTTGGAGCGGGTACATAAAAGCGGTGCTTACTTCGATCCAGCGAAGCTTGCGTGGATCAACGCTCAGTACTTGAAGTCGCAATCCGTCGCGAACCTGTTGCTCGTTTTGCGACCGCTTGTCGAGAGGTTTGTCCGCGACTTACCAGATCACATCGATGATGTATGGCTAGCCGAGTGGCTGTCGCTGTACCAGGACAGGATCTCATCCCTCGGCGAATTGCCCGTCGCGGGGCGGACGTTCCTGATTCGACTGCCAGAGCTTGACGATGAGGCAAAATCGATGTTAAATCAGGAGACAGCACAAGCTGTGGTACGCGCGTTTTTGCGTCATGTGGAGAGCGTGCCGTCATGGACGAAGGAGACGATCAAGCCGCTCTTTAAGGCGGTGCAAATCGACACGGGCAGTAAGGGGAAGGATCTCTTTATGCCGATTCGCGCGGCGGCGCTAGGGCAGTTGCAGGGTCCCGACCTGCACCGTTCGCTCCTGCTTTTGGGCAAAGGACGGCTGCGGGAACGCTTGCAGAACGCGTTATCATCATCATAAAACTGGATCATCAATCGAACGCGAGGAAGAGTATGCGGTGCGCACCGCGCCAGAGAGTCCCCTCTGCGATCAGGCAGGCTGGAAGCGGGGATGGCGGTGTACGGCAGAATGCCCCTCGCGCGAGCGGGAAGAACGAGGAGCGCCGCTCCTTCAGTAAAACCCGACGGCGGCCCGTTACAGCCTAGTCGAGTGTGCGCACGCCGCGCGTCATGTTACGCGCAAACGCGGCGCAAAGCAGAGTGGAACCGCGGGACACCGTTTCTGACATGTCGGGGCGGTTTTTTATTTTGCGAATGAAGGGGGTCGGCACCATTGTTCCGGCGCATTCGAGAGGATATTGCTTTCGCAAAGGAAATGGATCCGGCGGCTCGATCGAGTTTTGAAGTGTTTTTGACGTATTCCGGGCTACACGCGGTGTGGTTCTACCGCCTGTCGCACCGGCTGTATCGGTGCAAGTTCTTTACGCTTGCCCGCATCGTTTCGCAGTTTGCCAGGTTTCTGACGGGCATTGAGATTCACCCCGGCGCCACCATCGGCCACTGCCTGTTCATCGATCACGGCATGGGGGTGGTGATCGGGGAAACGGCAGAGGTGGGCGATTATGTCGTCCTTTACCAGGGGGTCACGCTGGGGGGGACGGGCAAGGAAAAAGGCAAGCGTCACCCGACGCTCGGCGATCACGTCTTGGTTGCGACCGGCGCGAAGGTGCTTGGTTCACTGACCGTGGGCGACTACGCGAAGGTTGGGGCGGGTTCCATCGTCCTGCGTTCTGTTCCGCCCAATTCGACGGTGGTGGGAATTCCGGCGCGTGTCATCGTACAGGACGGCAAGCGCGTCGATGACGACCTGAACCAGACTGATCTGCCGGATGTGATCGGAGAAGAGTGCAGGCGGTTGGAGGAGCGCGTCAAGGCTCTGGAGCGGCTCTTGGTGGATACGCAGGAAGGACGGGGGCAAATGAAGGAAGGTGGACAAACTGGCGATCCAACTGTATAACTCGTTATCGGGGAAAAAGGAACCGCTTGTCACGAACAAACCGGGTGTTGTCAAGATGTACTCGTGCGGTCCGACGGTGTATAACTTTTTTCACATCGGCAACGCGCGCGCGTTCGTCACGTTCGATATGGTGCGGCGCTACCTGATTTATCGGGGGTATCAAGTAAAGTTTGTGCAAAACTTTACGGATGTCGACGACAAGCTGATCAACAAGGCGAACGAACTGAACACCACGGTGGAAACCGTGGCGAACCGGTTTATCGAGGAGTATTTTATCGACGCGAACACGATTGGCATTGAGAAAGCGGATGCGCACCCGCGCGTGACCGACACGATGGAAGACATCATCTTGTTTATCGATCGCCTCGTCATGACGGGTTACGCCTACGTCGCGGGCGGTGACGTGCTGTTTGAAACGCCCAAGTTTGCAGAGTACGGCAAACTCTCCAAGCAATCGCTGGATGAGCTTCTGTCCGGCAGCCGAGTGGAGGTGTCCGATTACAAGCGCCATCCGACAGACTTCACGCTGTGGAAAGCGGCGAAGCCTGGGGAACCGTCGTGGGACAGTCCTTGGGGCAAGGGGCGTCCGGGGTGGCACATCGAGTGTTCGGCGATGATTCAGAAACACCTTGGCGATCACATCGACATTCACGGCGGTGGGCACGATCTGATTTTTCCTCACCACGAGAATGAAATCGCGCAGAGCGAGGCGCTGCTTGGCTCGCCGCTTGCCAAGTATTTTATGCACAATGGGTATATTAATATCAACAATGAAAAAATGTCGAAATCGCTCGGCAACAGCGTGAACGTGCGCGATTTGGCGCAACAGTACGATCCGCGCGCGTTGCGGCTGTTTTTGATCTCGGCGCACTACAGGAGTCCGATCAACTTTTCGGATGAGGTGATGCAGCAGATGATGGCGGCGATTCAGCGCATCGATGCCAGTCGGGAACACCTGATGCTGCGCTTGCAGTCGTCGTATTTGCCGGAAGGAGATCCGTTCGATCTGTCGATGTTTGAAAGCC
This sequence comes from Bacillota bacterium, assembly GCA_021846165.1. Classification (GTDB taxonomy): domain Bacteria; phylum Bacillota; class Bacilli; order Alicyclobacillales; family SLC66; genus JAJZCL01. The sequence continues at coordinate 29,634 of JAJZCL010000006.1, read as the reverse complement.
GACTGCTGGAGGCGATGGATGACGACTTTAACTCGGCAATTGCGACAGGGGTGTTGTTCGATCTTGTTCGGGAGATCAACCTGTACATGCGCAGTGACGACCTTACTCGGCAAGGTTTGGGTTCGTATCTGGAAAAACTCGATGCATGGCTGGAACTCTACGGTTTGTTGCAATTGGAAAAGGTAGAGGACAAGGAAAAAATCGAGAGCTTGGTAAAGGAGCGGGAGGAGGCGCGTAAGGAGCGGAACTTCGCCATTGCTGACGCGATCCGCGTCAAACTTGAGGAAATGGGCGTTCACTTGGAGGATGCGGCGCAGGGGACGCGCTGGTGGCGTGACTGAGATGATCAGCGACGAAGAGGCGTTTTTGCTCTCGCCGCTCGTCCTCGCGTATGTGGGCGACGCGGTTTGGGAGATTGCGGTGCGCACGCGTCTGGTGCTTGCCGGTGAGCGAAAAATGCAGCGGTTGCACAAGCTGGCGGTGGGGAAGGTGCGTGCGGAGAATCAGGCGGATCGCCTGCATGCGATCATGGGTGATCTGACGGAACGTGAGCAGGCGATTGTCAGGCGCGGGCGCAACGCCAAGTCGGGGTCTGTGCGCCATCACGCGAAGGTGACAGATTACCGGGCAAGCACAGGGATCGAGGCGCTGTTGGGGTATTTGTACCTCAGTGGCCGTGAGGAGCGGTTGCGGGAAATTGTCACAAAAATGTACATGGAGGAGGGAATGGATTGAATCGTTCGCTAGGAAAGCCGCAAGGCCGCAGGAGCAGGGGGACAGTGGGCGGATCGTCCGAAGGCGGGGAACGAGAACGGAGTGGCGCACGGCGCCGACGTGACGGCATGCCGAAACGCAGTGACGGCAAGCGTGCTGTACGGGTGGGGCGCGGCGCCCCGCGGCGCGAGGAAGCGGCCAAAGAGGCGCCACCGATTGAGTATGTTGTGGGTCGACGCGCCATCATTGAGGCAATCAAAAGCAAACGCCCGATCAACAAGCTGTTGGTGCAAGAGGGGCTGATTCACGGTTCGGTCGGAGAAATCATCAACGACGTGAAAGCGCAGGGGGCGTTTGTGCAAACGGTTTCGAAGGCGAAACTGGACGAGTTGTCAAACCGCTCCGCGCACCAGGGTCTACTTGCGTATATGGCAGCGAAAGAGTATGTGGAATTGGACGAGTTGATCGCGTGCGCAAAAGCGAAGAAAAACAGCATCATTCTCCTGCTTGACGGGATCGTTGATCCGCAAAATTTCGGTGCGATTCTGCGCTCGGCGGACGGCGCAGGCGCGGCGGGGGTCGTCATCCCGAAACGCAGAGCGGTGCCGCTGACGGGGACGGTCGCCAAGTCATCGGCAGGTGCGATGGAACACGTGCCGGTCGCGCGGGTGGCGAATCTGACGCAGGCGATTGCGGAACTCAAGGAGTACGGTTACTGGGTGATCGGCGCTGATGCGTCGGCCAAGGAACAGTACTGGCAAATGGATATGACAGGGCCGCTTGTATTCGTCATCGGCAGCGAGGGAAATGGAATCAGTCGTTTGGTAGCAGAAAAATGCGATTTTTTAGTTAAGCTGCCAATGCGTGGTCAAATTCAGTCTTTAAATGCGAGTGTTGCGGCGGCTGTTTTGTTGTATGAAGCGGTGCGCCAGCAGAGTGTCTAATTAAATCGTCCGTCCTTATGTCACCGTTTCCTCAATTGACCCTGCTGGAAGAAATCTAGTATACTGACGTTATCGGTTACTAGATTTACTTCCGGGGGGATAGCGGTGTCTGTGGAAATTTCACCTCAGTACGAGCAAGGTCTGGAAGACGTCCCGGATGAAGATTTAGTTGAATTCGTACGGGTAGGTAACGGGGAAGCATTGGAGTATTTGATTCACAAGTACAAGAGTTTTGTCAGGGGCAAGGCGCGGTCGTATTTTCTGATCGGGGCGGATCGCGAGGACATTGTTCAGGAAGGGATGATTGGCTTATATAAGGCCATTCGCGACTACCGGGACGATAAGCTGGCGTCATTCAAGGCGTTTGCGGAACTCTGCATCACGCGCCAGATTATTACGGCTATCAAGACGGCGACGAGACAGAAGCATGTGCCGCTCAATTCCTATATCTCGCTGGATAAGCCGATCTATGACGAGGATTCTGATCGTACGCTGCTGGACGTGATCGGCGGTGTGCGTGTCGCAGACCCTGAAGAGTTGATCATTCATCAAGAAGAGTTTGCTGATATTGAGTACAAGATGCGTGAACTTTTGAGCGAACTGGAACGCAAGGTGTTGATGCTGTACTTGGATGGTCGCTCTTACCAGGAGATTGCGGTCGATTTGTGTCGGCACGTGAAGTCGATTGACAACGCCTTGCAGCGTGTCAAACGCAAGCTGGAGAAGTACCTGGAGGATCGTCTGGCGTAAGCCGGGTGGTGTTTGGTTAAAGGCGGTCAAACTTGTCTACACTAGCGAATCTGGAGAATGTTCGTTGACTTTACAAACGTTCATGTGATAAAGTATTCGGGGAATTTTTCGATTGCGGAAGGAGGTGTTCCGCATGCGTGTGACCATCACACTGGCTTGTACGGAATGCAAACAACGGAATTACACATCCATCAAGAACAAGAAGAATCATCCGGATCGTATGGAGTTCAAGAAGTTCTGTCGGCACTGCAATACCCATACCCTTCATCGCGAAACGCGTTAACCGGTACGGTGCGAATGGACAAGGGCAGGTGTTGGGAACGTGAAGGAATCTTCTGAACAAGTAAGTAAAGGGACCGCGGTCAACGGTTCCGTTTTTACGTATTTTCGGGATGTTTACGTGGAAATGCGAAAAGTGCGTTGGCCGACGCGCAAGGAACTGATTGCAGACACGATCACGGTGGTTGTGTTGTCTGTGGTTCTCTTTTTGTTGACCTATGGTTTCGATGTTTTAGTGACTCGCGGGATGCAGTTGATCGGCATCGCGGGCGGCTGAGAATAAGTCGGGAGGTACGGGTTTTTGCCCGTCGTGCTATGGACAATCAACTGGAACGAAGCTGGTACGTAGTGCATACGTATTCGGGATATGAGAACAAGGTCAAGGAAAATCTTGAGCGTCGGGTCGCCTCGATGGACATGTCTGACAAGATTTTTCGCGTCATCGTGCCCACCGAGGAAGAGATGGAGGTCAAGAACGGCAAGCGGCGTTCAGTCAAACGCAAGGTGTTTCCCGGTTATGTGATGGTGGAGATGATCATGACCGACGACTCTTGGTATGTGGTGCGCAACACGCCCGGCGTCACGGGGTTTGTCGGATCGAGCGGGGCAGGATCCAAGCCGATCCCGCTGCATTCGAGCGAGGTTCTCTCGATCATGCGGCACATGGGCGATGAAGAAGTGAAGCTGCGTGTGGACTTTGAGTTGAAGGAGCCGGTGCGCATTGTGGCGGGGCCGTTTGCGGACTTTGTCGGCACCATCGACGAGATTGATCAGGAAAAGCAAAAGCTGCGCGTGCTTGTGTCCATGTTTGGCAGGGATACCCCGGTTGAGCTTGATTTTGATCAGATCGAGAAATTATAATACGTATTGCTGTATAGTGGGAGGTCGTGGGGGAACCCTGCGCCCGTCTACCACATTTTGAGGAAAGTGAGGTGTGTCTAGTGGCGAAAAGAATCATGAAGCTTGTCAAACTCCAGGTTTTGGGGGGCAAGGCCACTCCGGCACCGCCGATTGGTCCCGCATTAGGTCAAGCGGGTGTGAATATCATGCAGTTTTGCAAAGAGTTCAACGCCAGAACGGCAGACCAGGCGGGCACAGTGATCCCGGTCGTCATCACGGTTTACGAAGACCGCTCGTTCACGTTTGAACTGAAGACTCCGCCGGCGTCCGTGCTGTTGAAGAAAGCAATTGGCATAGAGTCGGGTTCCGGCGAGCCGAACAAGAAGAAGGTTGGCAAGATTTCCCGAGAGAAGGTACGCGAAATCGCGGAAACGAAAATGGTCGATTTGAACGCGGCCAGTGTCGAAGCGGCGATGCGCATGATTGAAGGCACGGCGCGCTCGATGGGAATTACTGTCGAGTAAGGGTCGGGTGTGGCCTTAACACGTGGGAGAGGCGGCGGAGGAAGTCGCTTCGCAGACCACCAATGAGGAGGATTGTACATGGCTGGCAAGAAGTACTTGGAAGCCGTCAAGTTGATTGAGAAAGACAAGCTGTACGCTCCCGAAGAAGCGTTTGAGCTTTTGAAGAAGACTTCGGTCGTCAAGTTTGACGCGACGGTCGAGGTGGCGTTTCGGCTCGGTCTCGACCCGCGCAAAAACGACCAGCAGATTCGCGGCGCGGTCGTGCTGCCAAACGGCACGGGCAGGGCGGTTCGCCTGATCGTGTTTGCGAAGGGCGACAAGGCGAAGGAAGCGGAGCAGGCGGGCGCTGACGTGGTCGGCGATGAAGATCTGGTCGGCCGCATCGCAGGCGGTTGGCTGGATTTTGACGCCGCAGTGGCCACGCCGGACATGATGGCAAGCGTTGGTAAGCTGGGTCGGATTCTCGGTCCGCGCGGTCTGATGCCCAATCCTAAGACAGGCACCGTGACGTTTGACGTCAAGCGAGCGGTTGAGGAGGTCAAGGCTGGTAAGGTGGAATACCGCCTTGATAAGGGTGCGAACGTTCACGCCGTGCTTGGCAAGGTGTCATTTCCTACGGACAAACTGTTGGAAAACTATCACGCGGTATTGGACGCGCTGCAAAAGGCGAAGCCTGCGGCGGCGAAGGGGCAGTACGTGCGCGGCGTGGCGATCAGCAGCACGATGGGACCGGGCATTCCGCTGACGGTCTGAGGTCGCGGCGTCGGATGTTTGTGTTTGGAGGCGCGTTTTGCTAAACTGCATAAGGTATGTTTCGATACTGTAGACAGCAGGTGCCGGTAACGGCTTAATTCAAGTTGACCTGCCGAGGTAGACGACACGGAACGGAATGAACGTTGGAGCGTTAGTGTCTAACTGTCAAACGGCCGGTCTTCGCCTGCGGCGAAGGTCGGTCGATTTTTGTAAGGAGGTGTACGAATGGGTGTGCGAGAAGAGAAGGCGGCACTGGTAGAAGAAGTGGCGGGCAAGTTGAGCCAGAGCAAAAGCGCGATTGTGACAGACTACCGCGGCCTCACCGTTGCGGAGGTGACCGCACTGCGCAAGCAACTGCGCGAGGCGGGCATCGAGTACCGGGTGTTGAAGAACACGCTGACGCGCCTCGCGACGGCGAAGTCCAACACCACAGAGTTGGATGTGTACTTGAAAGGGCCAACGGCGATCGCGTTTGGGATTGAAGACGCGGTCGCGCCAGCCAAGATCATCAACGATTTTGCCGTCAAGGCCAAAGCGTTGGAAATCAAAGGTGGACTCGTCGAAGGCAAGCTGGTCGATGCGGACGGCGTGAAGGAACTGGCGAACCTGCCGTCGCGCGAAGGGCTGCTGTCCATGCTGCTCAGCGTCATGCAGGCACCGCTGCGCAATTTGGCTTACGCGATCAAACAGATCGCCGAGCAAAACGAAGAGAGTGCATCGTAAGACCATTTGAATGGGAGGTTATCCACAATGACAAAAGAAGATTTTGTTGAAGCGATTAAAGGCATGACGGTTCTTGAACTGAACGATCTGGTGAAGGCGATTGAAGAAGAGTTTGGCGTATCTGCCGCAGCGCCTGTCGCCATGATGGGCGGCGGCGCGGGTGCCGCTGTCGCTGAAGAGGCGGAGCAAACGGAATTTGACGCCATCCTCACGAGCGCGGGCGGTGCCAAGATCAACGTCATTAAAGCGGTGCGCGAGATCACTGGTCTCGGCCTGAAGGAAGCGAAGGAACTGGTCGACAATGCGCCGAGGCCGCTGAAAGAGAAAGTCAGCAGGGAAGACGCCGAAGCAGTGAAGGCGAAAATCGTCGAAGCGGGCGGCGAAGTCGAGATTAAGTAAAGTTCGGAAGATGAGAATCGGGGAGGAGCGGGGATAGCTCCTCCTTTTCATGACGGAGAAGCAGCGTGAGCGAGCATTATTTTAGTGAGCATCCGCAAAGCCAGTCGGAACCGCACTCGTTGCACGCGATCCTTCGCGGGCGCGAGTTGACCTTCTTCACGGATCACGGCGTGTTCAGCCGCAGGGGAATTGACGAAGGCACAAGGCTTTTGATTGAAAGCATGCCTAGTCTTGCGACGGGGACACTGCTGGATCTTGGTTGCGGTTACGGCGCGATCGGCATCGCTTTGGCGGTCGCCTCGCCGGATCTGCGCGTCTCGATGGTCGATATCAACGCGCGCGCGGTGGAATTGGCTTTGCGCAATGCGGTGCTGAACCGGGTCGAGCGCCGTGTTGACGCGGCGCAAGGCGACGGGTTTGACGCCCTCCCCGCGTCCGCTTTGTTTGATACGATTGCCTTGAATCCGCCGATTCGCGCGGGCAAACAGGTGATTTTTCGTTTGTACGAAGAAGCGTACGCGCGCTTGCGAGGGGTCGGTCGGTTGTTCGTCGTGATTCGGAAACAACAAGGCGCTGAATCTAGTGAGAAGCGTTTGCGTGAAATTGGGTTCGCCGTCAACGTGGTGGCGAAAGACAAGGGGTATCGCGTGTTTTCTTGCTCCAAACAGCATATTTCCGATTGACTCAATTTTATGCAAATGATAAAATATATAATTGCGAAAGTCTAAATTGGGGGTCTGTACTCCGAGAATGAATATTTCGCGTATGATACGGCAATAAAAGGATATTGAGTGTGATTTTTAGGGGAGAAATGAGCTCATTGGGGGTTCGTTTGTCTTCGTTTTCTTTTTTGGCTAAGCAGTGATTTGGTATGAGGGGTGACCGATTTGCAGGGACACGTGGAAAGGTATGGCCGTCGAGAGCGCCGAACGTACTCCCGCGTTATAGAGGTGCAGGAATTACCGAATTTGATTGAAATTCAGCAGAAATCGTACCAGTGGTTTTTGCGCGAAGGATTGCGCGAACTGTTTGCCGACATTTCTCCCATACAGGACTTTACCGGTAATCTGGTGCTTGAGTTTATCGATTACAGTCTGGGCGATCCCAAGTACGATGTCGATGAATCGAAAGAGCGCGACGTGACGTTTGCGGCACCGCTGCGTGTGAAAGTCCGCTTGATTAACAAAGAAACTGGCGAGGTCAAGGAGCAGGAAGTGTTTATGGGCGACTTCCCACTCATGACGGAAACCGGAACATTCATCATCAACGGGGCTGAACGCGTGATCGTCAGCCAGTTGGTTCGCTCTCCTAGTGTTTATTTTAATACAAAAATCGATAAAAACGGCAAGCAAACGTTCAGCGCCACCGTGATTCCGAATCGCGGCGCTTGGCTTGAACTTGAAACTGACGCGAAAGACATTATTTATGTGCGCATTGATCGTACCCGAAAGATTCCAGTAACGGTGCTGCTGCGGGCGCTTGGTTTTTCCACGGACGCAGAGATCCTCGCGCTTTTTGGCGAAGATGAATTTCTGCGTAACACACTTGAGAAAGACAATACGGATTCCACCGAGCGTGCGCTCATTGAAATCTACGAACGCCTTCGCCCTGGTGAACCGCCGACGATTGAGAACGCGAGGAACTTGCTTGCGTCGCGTTTTTTTGATCCGAAGCGGTACGATCTCGCGGCGGTGGGGCGGTATAAAATTAACAAAAAGTTACATTTAAAGAACCGCCTGTTGAACCAACGCCTTGCGGAAACCTTGCCTGATCCGGAAACCGGTGAGGTATTGGCAGAGAAGGGGCAGATCATCGACCGCCGCCTTCTGGACAAGTTGATCCCGCTTTTGGAAAAGGGTCTGAATTCGCACACCTACCACTCTAATGCGGGGCTGATAGACGATCCATCGATTCGTGTTCAGGAGATTCTGATCGACAGTCCCAAGGAAGAGGGCAAGCCAATCAAGGTGATCGGGAATGGCGGTATCGATAAGTCGGTCAAGCACATTTTGCCGGGCGATATCTTGGCCTCGATCAGTTACTTTCTCAACCTATTGAACGGGGTGGGCATCACAGATGACATCGACCACTTGGGCAACCGCCGCCTGCGTTCGGTGGGGGAGTTGCTGCAAAACCAGTTCCGCATCGGCCTCTCGCGGATGGAACGTGTGGTGCGAGAACGGATGTCGATTCAGGACACGAACGCGATTACGCCGCAGGGGCTGATCAACATCCGTCCCGTCATCGCCGCGATCAAGGAGTTTTTTGGTTCCAGCCAGTTGTCGCAGTTTATGGATCAGACGAACCCACTCGCGGAGCTTACGCACAAGCGGCGTTTGTCCGCACTAGGACCGGGCGGCCTTACCAGAGAGCGCGCGGGATTCGAGGTGCGCGACGTCCACCACTCTCACTACGGCAGGATCTGTCCGATTGAAACGCCAGAAGGCCCGAATATCGGGCTCATCAACAGCCTTTCAACGTATGCCCGCGTCAACGATTATGGGTTTATTGAAACACCCTACCGTCGAGTGGATCCGAATACGGGCATCGTGACGGATCACATTGACTACCTCACGGCTGATGAGGAAGATAATTACATTCTTGGGCAAGCTGGTGTCAAACTGACGCCAGAGCGCCAGTTTGCCGATTTAGATCAGATTGTCCGCTACAAAGAAGAGATTTTGTCCAAACCGGCAGAGCAGGTGGATTACATCGACGTGTCGCCCAAACAAGTGGTGTCGGTCGCGACCGCGATGATTCCGTTTTTGGAAAACGACGACGCGAACCGCGCCCTGATGGGATCGAACATGCAGCGTCAGGCGGTGCCGCTGCTTGTGACGGAGGCGCCGTTCGTTGGCACGGGTATGGAATACAAGGCGGCGCGTGACTCGGGCGTGGTGATCATCGCAAAGCACGACGGTGTGGTGGAATGGGTGACGGCGTCGGAGATCCGCATTCGCGCGGAGCAAATGGTGGACGGCAAGCGCGTCAAGGGTGACATTGATCGCTATAAGGTCGCCAAGTTTGTGCGCTCCAATCAGGGGACATGCATCAATCAGCGCCCGCTCGTGAGAAAGGGACAAGTGGTGAAGCAAGGTGACATCATTGCAGATGGTCCCGCCACGGAACAAGGGGAACTTGCACTTGGCCGCAACGTCTTGGTCGCGTTCATGACGTGGGAAGGGTACAACTACGAAGACGCGATTTTGCTGAGTGAAGACGTGGTTAAGGATGACATTTACACCTCTATTCACATTGAGGAGTACGAGTGTGAGGCGCGCGACACGAAGCTCGGTCCGGAAGAGATTACGCGCGACATTCCGAACGTGGGCGAGGAGGCGCTGCGCAACCTCGACGACCGCGGCATTATCCGCATTGGCGCGGAAATTGTAGCGGGCGACATTCTTGTTGGCAAGGTGACGCCTAAGGGCATGACCGAACTGACGGCGGAAGAACGCTTGCTGCACGCGATTTTCGGTGAGAAAGCGCGCGAGGTTCGCGACACGTCGCTGCGTGTGCCAAACGGCGGCGCTGGCATTGTGGTCGACGTCAAGGTGTTTACGCGCGAGAACGGGGACGAACTGCCGCCTGGCGTGAATCAGTTGGTGCGCGTGTATGTCGCGCAGAAACGCAAGATTTCTGAGGGTGACAAGATGGCGGGTCGGCACGGCAACAAGGGTGTCGTTGCGCGCATCATGCCGGTGGAAGACATGCCGTTCTTGCCGGACGGAACCCCAGTTCAGATTGTTCTCAACCCACTCGGCGTGCCGTCACGGATGAACATTGGGCAAGTGCTGGAAACTCACTTGGGGATGGCGGCGCACGCCCTTGGCATTCACGTGGCGACGCCGGTGTTTGACGGGGCACACGAATCGGACGTGTTCGACGCGCTCGAAGAAGCGGGACTGGATCGCGACGGCAAAACGAGCCTTTACGATGGCCGCACGGGCGAGCGTTTCCACGGTCGCGTGACGGTGGGCTATGTGTATATGCTCAAGCTCGCGCACTTGGTGGACGATAAAATCCATGCCCGCTCGACCGGTCCGTATTCGCTGGTTACGCAACAGCCGTTGGGCGGCAAGGCGCAGTTTGGCGGTCAGCGATTCGGCGAGATGGAAGTGTGGGCGCTGGAGGCATACGGTGCGGCCTATACGCTACAGGAAATCCTGACGGTCAAATCGGATGACGTGGTTGGCCGCGTCAAAACCTACGAGGCGATCGTCAAAGGCGAGAACGTGCCCGAGCCGGGCGTTCCCGAATCGTTCAAGGTTTTGATCAAGGAACTGCAAAGCCTTGGCCTGAATGTCAAGATATTGGCCGAGGACGAGCGTGAGATCACGATGCGCGAATCCGATGAAGATGACGATGTGCGAGACAAATTGTCCTTCAGTTTGGAAATGCGGGAAATCGGCGACGACTAAGCCCCGAATTCGGTGCAAGGAACCTGATCAAACGAGGGAGGAACCCCAATGCTTGACGTCAACAACTTTGAGTTTATGAAAATCGGGTTGGCTTCGCCAGACATGATTCGTTCGTGGTCGCACGGAGAGGTAAAAAAACCAGAAACGATCAACTACCGCACGTTAAAGCCGGAAAAGGAAGGGCTGTTCTGCGAAAAGATCTTTGGTCCGACGCGTGACTGGGAGTGTCACTGCGGCAAGTACAAGCGCGTGCGTTACAAAGGCGTGGTGTGTGACCGCTGCGGGGTTGAGGTGACGCGCTCCAAGGTGCGGCGCGATCGCATGGGGCATATTGAGTTGGCGGCACCCGTTTCGCATATATGGTATTTTAAGGGCATTCCGAGCCGCATGGGCCTGGTGCTAGATATGTCGCCACGCTCGCTGGAAGAAGTGATTTACTTTGCCTCCTACGTCGTCACCGAACCGGGCGATACGCCGCTTGAGAAAAAACAGCTTTTATCGGAAAAAGAGTACCGCAGCTACCGCGAAAAGTACGGGCTTGCGTTTGAGGCGGGCATGGGCGCGGAATCGATCAAGAAGCTTCTGCTCGACATTGACCTTGATCGCGAAATTGACACGCTGCGCGAAGAGTTGCGGACGGTGCAGGGACAGCGACGCAATCGCGCGATTAAGCGGTTGGAGGTACTGGACGCATTCAAGCAGTCGGGCAATCACCCGAGCTGGATGATCCTTGACGTGTTGCCGGTGATCCCTCCCGATCTGCGTCCCATGGTGCAATTGGATGGCGGGCGGTTTGCCACCTCCGACCTGAACGACCTGTACCGCCGCGTCATCAACCGCAACAATCGCCTGAAGCGCCTGCTCGACCTGGGCGCGCCAGACATCATTGTGCAGAACGAAAAGCGCATGCTGCAAGAGGCGGTGGACGCGCTCATCGACAACGGTCGTCGCGGTCGTCCCGTGACGGGACCCGGAAATCGACCACTAAAGTCTTTGTCTCATATGCTGAAAGGCAAGCAGGGGCGCTTCCGTCAAAACCTGCTTGGCAAGCGTGTCGACTACTCGGGCCGCTCCGTGATCGTCGTCGGACCGGAGTTGAAGATGTACCAGTGCGGGCTGCCGAAAGAGATGGCGTTGGAACTGTTCAAACCATTCGTGATGAAGGAACTCGTCGCGCAGGGGTACGCGCACAACATCAAGAGCGCGAAGCGCAAGGTGGAACGGGTGTCTTCCGACGTGTGGGACGTACTCGAACAGGTGATTACCGAACACCCTGTGCTGCTGAATCGCGCTCCTACATTGCATAGGTTGGGGATTCAGGCGTTTGAACCGATACTCGTGGCAGGGCGCGCGATCAAGCTGCATCCGCTCGTTTGTACTGCGTACAATGCCGACTTTGACGGCGACCAAATGGCGATACACGTGCCGCTGTCTGCGGAAGCGCAGGCGGAAGCGCGTCTGCTCATGCTGGCGGCGCACAATATTTTGAATCCAAAAGACGGCAAGCCGGTCGTGACCCCGACGCAGGACATGGTACTCGGCTCTTATTACCTCACGATCGAAAAAGAGGGCGAACCGGGCGAAGGCAAAATTTTCAGCGGACCGGAAGAAGTGTTCATCGCGTATCACTACGAACGTGTTTCGCTGCACACCCGGATCGTGATTCCAGCGCACACGTTGAACAAGAAGTCTTTTACTAAGGAACAGCAAGAGGCGCTCATCATCACGACGCCCGGAAAAATCCTTTTCAACGAAATTTTTCCTTCCGATTTTCCGTATATCAACGTGGCGGATCGCCATAATTTGTTGAATGGAACGCCGAACGAGTATTTTCTGTTTGATAAGGGCGCGGACATTCGCGAGGCAGTGGCCAAGCTACCTCGAAAAGGCGCGGTCGTCAAGTCTTTTCTAGGGTCGATCATTGGAGACTGCTTTAACCGCTACGGAACAACGCAGACAGCCGAGATCCTTGACCGGGTGAAGAAGCTGGGTTTTTCCTACTCGACGCTCGCGGGGATCACGATCTCCGTGGCGGACATCTACGTCCCGGAGCAAAAGGAAAAAATCCTTGCCGAAGCGGAACAGCAAGAAGACAAGGTGATACGGCAGTACCGGCGCGGTTTAATTACCGAAGAGGAACGCTACAACCGATTTATCAACATTTGGAGCCAGGCCAAGGATGATTTGACCAATCAATTGATGGGCACGCTGGATCGTTTTAACTCGATATATATGATGGCCAATTCCGGCGCCCGCGGTTCTGTGTCGCAAATCACACAGTTGGCGGGGATGCGCGGTCTGATGGCCAATCCTTCGGGACGCATTATCGAGTTGCCGATCAAGTCGAATTTCCGCGAGGGATTGTCCGTTCTCGAATACTTCATCTCCACGCACGGCGCTCGTAAAGGTCTGGCGGACACTGCACTGCGCACGGCAGACTCGGGGTACTTGACGCGGCGGTTAGTGGACGTTGCGCAGGACACGATTGTGCGCATTGAGGACTGTGGCACGGATCGCGGCATTACGGTGGATCAAATGCGAGATGGCAAAGAAATCATTGAGGAATTGTATGATCGCATTACGGGCAGGGTTGCGTTTGCAATCATATCTCACCCAGAAACGGGAGAGGTGATTGTCAACAAAAACGATCTGATCGACGATACCAAGGCGCGCATCATCGTCGAGGCGGGCATCAAAAAAGTGACGATTCGCTCCGTTCTCAGTTGTCGTGCTAGGCACGGGGTATGCATTCGTTGTTATGGTCGCAACCTGGCCACCGGTAAAATGGTGGAAATCGGCGAAGCGGTGGGGATCATTGCCGCGCAGTCGATCGGGGAGCCGGGAACGCAACTCACGATGCGCACGTTCCATACGGGCGGCGTTGCGGGTGACGACATCACGCAAGGTTTACCGCGGATCCAGGAGTTGTTTGAGGCGCGTAACCCGAAAGGGCAGGCGATGATCACGGAAATCGGCGGTAAGATCACAGATGTCCGCGAGGTCAAGGACAAGCGCGAGATCGAAGTGACGAGTGAATCGGAAACCAAGGTGTACACCGTACCGTTTGGTTCCCGGTTGCATGTGGAAGTGGGGATGGAAGTCGAGGCGGGCGACGAACTCACGGAAGGGTCGATCGATCCGAAGGAACTGCTGCGCGTAAAGGGGTTGCGCGGTGTCCAAAATTACCTGTTGCGCGAAGTGCAGCGCGTGTACCGGATTCAGGGTGTCGACATCAACGACAAGCACGTAGAGGTGATGATCCGGCAGATGATGCGCAAGGTGCGTATTGTTGACAGTGGGTCCACTGATTTGCTTCCAGGCACTTACTCGGATCTGTATGAATTTGAGGAGGCCAACCGCAAGGCGTTGCTTTCGAACGGTGAGCCAGCGGTCGCAAAGGCGGCGCTGCTTGGCATCACGAAAGCGTCGCTGGAGACCGATTCCTTCTTGTCTGCCGCATCCTTTCAAGAAACCACGCGCGTGTTGACGGAGGCGGCGATTAAAGGCAAGGTGGATCGCCTGCTCGGACTGAAGGAGAACGTTATCATCGGCAAGCTGATTCCCGCTGGCACCGGCATGTCGCGCTATCGCAACATTGAAGTGATCGACACGGAGGCCGATGAAATGAACGTCACCGTCGTGCAAGGCAGCAACTCAGCGTTAGAGGCAGTCGGTGCTGACTCCGAATGATCAGAAGATGGCCGGATGCTCGTCGCAGTGCGCGAGTGTCCGGTTTTTTTTTTTTTTAAGGGTCGCACTTGACATGGCTTCCATCTGGGTGGTAATATTCACAAGTGCGCCTATGCGCAATTGCAGGGGGGCAGTGCAGTGTATCAAAGGGTGAAGGCTCATCGGCAGCGAACTGTGGGTCTATCCTCCACATTGCGGGCGCTACAAAGAGGAAGATTATCAGAGGTCGTCGTAGCGGACGACGCGGATGTGCATGTTTTGAAAGCCGTCGTGCAAGCGTGCGCCGCGGTAGGCATTCCCGTCAGCCATGTGGACAGCCAGGCGCTTTTGGGGAAAGCCTGCGGGCTTTCGGTCGGGGCGTCGACAGTGGGCATCATTGAATGATACTTTTCTTTATCTGTAAGTGAACCACCAGGATCAGTGGCCTTGAGAAAGGCCGAAAGAAGTAAGGAGGTGTAATTATGCCGACGATCAACCAACTCGTGCGTAAGGGTCGCATGGCATTGGAAGAAAAGTCCAAGGCGCCGGCTTTGCAGAAAGGGTACAACAGCTACCAGAAAGAGCAGATCGACCTTCCTTCGCCGCAGAAGCGCGGGGTGTGTACACGCGTAGGAACAATGACGCCGAAAAAGCCAAACTCCGCTTTGCGTAAATACGCTCGTGTTCGCTTGACCAATGGCATTGAGGTGACCGCGTACATTCCGGGAATCGGCCATAACTTGCAAGAACACTCCGTCGTGCTGGTGCGCGGCGGTCGCGTCAAAGACCTGCCAGGCGTTCGTTATCACATTGTGCGCGGCGCGCTCGATACTGCTGGTGTCAAGGATCGGAAGCAGGCGCGATCCAAGTACGGCGCAAAGCGTCCGAAGAAGAAGGCGTAATGTGCATAAGAAGGTTTCATGAACAGGTGATTTTGGAAAGGAGGTTGCAAGATGCCACGTAAAGGCCCTGTGCCGCGCAGAGACGTACTGGAAGATCCGATTTATTCAAGTAAAGAGGTCACGCGGCTGATCAACAAAGTGATGCTGGATGGCAAGCGCGGGATTGCGCAACAGATTGTCTATACCGCATTTGATAAGGTGAGGGAACGCACGGGGAAGGATCCCAAGGAAGTGTTTGACACAGCGATGAACAACATCATGCCCGTGCTTGAGGTGAAGCCGCGCCGTGTGGGCGGTGCCAACTATCAAGTACCGATTGAAGTGCGCCCTGAGCGCAGGTTCACGCTGGGCGTGCGCTGGCTGGTTAACTATGCCCGTCAACGCCACGAAAAGGGAATGGACGACAGGCTCGCCGGTGAGATTATTGACGCCTCCAACAACGTTGGCGGAAGTGTCAAGAAGCGCGAGGAGACGCACCGCATGGCGGAAGCGAACCGCGCGTTCGCTCATTACCGCTGGTAGTTTCTTTCTTTATTTGGAAAAGGAAGGGGGATGAATTCATGCCTAGGCAATTCCCGCTAGAGAAAACTCGCAACATTGGGATCATGGCGCACATCGATGCGGGGAAAACAACCACGACGGAACGCGTCCTGTTTTACACGGGTCGGGTGCATAAGATTGGCGAGGTTCATGAAGGTGCCGCGACGATGGACTGGATGGTGCAAGAGCAAGAGCGTGGCATTACCATCACCTCTGCGGCGACGACCGCGCAGTGGCGCGGGCATCGCATCAACATCATCGATACGCCGGGACACGTCGATTTCACGGTGGAAGTGGAACGCTCACTGCGCGTGCTGGACGGTGCCGTGGCGGTATTTGACGCGAAGAACGGCGTGGAGCCGCAGTCGGAAACCGTATGGCGGCAAGCGGATAAGTACGGAGTACCGCGGGTGGCGTATGTCAATAAGATGGACATTGTCGGTGCGGACTTTTTCATGACTTTGAACCAGATCAAAACCAAATTAAAAGCGAACCCCGTGGCAATCCAGGTACCGGTGGGCGCTGAGGATCAGTTCCTCGGTGTCATCGATCTCGTGGAACAGCGCGCGATTATCTACACCGACGACCTTGGCACAACATCAGAAGCGCGCGACATCCCTGCCGAGTACTTGGATCAGGTCGAGGAGTACCGCACGGTGCTACTTGAGGCGGCAGCGGAATTTGATGAAGAACTGATGATAAAGTACCTTGATGGCGAGGACATCACGACTGACGAGATCAAGCGTGCCATACGCAAGGGGACGATCGAGTCGAAGCTGGTTCCGGTGATGGCTGGTTCGTCGTATCGCAACAAAGGCGTGCAGCCAATGCTGGATGCGGTGGTCGACTACCTGCCGTCGCCACTCGATATTCCTCCAGTCAAAGGGCAAACCCAAGATGGCGAGGAAGCGCACCGCAATGCGAGTGACGAAGAATCGTTTTCGGCGCTTGCGTTTAAGATCATGACCGACCCATTTGTCGGAAAACTTGCGTTTTTCCGTGTGTACTCGGGCGTCATGAACGCCGGATCCTATGTACTCAATTCTACAAAAGGCAAGCGGGAACGCATTGGCCGTGTCTTGCAGATGCACGCCAACCACCGGGAAGAGATTCCTGTCGTGTACGCTGGCGATATTGCCGCAGCGGTGGGCTTGAAAGACACGACGACGGGGGACACGCTATGTGATGAGAAGAACCCGATCGTGCTGGAGTCGATGGAATTCCCAGATCCCGTGATCTCCGTCGCGATTGAGCCAAAGACCAAGGCCGACCAAGACAAGATGGGAATTGCCCTGAACAAGCTGGCAGAAGAAGACCCCACCTTCAAGACGTCAACGAACCAGGAAACGGGTCAGACAATCATCGCCGGTATGGGTGAACTTCACTTGGAGATCATCGTTGATCGCCTGTTCCGCGAGTTTAAGGTGGAAGCCAACGTCGGCAAACCGCAAGTGGCGTACAAGGAAACCATCCGCAACAAGGTGCGCGCGGAGGGGCGTTTTGTTCGGCAGTCTGGCGGTCGCGGGCAGTACGGTCACGTCTGGGTGGAATTCGAGCCGCTGGAGCGTGGCGTAGGCTATGCGTTTGAGAACAAAATTGTGGGCGGCGTGGTGCCAAGGGAATACATCCCCGCGGTCGACGAAGGCATACAGGAAGCCATGGCCAACGGCGTGATTGCAGGGTATCCGATGATTGACGTCAAAGCAACGATCGTCGACGGGTCGTATCACGAGGTGGACTCTTCAGAAATGGCGTTCCATATCGCCGGTTCCATGGCACTGAAGGCTGGCGCTCATAAAGCGGACGCGTTTTTGCTTGAACCGATCATGAAGGTGGAAGTCACCGTCCCAGAAGAGTACATGGGCGATATCATGGGTGACATCAACTCCCGTCGCGGTCGCATCGAAGGCATGGAAGCGCGGGCAGGCGCCCAGGTGATTCGCGGCTTTGTTCCCCTGTCTGAAATGTTCGGTTACGCGACATCACTGCGCTCGCGCACGCAAGGTCGGGGCACGTACAGCATGGAGTTTCACAACTATGAAGAGGTGCCAAAGAGCGTCAGTACCGAAATTGTGGCAAAAAACAAAGGGGATTAAGTTTTTATACTAAAAAAGGAGTTGAATTCACTTGGCAAAGGCCAAATTTGAACGCAACAAACCGCACGTAAACATCGGCACGATCGGTCACGTCGACCACGGTAAAACCACGTTGACTGCGGCGATTACCACGGTGCTTTCCTTGCGCGGCGGCGCACAGGCGATGGCGTACGACGCGATTGACAAAGCGCCGGAAGAACGCGAACGTGGCATAACGATTAACACTGCGCACGTGGAATACGAAACGCCCAATCGGCACTATGCCCACGTGGACTGCCCTGGTCACGCCGATTATGTAAAAAACATGATTACCGGCGCCGCGCAAATGGATGGTTCGATCCTTGTCGTGTCGGCGACCGACGGTCCGATGCCGCAAACGCGTGAACACATTCTGCTCGCGCGTCAAGTTGGCGTTCCCTACATTGTCGTGTTCATGAACAAGTGCGACATGGTCGATGACGAAGAACTGCTGGAACTCGTGGAGATGGAAGTGCGCGACCTGTTAAGCGAGTACGAATTCCCCGGTGATGACACGCCGGTCATTCGCGGCTCCGCCCTCAAGGCGCTGGAAGACCCGAACGGCGACTGGGCCAAAAAGATCGACGAGTTGATGGAATCGGTGGACAGCTTCATCCCGACGCCGGAACGCGATACAGAAAAGCCGTTCCTGATGCCAGTTGAAGACGTGTTCACCATCACCGGTCGCGGCACTGTGGCGACGGGTCGTGTGGAACGCGGACAGCTTAAGGTTGGCGACGAAGTGGAGATTGTCGGTTTTGAGGAAATGCCGCGCAAAACGGTGGCCACGGGCATTGAAATGTTCCGCAAGCTGCTCGACTTTGCGCAAGCGGGCGACAACATCGGTGCGCTGCTGCGCGGCGTGGATCGCAAAGACATCGAGCGCGGTCAGGTTATTTGTAAGCCGGGTTCGATCAAACCCCACACCAAGTTTAAGGCGCAAGTGTACGTATTGAAAAAAGAAGAAGGCGGACGCCACACACCCTTTTTCAATAACTATCGCCCACAGTTTTATTTTCGCACCACCGACGTGACGGGTGTGATCGGACTTCCGGACGGCACAGAAATGGTCATGCCTGGCGACAACGTGACGCTGGCCGTCGAATTGATTTCGCCGATCGCCATTGAGGACGGCACGCGCTTTGCCATTCGCGAAGGTGGCCGCACGGTCGGCGCCGGAGTCGTGGTTGAGATTACGAAATAAGCGAAGTGATGGTCAAAAAGTCGGGCGCAGATCTGTGCCCGACTTTTTTTATGGTTCAAAAGAATCACCAATGGCGACGACTAAGACAAGTCTGTATAATGCAGTTTATGGGCACAAAACGTCCTCCAAACTGGAGGATGGTATGCAGGGGGACAAACATGGTAGATAATATGGAAAGCACAAGTGAGCAGTCGACGGAAAAACGCAAACGTTGGTCCGAAGTGTGGGACTGGTTGAAAGCTATCATTGTCGCGCTCATTATTGCTGAAGGGATTCACCTTTTCATCTTGCAACAGTTTGTGGTGGACGGGCATTCGATGGATCGAACCCTTGCGAATGGCGAACACCTGATCGTCGATAAGGTGCCGTATTACTTTGAAACTCCGAAGCGCGGCGACATCATTGTGTTTCACGCTCCAGACGGAGAGGACTGGGTCAAACGCGTCATTGGTTTGCCGGGGAACACGGTTGCCGTCAAAGACGGCAAACTGATTCTCGACGGGAAGGTGATCAACGAACCGTACATCAACCAACCGATGAATCCCTACAACAACTACGGACCGACGACCGTGCCAAAAGGGGATTTGTTTGTGATGGGCGACAACCGCAACATTAGTGAGGACAGTCGCATCATCGGCCCGATTCCGATCTCGAAAGTGATTGGCCGCGTTGATTTGGTGTTCTGGCCGTTGAATGACTTTAAGGTGATCGGCACCACTCAAGAAAAATATTTGCCGCAAACGACAAATACGGCAAAATAGTCTTGAGTTTGCCGATGCAATTCAGTATAATTTTATATTGTTGACTTTAGACTGCGATGAAGCAAAAGGTTGCTTACGTATCGTCCGCCATATGCGATACCACTGAGGAAATTTTTGCTGAGTATGTCCAGATGATTGGGCGACGAAGGAGGGAAACATGTGGCAAAACAGAAGATCCGAATCCGTCTGAAAGCGTACGATCACAAACTGCTCGATCAATCGGCAGAGAAGATCGTAGAGACGGCGAAGCGTTCCGGCGCCAGTGTCGCGGGGCCGATTCCGCTGCCGACTGACAAGTCGGTCATTACCATCTTGCGCGCTCCGCACAAGTACAAAGATTCGCGTGAGCAGTTTGAGATGCGTACTCATAAACGGCTGATCGATATACTGAATCCAACGTCGCAGACGGTGGATGCGCTGATGCGGCTAGATTTGCCGTCGGGCGTGGATGTAGAAATTAAACAGTAGTTTTAAGGTGTCGCAGGAGGTGTACACATGAAAGGGATTCTTGGACGCAAACTTGGCATGACGCAAGTGTTTCTCGAAAGCGGGAACGTCGTTCCGGTGACGGTCATCGAAGCCGGTCCTTGCGTTGTTTTGCAGGTGAAGACTCCGTCCATTGACGGGTACAGCAGCGTGCAACTTGGGTTCGCTGACCAAAAGCGACCCAACAAGCCGGAGGCTGGTCACGCCGCAAAAGCGAATACCGTTGCCAAGCGCTACGTACGCGAGATCCGCGGTTCTCTCGATCGTGAGTACGGGGTGGGAGAAGAAGTCGTCGCTTCAATCTTTTCGGACGGCGAGTATGTGGACGTGATTGGCGTATCGAAGGGCAAAGGCACGGCGGGTCCGATCAAACGCCACAACCAGTCGCGTGGTCCGATGGCGCACGGCTCGAAATACCATCGTGGCGTTGGCTCACTTGGCTCCATCGCGGCCAACCGCGTTTTTAAAGGGCAAAGCATGCATGGCCGCATGGGTCACGAGCGTGTGACGGTGCAGAATTTACAAGTGGTAAAAGTGGACGTGGAGAGGAACTTGATCCTTGTCAAAGGAGCCGTTCCTGGACCGAAAAACTCATTTGTGACACTGCGTGCGGCCGTTAAGAAACAATCCAAATGAAAGGAGGGGTAACACGTGCTAGTGGTGCCTGTATATAATTTGCAAGGTGAACAAGTGGGAGAATTGGAACTCTCCGAGCAAGTTTGGAATGCGGAAATTCACGAATCGATCGTACATGATGTGGTACAAAGCCAGCTTGCCAGCCGCAGGGCGGGTACGCACAAGGTCAAAACCCGGGCGGAAGTGCGCGGCGGCGGTCGCAAGCCGTGGCGGCAGAAAGGCACTGGGCGGGCGCGCCAAGGCAGTATTCGCTCACCGCAGTGGGTCGGTGGCGGTACGGTGCATGGTCCGGCGCCGAGAAGTTATGCGTACCAACTGCCGAAAAAGGTGCGCCGAATCGCGCTTCGCTCTGTTCTCAGCAGCAAGGTGGCGGAAGGCGGGCTGATTGTGCTCGATGAGCTTTCGTTGCCGGAAGCGAAGACGCGACATATGGTTGCCGCATTGAAAGTTCTTGGCATCCAGAAAAAAGCACTGCTTGTCGACGTGACCAAGAGCGATACCATCTATCGTTCATTGCGCAATTTGCAAGGCGTGTCTTACAGCGCCGCAGAGACCATCAACGTCTACGATTTGCTCTGGCATGACCGTCTTGTCATTACCAAAGCAGGTGTCGCCCGCGTTGAGGAGGTGTTTGCGAAATGATGAAAGACCCTCACGATATTATTAGGCGCCCGATCATTACGGAAGCGGCGACCAAGTTGATGGAAGACCGCGTGTATGTGTTCGAGGTCGACGGCAAAGCGAACAAGATCGAAATCGCCAAAGCGGTGGAGGCGGTGTTTGACGGCGTAAAAGTGGTTCGCGTGAATACGATGTGGGTGCCTGCAAAGCGCAAAAGGTTCGGCAAGCAGTATGGATTCACGTCGAAATGGAAAAAGGCGATGGTTAAGTTTAGCGAGGATTCGACGCTGCCCGAGTATTATTCGTAACAGGCGGTTAGTGTAAAGGAGGGAATCAAGTGGCGATCAAAAAATACAAACCGACTTCACCTGGCCGTCGTTTTATGTCTGTGTCAGCGTTCGAGGAAATCACGACCGATGAGCCGGAAAAGTCGCTGCTTAGGCCCTTGCCGAAAAAGGCTGGGCGCAACAATCAAGGGAAAATCACCACACGCCATCAAGGCGGCGGTCACAAGCGCCAGTATCGTTTGATCGATTTTAAGCGCGACAAAGATGGCATACCAGGGCGTGTTGCCACGATTGAGTACGATCCAAACCGATCCGCGAGGATTGCGCTGATTCATTATGTCGATGGCGAGAAGCGCTACATCCTCGCGCCGAATGGGTTGAAGGTCGGCGATAACGTCGTGTCGGGCTCCGACGCCGACATCAAGCCGGGCAATGCGTTGCCGCTTGTCAACATTCCGGTTGGTACCGTTGTCCATAACGTGGAATTGCATCCGGGCAAGGGCGGCCAAATGGCGCGCGCGGCGGGCGCAGAAGCACAACTTCTTGGCAAGGAAGGCGATTACGTCACCCTGCGTCTTGCGTCGGGCGAGGTACGCATGGTGCGTAAGGAGTGCAGGGCAACCGTGGGACAGGTCGGCAATCTCGATCATGAGAATGTCAATGTCGGTAAGGCGGGTCGCTCGCGCTGGAAGGGAATTCGCCCGACTGTTCGTGGTGTCGTCATGAACCCGAACGATCACCCGCACGGCGGCGGTGAAGGGCGTGCACCCGTTGGTCGCAAGTCGCCGATGTCCCCTTGGGGCAAGCCGACGCTTGGCAAGAAGACGCGCAAGAAGAACCACACGACCGACAAGTATATTGTGCGTCGGCGGAAAAAGTAGTGGAAGGGAGGACGGGGACATGGGTCGTTCACTCAAAAAAGGACCGTTTGCAGATGATCATCTGATGAAAAAAATCGAAACGCTGAATAGTGTCAACGAGAAAAAGGTGATCAAAACATGGTCACGACGCTCGACGATTTTCCCCCAATTCGTTGGCCATACCATCGCGGTGCACGACGGACGCAAGCATGTTCCGGTGTACATCAGCGAAGACATGGTGGGGCATAAGCTCGGCGAGTTCGCGCCGACAAGAACCTTTAAAGGGCATGCGGGCGACGAAAAGTCATCGCGTTCACGGTAACGCCCGTGAACGGAGTGTATCTGGTGGATAAAGGAGGGCGCGCAAGGTGGAAGTGAAGGCGGTGGCCAAGCACATCCGTATAGCGCCGCGCAAGATGCGACTGGTGGTCGATCTGATTCGCGGGAAAAGAGTCGGCGAGGCGATCGCCATACTGAAGCACACGCCAAAGGCCGGTTCGCCGGTTGTGGAAAAGGTGCTGAAGTCCGCGATTGCGAATGCGGAACACAATTTTAACATGGATGCTGAGGAACTGTTTATCAGCAAAATTTTTGTGGATGAAGGCACGACGTTGAAGAGGTTTCACCCACGTGCTCAGGGCAGGGCGTACAGCATTATGAAGCGTACCAGTCACGTGACTGTGTATGTGAGCGAAAAGTAGGGAGGGATCGACTGGATGGGGCAAAAGGTTCACCCGATTGGCATGCGCATTGGCATTATCCGCGATTGGGAATCGAAGTGGTATGCCGGTAAGAAGGACTACAAGAACTTGTTGCATGAAGACCTTGTGATTCGCGGTTTCTTGGGAAAACGCCTGAAGGATGCGGCAATTGCCCGCGTTCAAATCGAACGGGCCGCTAATCGCGTCAACATCACCATTCATACCGCCAAACCAGGCATGGTGATCGGTAAGGGCGGTACCGAAGTGGACAATCTGCGCAATCAACTCAATGATTTGACCGGCAAGCGCGTCCACATCAACATCTCGGAAATCAAGAGTCCTGATCTCGACGCCAAACTGGTTGCCGAGAACATCGCGCTGCAACTGGAACGGCGCGTCGCGTTTCGCCGTGCGATGAGGCAAGGCATTCAACGTACGCTGCGTGCGGGCGCGAAAGGGATCAAGGTGCAGGTGTCGGGGCGTCTCGGTGGCGCGGACATCGCCCGTTCCGAAGGGTATGCCGAAGGCACGGTGCCGCTACACACGCTGCGCGCGGACATCGATTACGCGTTAGCCGAAGCGCACACCACGTATGGGCGCATCGGCGTCAAAGTGTGGATTTACCGCGGCGAAATCCTTCCTGTTAAAGCGAAGAAGGGCGCCGAATAGGAGGTTACGAACAATGTTAATGCCAAAACGCGTGTTACACCGGAAAGAGCATCGCGGTCGCATGAAGGGCATGAGTAAAGGCGGCAACGAAGTCACATTCGGTGAATACGGGCTGCAGGCGTTAGAGCCGGCGTGGGTGACCAACCGTCAAATCGAAGCTGCCCGTATTGCGATGACCCGTTACATTCGCCGCGGCGGCAAGGTGTGGATCAAAATTTTTCCAAGCAAGCCAGTGACCGCAAAACCAGCGGAAACCCGCATGGGGAGCGGAAAAGGCTCACCTGAGCAATGGGTGGCCGTTGTGAAGCCAGGACGGATTTTGTTTGAACTGGCGGGCGTACCGGAGGAAGTGGCTCGGGAAGCGCTGCGACTGGCATCGCACAAGCTGCCGATCAAGACGAAAATTGTGGAACGTGCGGGAGGTGCGCCAAGTGAAGGTGAGTGATCTCCGCGAGAAGTCGGATACGGAATTGCAAGACGAAATTGGCGATCTGAAGACGGAGTTGTTCAACTTGCGCTTTCAACTGGCGACCGGCCAACTGGAGAACCCCATGCGGATTCGCGAAGTGCGCAAGGCGATCGCTAGGTGCAAGACGATCCTGCGCGAGCGGGAACTGGGGATCAGCTAAGGACAGGAGGGAAGCGCAGTGAGTGAAGACCGCAATTACCGCAAGGTGCGTACAGGCACGGTGGTAAGCGATAAGATGCAAAAGACGATTGTCGTGTCGGTGGAAACCGTCAAGCCGCATCCTCTTTACGGCAAGCGGGTCAAGTACTCGAAAAAGTACAAAGCCCACGACGAACTGAACGATGCGAAAATTGGTGATACGGTAAAAATCATGGAAACTCGCCCACTCAGCAAGGATAAGCGGTGGCGCTTGGTGGAAATCGTAAAGCGCGCGGAAATTCTCTAAGCCGAGCGGGGTTAGCGAGGGGAGGCAAGGATTGTGATTCAACCACAAACCAGGTTGGTCGTGGCAGATAACTCAGGCGCCAAAGAAATCATGTGTTTTCGTGTCCTCGGCGGATCGAATCGGAAAACGGCCAACATCGGCGATGTTATTGTGGCTTCAGTGAAGAGCGCTACACCAGGAGGCGTTGTCAAGAAAGGCGACGTGGTGAAAGCGGTGATCGTTCGGACGAAACGAGGCGTGCGCAGGGATGACGGATCTTATATCCGTTTTGACGAGAATGCCGCAGTGATCATCCGCGAAGACAAGAGTCCGAGGGGCACCCGTATTTTTGGACCTGTGGCAAGAGAGTTGCGCGAACGGGATTTTATGAAGATCATATCGCTGGCGCCGGAAGTGCTGTAACTGACGGACGAGCGGGAGGTGGTAAAATGACACAGCCGAAGTTAAAAATTAAGACTGGCGATCAAGTGATCGTTATAGCTGGCAAGGATAAAGGCACAAAGGGCAAGGTCATCGCTGTGTTGCCAAAAAAGAACCGCGTGGTCGTCGAAGACGTGAACGTGATTAAGCGGCACACGAAGCCGAGCCTTAAATACCCGGACGGCGGAATTATCGAGCGCGAGGCGTCGATTGCGGCCTCTAACGTCATGATCGTCGATCCAAAAACCGGCACGCCGACGCGAGTGGGGTACAAATTTCTGAACGACGGAACCAAAGTGCGTTTTGCAAAAAAATCTGGCGAAGTGCTTGACAAGTAGCCAGGTCAGGATTGAGGTGAGAAGATGACGAGGCTTCGTGAGCAATACGATGAAAAAGTCGTTTCATCCATGATGAAACAGTTTAACTACAAGAGCGTCATGCAAGTGCCGCGTGTGGAGAAAGTGGTCATCAACATGGGGGTAGGCGAAGCGGCGCAGAACGAAAAAATCATCGATTTTGCGGTGAGTGATCTAACCCTGATTGCCGGTCAAAAACCGGTTGTCACAAAAGCGAAAAAATCGATTGCAGGATTCAAACTGCGCGCCGGTCAGAAGATCGGTGTCAAGGTGACGCTGCGCGGGGAGAGAATGTATCACTTTCTCGATAAGCTGTTCAACGTGGCGCTCCCACGGGTGCGCGATTTTCGCGGCGTATCCCCGAAATCGTTCGACGGTCGCGGCAATTATACGCTGGGTTTGCGCGAGCAACTGATTTTCCCTGAAGTGGAGTACGACAAAATCGACAAAATTCGCGGAATGGATGTCGTTGTCGTGACGACGGCCCCGACAGACGAGGAAGCGCGTGCGCTGCTCTTTGAACTGGGAATGCCATTTCGTCAATCTTAACGGACAGGAGGTAACGTTGTGGCCAAAAAGTCGATGATCATTAAATCGCAACGCGCCCCCAAGTTTAGTACCCGCGCGTATACGCGCTGCAAGCGTTGCGGACGCCCGCACTCAGTGCTTAGGAAGTACGGGATCTGCCGGATTTGCTTCCGCGAACTGGCGCATCAAGGCCAATTGCCCGGCATTACAAAGGCAAGCTGGTAAGGTTTTTTTGAAAGGAGGGTTCTCGCGATGGTGATGACAGATCCGATTGCCGACATGCTGACGCGCATTCGCAACGGCAATATGGTCGGACATGAAAAAGTGGATATACCGGGTTCAAAGATCAAGTTGGCGATAGCGCAAATCCTTAAAGATGAGGGGTACGTGCGCGACACAGAGTTTATCCCGGACAATAAGCAGGGCACGATCCGTGTGTACTTGAAGTACGGTCCCAACAATGAGCGGGTGATCACAGGTCTTAAGCGCATCAGCAAGCCTGGGCTGCGCATTTATGCGCAGGCGGAGGAATTGCCGCGCGTGCTTGGTGGTTTGGGGATTGCGATTGTGTCGACTTCCAAGGGAATTATGACGGATCGCAGAGCAAGGCAAAGCAGGGTGGGCGGAGAGGTCATCTGCTACGTCTGGTAGTATCGAATTGGTAGGTAGGAGGTGTAACTGGTGTCCCGAATCGGTAAAAAACCCATTGCCGTGCCGCAAGGCGTTGAGGTAAAACTTGACGGCAACTTGATCACGGTGAATGGGCCTAAAGGACAACTGCAACGTGAGTTGCATCCGGAAATGATCGTGCGCGTGGAAAGCGATCAGGTCGTCGTAGAACGACCGTCAGATTCGAAAACACACCGCAGTCTGCACGGCACCACACGCAGCGTTGTATTTAACATGGTCGAAGGCGTTTCAAACGGATACCAGAAGACGTTGGAACTGGTGGGCGTCGGCTATCGCGCCGCGAAGTCTGGCGATAAAGTCACGATGTCGCTTGGATTTTCCCATCCTGTGGAGATCATTCCGACAGAGGGCATAGAACTTGAAGTGCCCGCCAACAATCGCTTGATCGTAAAAGGGATTGATAAGGAAAAAGTCGGAACATTCGCTGCGAAGATTCGCGACATTCGCAAACCGGAGCCATATAAGGGCAAAGGCGTTCGTTATGAGAAAGAAAAAGTCCGTCAAAAAGTCGGTAAGACCGGCAAGAAGTAGGTAGGAGCGTGGAACTGTGATTACGAAACCGGACAAAGAGGCAGTGCGCAAGCGCCGCCACTTCAGAATCCGCCGTCGCCTATCAGGCACTCAGGTACGGCCGCGCCTTAACGTGTTCCGCTCGGAACAGCATATTTACGCTCAGTTGATCGATGATGCGGCAGGACGAACCATCGTCTCGGCATCTACGGTGGAGAAAGGCGTTCGCAGCCAGATTGTTCACGGCAACACGGTCGAAGCGGCGCAGTTGATTGGCAAACTGGTGGCGGAACGGGCAATGGAAAAAGGCATTCAATCCGTCGTATTTGATCGCGGCGGCTATCTGTATCACGGGCGCATTCAGGCACTGGCCGATGCGGCTCGGGAAGTTGGACTTGTATTCTAATCACCGTCAAAGGAGGGAAATGTGCCTGTGCTAATTGATCCATCAAACTTGGAGTTGTCAGAGCGCGTGGTTTCCATCAACCGCGTGGCGAAAGTGGTCAAAGGCGGACGTCGTTTTAGTTTCAGCGCGCTGGTCGTGGTTGGAGACGAAAACGGTCATGTGGGAGCCGGACTCGGTAAGGCGTCAGAGGTTCAAGAAGCGGTGCGCAAAGGTGTGGCCGACGCAAAGAAAAATCTGATCAAGATCCCAATGGAAGGCACAACGGTTCCCCATGCGATTGTGGGGCGCTTTGGTGCTGGCAAGGTGTTGATCCGCCCCGCCCGTGAAGGGACTGGCGTGATTGCCGGGGGTCCTGCCCGCGCCGTGCTTGAACTCGCTGGTGTGAAGGACATCGTCACCAAATCATTGGGATCGGCGAACGCGATCAATATGGTGCAAGCGACGATTGCGGGTCTGAAATTGTTAAAGCGCCCGGAAGACGTTGCTGTGCTTCGTGGGATTCCATTAGAAGAACTGCGTCACTAGGAGGGCATGATGGTGAAGCAACTGCAAATTACGCTCGTGCGTAGCCTGATCGGGCGTAACGAAAAGCAACGGGCTACCGTTCGCGCGCTTGGCCTCCATAAAATGCATCAAAGCGTGATGCACGAGGACAATCCAAGCATTCGTGGCATGGTGGCAAAGATCAATCACCTCGTCACTTGCACAGAAGTCGAAGGGTAAGGCGAGTTGGAGGGATTTCATATGAAACTGGACGAATTGCGACCCGCTTTAGGATCGCGAAAGAGTCGCAAACGACTGGGGCGCGGAATCGGCTCAGGGTTAGGGAAGACGTCAGGACGCGGGCATAAGGGGCAATGGGCACGCGCCGGCGGTGGGGTAAGGCCGGGGTTTGAAGGCGGACAAACGCCGCTATTCCGTCGCCTGCCAAAACGCGGATTTTCTAATTACCCATTTAAGAAAGAGTGGAGCATCATCAATCTGGGGCAACTTGATCAGTTTGCGGCTGGAACTGATGTGACGCCAGACACGCTGCTGGAAATGGGCATTGTCAAACAGGTAAAAGACGGAGTCAAAATTTTGGGCAACGGAGAGCTTACGGTAGCGTTGAACGTGAAGGCTCACGCGTTTTCAGGCGCAGCGAAAGAAAAAATCGCGGCTGCCGGCGGAACTGCCGAGGTGATCTGAGATGCTCTATTCGTTGGGGAAGCTCTGGCGAGCTAAGGATCTTCGCAAAAGAGTGTTTTTTACGCTGGTGTTCCTTGCCATATACCGCATCGGTGCGGTCATACCGGTTCCGGGGGTCAACGCGCAGTTGTTGCAGTCGATGGCAGGAAAAAGCCCGTTGATTGGCATATTGAACACTTTTTCTGGCGGAGCTCTTTATAACTTCTCCATTTTCTCCATGAGCATCTATCCGTATGTGACGGCATCCATTGTGGTGCAACTGTTGCAAATGGGCGTGATTAAGCAGTGGGAAGACTGGTCTAAAGAAGGCGAAACGGGACGCGTCAAGCTAAATCAATGGACTCGCTACTTGACGATCGCGCTTGGTCTTGTTCAGTCGATCGCGTTGACCGTTTCGTTCAGTCGTGAACTTGGCACCGGGTTTATCACGAATCCAAGCCTTTGGACTTATGCCGTGATCGCCATTACGATGACAGCGGGAACGACGTTGCTGATGTGGATGGGGGAACAGATTACCGATAAAGGGGTCGGCAATGGAATATCGGTGATCATTTTTCTCAGCATCCTGTCTCGTGTCGAAGTAATCATTCCACAGATTTACAGCAACTGGTTTTATGCGCACCCAGATCAGTGGTTTCTGAACATTGTCAAGGTGGTATTGCTGTTGGTCGCGTTGCTCTTAATCACGACATTCATCGTATATGTGCAACAGGCGGTGCGTCGAATTCCAGTGCAGTACACGCGCCAACAGATAGGCATGAAGGTGTATGGCGGACAGACCACGCACATTCCGATCAAGGTGAACGCGGCCGGTGTGATTCCGAT